>NZ_JBIVGI010000003.1:179107-260214 GCF_044748625.1 Kitasatospora sp. NPDC089913 | reverse complement strand
CACGCCATCACCGGCAGCAACGACAACTCCGTCCGGCTGTGGGACCTCACCACCGGCACCCAGACCCACCACCTCACCGGCCACACCGACTGGGTCAGGTCGGTCGCGGTAACGCACATCAACGGCCACCCGCACGCCATCACCGGCAGCGACGACAACTCCGTGCGGCTCTGGGACCTGACCACCGGCACCCAGACCCACCACCTCACCGGCCACACCAGCGGGGTGAACGCGGTGGCAGTGACGCGTATCAACGGCCACCCGCACGCCATCACCGGCAGCAATGACAACTCCGTCCGGCTGTGGGACCTCACCACCGGCACCGAGATCCGCACTCTCACCGGCCACAGCCTGTGGGTGAACGCGGTGGCGGTAACCCGCATCAACGGCCACCCGCACGCCATCACCGGCAGCAACGACAACTCCGTGCGGCTCTGGGACCTCACCACCGGAACTCAGACCCACCACCTCACCGGCCACACTTTCGGTGTGAACGCGGTGGCGGTGACGCGTATCAACGGCCACCCGCACGCCATCACCGGCAGCTACGACCCTTCAATGCGGGTGTGGGACCTGGCTACTGGCACCGAGATCCGCACTCCCACCGGCCACAGCCTGTGGGTGAACGCGGTGGCGGTAGCCCGCATCAACGGCCGCCCGCACGCCATCACCGGCAGCGACGACAACTCCGTCCAGGCGTGGGACCTGACCACCGGCACCCAGACCCACCACCTCTCCGGCCACACCAGCGGGGTGAACGCGGTGGCGGTAACCCGCATCAAGGGCCGCCCGCATGCCATCACCGGCAGCGACGACAACTCCGTGCGGCTATGGGACCTGACCACCGGCACCCAGACCCACCACCTCACCGGCCACACCAGCGGGGTGAACGCGGTGGCGGTAACCCGCATCAAGGGCCGCCCGCACGCCATCACCGGCAGCTACGACAACTCCGTCCGGGTGTGGGACCTGACCACCGGCACCCAGACCCACCATCTCACCGGCCACACCGTCTGGGTCAGGTCGGTCGCGGTAACGCACATCAACGGCCGCCCGCACGCCATCACCGGCGACGACAACAACTCCGTCCGGCTGTGGGACCTCACCACCGGCACCGAGATCCGCACGCTCACCGGCCACACCAGTGGCGGCGACGCGGTGGCGGCGACGCGCATTAACGGCCGCCCGCACGCCATCACCGGCAGCTACGACAGGTCAGTGCGGCTCTGGGACCTGACCACAGGCACCCACATTCGCGAACTCATCGGCCACACCGGCCAGGTGAGGTCGGTCGCGGTAGCACACATCAACGGCCACCCACACGCCGTCACCGGCAGCGACGACAACTCCGTCCGGCTATGGGACCTCACCACCGGCACCTGCCTCACTTCGTTTCATCTTCCGGATGTTGCGTGGGCCCTGGCTTTCTCCGGGGACGGCACGGTGGTGGTGGGCTTCGGCCACGAAGTAGCTGTTCTCTGTCTAAACCCCCTCATCAGGAGGCTCCGTTGACCAGTGAGACCGCTTCACCGCTCCGGATCGTCGCCGTGCACGGCATCTACAACAGCTTCGGTACCGGGATCCCCGACGCGCGCAAGGAGCAGCTCCGCGCGCTCAAGGCTGCCGCCTGGGCGCGGGACCTGGCCGCCGGCCTCGGTGTCCCGAGCGAACGGATCGACGCCGACTTCGCCTACTACGCGGACAAGCTCCGACCGGGGCCGGCCGCCCAGGGCGAGCACGGCGGCGACTTCCTCGACGACCCGCTGGCGCAGGAGATCCTCGACATCTGGGCACGGGAACTGGGGCTGCCGGACGAAGTGGCCCAGGGACATGCCGCGGTACCGCTGCGCGGGTTCTCCGCCTGGCTGGCACGCAGGTTCGACTTGGCCGAGGGGCCGCTCGGGGTGTTTGTCCGGCTGCTGTGCGCCGAGGTGGCCGCCTACCTGCGCGCACCGGATGCTCCTGAGCGCATCGCCGCACGCGAGGAGGTGGCAGCGCGCATAGCCCGGCACCGGCCGCGTATTGTCGTCGCGCACTCGCTGGGCTCGGTCGTCGCCTACGAGGCCCTGCACGCCCATCCGGAGCTGCGACCCGAGCTCTTCCTCACTCTGGGCTCGCCGCTCGCCCTGCCCCGGGTGGTCTTCGACCGCCTCGTCCCCGCCCCCCGGTCCGCCGACGACACGCAGCCGCGAGGCGCCGGCCTGCCTGGCGGGACGCGCTGGGTGAACATCGCCGATCCCGGCGACCCCGTCGCCGTCCCACCCGGACTGGCCAGGTTCTTCGACGGGATCACCCTGGACCACACCAGCAGCATCAGCGCCCACTACCGCTTCCACCACGCCGACAACTACCTGCGGTGCGCGACCACAGCAGCCACCCTCGCCCCCTACCTCGGCATCTGACTCGGGGCCTGACCACTGCGTTGCTCTCAGTGGTCAGAGGCCGCCTCTCCGTCGGGATGTGTCGCGTCGGGGCGCAGGCCGAACGCGCGCAGCGGGAGTGGGAGATGGGCCATTAGGCGGCGTCGTCGACGGTGCGTAGCGTCCGGGTGGCTTGTCGGGTCGGGGTGGCTGGTCCAGCCGCAGTCAAAGCCGTCTATCAGTTGGACGCCGCGTTCGCGGGCGACGGTGGGGGTGCCGACGTTGTAGGCGACGGCGGTCCGAGCGAGGGTCGCGGCTTCGGCCCAGGCCCGGACGGGCATGCCGGCCCCACCGCGGTAGACGACCCGGTCAAGGGGTTGAGCGGCCGCGAGTTGGGCAGCGAGAGCCTTGGCGGCTTGGAGTGCGGTGCGCGCGCTGAGGGCGGGGTGGGGATGTGCTGGCGGGCTGCGGCGCGGGCGGCCCGGTGGAAGGCTCCGGCGCGACGGACGGTCTGCTGGGAGTGCCGCAGCATGTCCGTGCAGGTGTCGGCGGTGAGGGCGCGCAGGGCGTGCCGGTGGCTGCTGGTCCAGGTGAAGCGGCGGCCGAGGGGTGGTGGCGGCGGTGGAAGCTCCCTGCGCGTACACGGCGGGAATCTGCTGGTCTGTGAGGTCGCGGACGGCGGCGTCCACCGCCCGTTGGAAGATCCGAATGGTGCCGACGAAGCGGGCGATGGCGCGGGCGAGGTCGGGTCGGCGGCGGTCGGCGATGGCGGCGAGGACTGCGGTTTGCGCGGCGGTGAGCTGCTGCCAGGCTTCGGTAAGTCGGTCGGCGGCTGTGGCGGCTGCGGTCCGGATACCCGGGTGGTGCTGGGCTCCGGGGTCGCTCATCGGATCCGCCGGGCGGGCCGGATGGGGACCGCTTCGATCTGGTGGGTGGTGTCGGTGCTAAGGGGGTGTCGTCCGGGCCAGTGGCGTCCTGGAGAGCGGTGATCTGCCGTTCGAGGCCGCTGAAGCTGCCGGTGCGGTCCATCGTGACCACGCCGTCGACGACGAGGCGCAGCGGTTCGGCCAACACGGCCGCGACGCATTCGGCGAGGACTTCGAAGGCGACGTTGCGGGCGGTGAGGTCGTCGGTGTTGGTGGCGGGGCCGAGCTGGGCGAGGAGCCAGGCCAGGGCTGCGGGGTCCACGGAGCGGGTTCCGTTCATCAGGTGCGCCGCCGGACCGGACTCTGGGGGTTGGGTCCGGTCCGGCGGCAGGGGGGCCACTCGGTGTCGGCGCGGGCCTTGCGGGCGCGTGCCGGCTTGGTGGCCGCGTCGTCGTCCTCGTCGTCTTCGCCCACCCGTCGTCGTTGGGTTCCGGCGCCGGCTCGGGCTGGAAGCTTCGCGTTGGGTGATCAGTGCGGCGAGCGCGGGCGGGACCGGGGCCCCGGACCTGTACCGAGGTCCGGGGCCCCGGCCACCTCTTCGAGGCGTACGACCGCGCGCGGCCCCGTGGTGCTCAGGCCCTCGTGCCGCACCTGCTGCCGGGCTGCCCACGACGGGGCGGGTCACGGGCGACGGGCGGGACGCGGGCGACGGATGTCCGCACGGCGCGGACATCCGTCCGAGGAGGAGTGACCATGACCATCGGAATCACGACAACGATCCGGAACTCGTGGCCCACTCCGGCGAGTTCGGCTCCGATGCGCCGTTGTCCGCCGGTTCCACCGACCGCCCTGCCCCGGAGTGCCGGTCTTGGTACGGTCATGGAACGACCGGGGACCACCGGTGCGGGCGAGGGAGCGGGCCATGCTGGAAGAGGCGCTGACCACGGTGGCGGCCGCGGGGGGCACGGCAGTGGTGCAGGCTGCCGGTACCGACGCCTGGGGTGCGCTGCGGCTGCGGGTGGCCCGGCTGTTCGGGCGTGCTGACGGCGGGCGGGAGCACGCGGAGCTGGAACAGCTGGACCGGACGGCCGAGCTGCTGGCGACGGCCGGGCCCAGGGAGGCGGAGCTCGTACGGGAGAGCCAGGAGACCTCCTGGCGACACCGCTTCGAAGTCCTGCTGGAGAGCCTGGACGCCCGTGAACGCGAGGAGGTGGCGGCCGAGTTGCGACGGCTGAGTGCCGGGATGCCCGGCCGCGGCCCCGCGGAGGGCAGCACGGTGTCCGGCAACACATTCCGCGGCCCGACGGCCTTCCAGATCGGCGACGGGAACCAGCAGGACAACCACTTCGGTTCCGGGGCGTGACGGGACTGTCCACGCCGGAGCGGGTGACCGTGGCGGGCCGGTGCGCACCACCGGCCCACGGCCGCCCCGGCTTCCTGTGAGCGGCACGGGGCCGGAGCGCGACCGCCCCCGTCACCACGACGACCGGCCGCTCGTGTTCGAGGGACCGCTGGCCGTTCAGATCGGCGACCACGGGGTCCAGAACAACTACTTCACCGTCGCCTTCCCCGACCCGGTGGAGCTGGGCGCGCAGCGCCTGGGCCACGTGGTCCTGGCGCAGTGGCGCCAGGAGGCCTCCCTGCGGGAGCTGGCGGGGCCGGACCCGATTCCGGTGCGCTGGCGTGCGGCGACCGGCGCGGACCTCGCCGACCACGTCGGGCGGACCGGGCGGACCGACGGGGCGAGCGCGGCGGACCTCACCTCCTTCGCCCGCACATTCCTGCGTCCGGAGCGGCGCAGGCTGGTGGTCCTGGGAGAGCCGGGCAGCGGCAAGAGCAGCTTCGCCGTTCTGCTGGTGATCGAACTCCTGCAGCGGATGCGGGCGGGCGATCCGGTCCCGGTGCTGCTGCCGCTGGGCTCCTGGCGGCCGGCGGAGGAGCACCTGAGCGGCTGGCTGGAGCACCAGCTCCTGCGCGAGTATCCGTACCTGGACCGCGGAACGGTTCGTGAGCTGCTCACCCGCAACCGGATCCTTCCCGTGCTCGACGGGCTGGACGAGTTGCCCGCCGCCGAGCAGCCGAAGGCCCTGCGGGCACTCGACACCGCTCTGGCGGCAGGTGCCCCGCTGATCCTGACGTGCCGAACGGCGGACTACCGGACAGCGGTGCGCCACGCGTCCGTGCTGCGGCAGGCCGCCGTGGTGGAGGCGGACCCGCTGACCGCCGAGGAAGCCGCGGAGTACCTGCTCGGGTCGGCCGCACCGCAGCAGCAGGAGCGGTGGCGACCGCTCGCGGACGCGCTGCGCGACGATCCGTCCTGCCCCGCGGCGGACGTACTGAGGGTCCCGCTCATGCTGTGGCTCTGCCGCACCGCCTACAGCCGTCCCGACCCGGACGGGCTCCCGGGGGACCTCGCCGACCGGGCCCGCTACCCCGACGCCGCAGCGGTGGAGAGCCATCTGCTGAACTCGCTGGTCCCGTCCGTGTACCCCGTAGGTCCCGAGCCGCCTCCCCAGCCCGGCCGCAGGGCGTCACGGAAGGCGCCCTGGGCGGGCCGGGGGACCGACCCGCAGCGGGTGTCGCACTGGCTGGGCTTCCTCGCACGGCACCTGCAACAACGCGGCACGCCCGATCTCGCCTGGTGGGAACTGGGCACCGCGGTGCGCCTCGGGGCACGCACGGTCGTCACCGGGCTCGTCTGTGCCTTGGGCGTCGGCCTCGTCGTCGGCCCCGTGGACGGCACCTGGGCCGGCCTCGGCTACGGAGGTCCCGAACCCGGGCTGCGGCCCCGGCTGGTGGAGGGAATCGTCATCGGGGCCGCCGACGCCGTGATCAACGCCGCTCCCGCGGCCGTGGCCTTCGCGCTCGCGCACTGGATCGGCTTCGCGTTCAAGGGTGGAGCCTTCGAACCCTCCCGCTTCCGCCTCCGCCTCGGCCGTGGCGCGCGGCGTCCGGGCGCTAGGTCCGGTCGTGAGATCCTCGCCCGGGCCGGGCTCGGGATCGCCGGAGGACTGGCCGGCGGGCTCGGGATCGGCCTGGTCCAGGGAGTGGTCCGCAAGCTCCTCTCGGACGACCCGTACGCCCTCAGGGTCGGGTCGGTGGACGCGGTCGTCTACGGCGTCATGTTCGCGGCCGCGGGCGGGCTCGTCGGCGCCGTCATGGCCTGGTGCGAGGCGTCCGAATCGATCGAGACGGCCCCCGACCCCCGGGAGCTGCTGGCCCGCAGCCGCAGAACCGTGCTCCTGCAATGGCTCCTGTTCGCTCCACTGTTCGGCGCCGCGGTCGCGGTCGCGGGCCTGCCCGCTGTCGAGGTACTGAACGGGAACCTGTGGGGCGTCCGGCTCGGCTGGACCGTCCCGGACGGGCTCCGGTTCGGGCTCCTGACCGCCTTCGGGGCCGGGCTCGGTACGGCGCTGAGCCTGACCGCGTGGGGGCAGTGGACGCTGTTCGCGCGCCTGTGGCTCCCGCTGACCGGTCGGCTGCCGCGTGCCCCGATGGAGTTCCTGGAGGACGCCCACCGGCGGGGCGTACTGCGCAAGGCCGGCGCGATCTACCAGTTCCGCCACGCCCGGCTCCAAGAGCACTTCGCCCGGCCGAGGGTGCGGCAGGGTCGGGGGAACAAGCTCGACGGGCGGTGACCGGCGGACCCCGGCGGGTGCCCGGCGCGGTCCGCCGTGCTCCGGTCGCCTCCCCGGGCGACCCCGGGGAGGCGATCGTTGGGCTCATCCGGCGGCGAAGGCCCGTTCCAACCGGGGGACGTAGTCCACCAGGTCCTGGGCCCAGCAGCCGGCGTTGTGGTTCCCGTCGCACCGGGTCCCCCAACCGGCCCCGTTGCCGTAGCCCACGTAGTAGTACGGCAGGCCGAGGGCGTTCAGGCTGTCCCTGGCGTGTTTGTTCGCACCCTCGATCCAGAACTCCGGCGAGAGCGGATCGCCGGCCCCGCTACCGGTGTAGATCGAGATGCCGACACCCGCCAGCCGGCCCATGTGGGAGGCCGGATCGGCCTCGTTCCAGAGCCGGTCGAGGTTGAACACCGGGTACGGCGAGCCGAACAGGGCGTCGCTGGACACCGCGGGCGCGTAACTGCCGGTGCAGTCCCCGCCGGTGGACGAGGCAGACCCGCAGAACCCGCCGGGCGCGTTGGTCAGGGAGGCGACCACGGCCAGTCGCAGGCCCATCGAGGCCGCGGACAGGTCGAGCCCCCCGGACAGCGAGGCGACCTCGGTGAACAGCTCCGGGTGCCGCTGGGCGTACCGCATCGCGCCCAGACCGCCCATCGAGATGCCCGCCACCGCACGGCCCCGCTTGGCCGCGACGGTGCGCAGGTTGTCGTCGACGAACGGAATCACCTGCTCGAGGTGGAAGGTCTCCCACCTCTGCGCGCCCGCCGCCGTATTCTGGTCACGCCAGTTCGCGTACCAGCCCCTCGCCCCACCGTCCGGGATCACCGTGATCATCGAGTTGGAGCTTCGCAGGGCCGGGTAGTTCTGATTGACGGGGCTGTCCGGTGAGCCGTGCAGGAAGTACAGCACCGGGTACCGGCGGGCCGGATCGTCGTAGTAGCCCGGCGGCAGGATGATCCTGATGGGATGCTGCTCGGCGACATCGGGTGTGGTCACCGTGATCGTGAAGTCGGTGGCGGTGCCGGTCGAGCCGACCTGGGTCAGACCGTGACCGTCCGTCAGAACGGGCGGTCCCGGCGTGGCCGCGAGCGCGCGCGGCGCGACCGGAAGCAGCAGTGCGGCGACGGCGAGGAGGACGGCCCAGGCCCGCAGGCCCCTGGCGTCGAGGATCGGACTCATCGGTATTCCTTCGGGATCGTCGATGTTCCTTCGGGATCGGGGAGGCCGACCGGCCCGGTCGCCGTTCTCCTGGCTGTCCGCCGGGCGGGGGCGGAACACGACGGCCCCGGTCCTGGACGGGCCGAGACGGTGCAGCCGATGTCGCCGCTCACCAGGTGACGGGCAGTGCGTGGAGGCCGTAGACCTCGTTGTTGACGCGGTAGGGCACCTCGTCGGCGGGGCACCCGAGCGCGAGACCGGGCAGCCGCCGAAGAAGCGCCGGCAACGCGATCCGCAGTTCGGCGCGGGCCAGTGGCGCGCCGAGGCAGTGGTGCGGACCGTGTCCGAAGGCCACATGCGAAACGGGCCTGCGCCCGATGTCGAAGAGGTCCATCCCGGCGCCGAGCGCCGGGTCGCGGTTCGCCACCGGCAGCTGGCAGACGACCTGGTCACCGGCCTTGATCGGAACGCCGCCGATCTCGGTGTCCCGGCACGCCGTGCGGGCCAGCGCCGTACTGGACACCGACAGGTACCGCAGCAGTTCCTCGACCGCGCCGTCGAGCACGGCATCGCCCTCGGGAGCCTCGCGCAGCCGATCGGCCTGCTCCGGGTGCGACAACAGGGCGAGCACACCCAGCCCGATCGTGTTGGACACCGTGACATGACCGGCCAGCAGCAGCAACTCGCAGACGCCGGCCAGTTCGGCGTCCGACACCGCGTTTCCGTGCTCCCGGACGAGCATGCCGATCATCCCGTCGTCCGGGCTGCGCCGCTTCGCCGCCACCAGCCCGGCCACGTACGCCCGCGACTCCCGACCCGCCGCGATCCGCTCCTCCAGCGGGAGCCCCAGATCCAGCGTGACGCGGGACCAGCGGTGGAACGCCGCCCGGTCGGGGTCGGGCACGCCCAGCAGTGCGCAGATCACCCCGAGCGGCAGCGGCAGGGCGAAGGCGTCCATCAGGTCCGCGGCGGGGCCCCGCGTCTCCATGTCGTCGATCAGCGCGTGCACCATCGCGTCGATCATCGGGTCCAGCGCGCGGATCCGCTTCCCGGTGAACTCCGGTGTCAGGACGTGGCGCAGCCGCGTGTGCTCCGGCGGGTCCATGTTGAGGAGTTCGTCGGGCAGGATCGGAGCGCGCCGCGGGTCGTGCATGGCGAAGGTCTCCTGGTCGGCCAGTACGCGCCGCACGTCGGCGTGCCGGGTGACGAGCCAGTAGTCGCCGGTCCGGTGCAGCCAGAAGTCACGTACCCGCCGGACCGGCTCCCCCCGCTGGACCTCCCCCAGCGCCGCGCCCGGGTCCAGCCCGTCGCGGCGGTAGAAGATCGAGACCGGCGGAACCTGCTGCACGTTCATGGAGCCTCCCCTGACCACCCGGACGTCGAGTTCCCGATACCCGGGTGACCGCGCCGCTGAGCGCTCCGGCCCCGGTGTCGTGCGGCGCGCAGGGGTGCGGAGGCGGCGGGCGCGCGCCCGCCTCCGATCCGGCGCCGCCCCCTTGCCGTCGCGCCCCGCCCGCGGTTCTCGATGCGCTCCGCGCGACCCGGCCGGTCCGCCCCGTCCCCCTGGTGTCAGCTACGGGCCGCGTGGATCGCGCGGACCTTGCGGGACTTGACGGTCTGCGGGTGGAACTGGCCCAGCACGCGGTGGCGGTCGGCCGCCACGGCCTCCAGCAGGCGTGCCGCCTCCCCGTGCTGCCCGGCCTCGCCCAGGTTGCAGGCGTGGTTGTGCCGGGCGGTGAGGGTGTGCGGGTGGTCGGGGCCGAGGACGCGCCCGCGGTCGGCCGCCACGGCCGCGAGCAGCCGCGCCGCCTCCTCCCGGTACCCGGCCTCGCCCAGGTAGTAGGCGTGGTTGTGGCGGCTGGTGAGGGTGTGCGGATGGTCCGGGCCCAGGGCCCGGTGCCGGTCCGCCGCCACCTGCTCCAGCAGTCGGGCCGCCTCCCGGTACTGCCCGGCCTCGCCCAGGTTGTAGGCCTGGTTGTTGCGTGCCCTGAGCGTGTCCGCGTGGGCCGCGCCCAGCAGGCGGGCCCGGCCGTCGGCCACCTGCGCCAGCAGGGCCGCCGCCTCGTTGTGCCGCCCCTCCAGGCTGAGGGAGTTGGCCAGTTCGTGGGTCGTCGTCAGTTCGGCGGCGGTGGGCAGCCGGACGGCCGTGGGCGGATGCGCGGGCGGCGGCGGGGCGAGCACGGTGGTCGGTACGGCCGCGACCACGGTCGGCCGGGCGACGGCTGCCCGCAGCGTCTCGGCCACGACCACGGCGGATGCCGGCCGGGCCGACGGGTCCTTGGCCAGCAGGTGCAGGACGACGCGGTCGAGGCCGGCGGGCAGATCGGGCCGGTGGTGCCGGGGCGGCACCGGCTGCTCGTTCAGGTGGGCCTCCATCGCGGCGTACGGGTTGCCGCGGTGACCGAAGGGCGGTGTGCCGGTGAGGAGTTCGTACAGCACGCAGCCGAGGGAGTAGAGGTCGGCACGGCCGTCGACCCGCAGGCCCCGGGCCTGTTCCGGGGCCATGTACGCCGGGGTGCCGATACCGCTCCCGGTGGGCGTGAGCTGGGTGTGGCCGGCCATCAGGTAGGCGGCGATACCGAAGTCGAGGACGACGACGGCTTCCGTGCCGTCCGCGTGCCGGGTCAGGAAGAGGTTCCCGGGCTTGATGTCCCGGTGCGCGACGTCCACCGCGTGGGCGGCGGCCAGCGCGTGACAGATCTGCACGCCCCACTCCACGACCTGGACGGGGTCGGGACGTCGGCCCGAGCGCAGGGCCTCGGCGACGGATCGGCCGGTCAGCAGACTCATCACGACATAGGGCGTCGCCAGGCCGGCCTCCCGGTGGAGGCCGTAGTCGTGCACGCCGATGATGTTCGGATGCTGGAGCCGCGCGGTGATCCGGGCCTCCCGCTCGAACCGGGCCTGCGCCTCGTGGTCCTCCGCGCCGTCGACCTGGGGCAGCAGGACCTTGACGGCGACGTCCCGTTGCAGCCGGGTGTCCACGGCGCTCCAGACCGCGCCCATCCCACCCGCACCGATGCAACGGTCCATCCGGTACCGATCGTTGATCATCGCGCCCTGCCGCATCCGCTCCCCCACCCCGAGTCCCGTCCGGCACACCGTAGTGTGCGCGGACGGCCCCGCGCACACCCCCTCCGGGATGCCCGGTCGAGCGGTCGAGCGGTCAGGCGGTCAGGCGGTCAGGCGGTCGAGCGGTCGGGCAGTCGGGCCGCTCGGGAACCGGGTCAGCCGGCGGGGAGCGGTACCGCGCCCGCGGGCTCCCACCGGCGGAGCCGGCGGACGTCCGCCACCGCCTCGCGGACGTCCGGGTGCGGGTCGTCGGCGAGGGCGGCGAGCAGTTCGGCGGTGCCGGGCGTGCGCCAGTCGCGGACCGCCCACGCCAGGTACTCCCGGACGCCGGGGTCGTGGTGGGCGGCGAGGCGGGCGAGTTCGGCGAGCGGGCCCCGCGGGCGCCGCAGCACGCCGAACCAGTCGAGGGCCGCCCGCAGTTCGGCGGGATCGCCCTGGTCCCCGGCGGCCGCGATCCGGGCGAGCAGCACGGGGGTCGGCGGCGGCGGGCCGTCCAGCGCGTGCGGGAGCCGCTCGCGCAGCCGGCGCGCCCCGTAGCCGCCGCGGTCCCGGCACCCGTAGCAGGTGCAGGGCCGGGTGCCGTGCGCGTCGGGCCGGTACCGCCAGCCCACCACCTGCGGCGCGGCGCGGACCCGGTGCACCTCCCCCGCTCCGATCGCCCGGGGCACGAACACCTCCCACCCGCGCGGGTCGTCGAGCGCCGCGATCCGCCGGACCGCCTCCGCCGCGGGGACCTCGGCCTGGGCCCTCTGCCGCCGGTCGCCGTAGGGCCCGACCAGCACCGGCTGGGCGTCGTCCAGCCGGACGTGCACCGCCACCCGCCCGCCCCGCCGGTCGAACCGGCCGAGCTCGCGCATCCACTGGTGGGTAAGCGTGTAGGACGGCAGCACCGGGAAGACGTAGACCCCGCGTGCGCCGCCCTGGCCGTGACTGGCCGCGCGGAGACCGGCCCGCCGGATGCGCGGCGCGTTCGCCGCCGCCGTCAGGTGCACAAACATCGCCATGGCTCGGCATGTTAGGTGATCGGCTCGGCGGAGTCCGGGGAATTTCCGGCCTCCGCTCCGGCACCCCACCCCGACCCGACCCGACCCGACCCCCACCCCAACCCCGGCCCCCGACCGCCGGAGCGGAGAAGCTCAGCGGTGGTTCAGCAGACCCTCCGCCAACGGGCCGAACAACACGCCCCAGTTGCCGGGCAGATGACGCACCGCCGCGGTGAGGTGGAAGCGCACGACCGTCCACTCGTCGGG
This sequence comes from Kitasatospora sp. NPDC089913, assembly GCF_044748625.1. NCBI lineage: Bacteria > Bacillati > Actinomycetota > Actinomycetes > Kitasatosporales > Streptomycetaceae > Kitasatospora > Kitasatospora sp. NPDC089913. Next base: position 247,885 of record NZ_JBIVGI010000003.1, on the reverse strand, counting down.
TCGCGCCCGCGTCCCGTGCTCCCGGACGGCCTCGAGGCAGTGGTCGACGAACTCCGTGTCCTCCTCGTCGAACCCGAGCCGCTCGTACGCCTGCCGCACCTCCGGCGCCTCCTCGAACCACTCCTCCCAGCCGGTGGCCGCCCCCAGCAGGTAGAGCAGGTGGCTCCCGGCCACCGGCAGCCCGGCGCGCAGGTCCGCGAGGACGACGGTCCGGTCCGCGTCGTCACCGGCGATCGCCGAGCCGTCGACCGCCAGGGCGACCAGGCCGTCCCAGTGGGCGGTGTCGTGCCGGCCGGTGGTCTGGCGCATGTACGCGCTCGCGAAGGCGGACATCGCGCCCGGATCGTCGATCAGCGGCGAGAGCACCAGGTCGCTCGTGAAGTCGAAGCCGAAGTAGTACCGCCGTCCGTCGACGGTGAGCGACTCCACGCCGCCGACGTGACCGACCCGATCGGGCAGCGGGGGGAAGCGCTCCAGGATGTCCTGTTCCATGCCGCGGACGATAGCCCTGCCCACCGACACCCGCCCGGGCCGGTGCCCCCGTCGGGCCGCGCGGGCACCGCGGAGCCCGCAGGGATGTCGGGCCCCTCCCCTACCGTCCTGCCCATGACTTCGACGACGACGAACCCACCGTCCGACGGCTCCGTGCTGACCCACCCGGACACCGGCGGCCACCCCGCCCTCGACGGCGCCCCGATCGCACGCGTCACCGGCCCGCTGCGCGCCTGTCTGGTCGAACTGGCCACCCACCTCGACCCGCCCGGCGCGGCAACCGACCCGGACGGCGCGGCGTGCGACGCCCTGCGGCTGCTGGCCGCGGCCGCCCACGACACCGCCGAGGCGGGCGAGCAACGCGGCCTGCTCTTCGTCACACCGCCCGTCGCCCAGCTGGGGCGCCGTCCGGTGTGGCTCTGGCGGGGCGAGGACGGGACGATCACCGCCGGCTTCCCGACCGACTACCGCTGACGGCCCGGGGCCCGGCTGCCCCCCGGGCCGAGCGGGTGCTGACGGCGCGGCGGCCGCCCCGGGTGAGGGCGGCCGCCGGTCACCGGCTCCCGATCACAGGCTGCCGGTCAAAGGCTGCCGGTCGCCGGCTGCCGATCACAGGCCGCCGGGTACGGGCCGCCGGGTACAGGCCGTCAGACGCGGTTGGCCAGCGGTACGGTCGTCCGCTTCATCCAGGTGCCGGTCGCGAAGTCACGTGCCGAGATGACGACACGGTCCCGGTACACCTCCACCTGGAGGCCCTGGTTGAAGCGGCCGGGGACGGTCGACTCGCCGCCCTGTCCGTTGTCGACGAAACCGGTCTGCACGGCGCCGGTGTTGACCACCGAGAAGCCGTCGAGGTTGGCGGTGCCGGGCACCACGCGGCGCACGTACCAGTCGGACAGGCCGAGGTCCCAGTGCGTGTGGCCGCTGAAGAGGAACACGTCGCGGTGCCGCCCCAGGATGCCGAGGAGCCGGTCGGCCTGGAGGTAGTCGCTCAGGTAGATCTTGCTGCGGGTGCCGGAGACGGTGTTGGGCAGCGGGTGGTGTGTGATCACCATGACCGGCTTGCGCCGCCGCGCCCAGTACTGCAGGCGGTCCTCCAGCCACTGGAACTGCGCCTCGCTGATCCACACCTCGTCCCACAGCGAGCTGTCGTGGTACCTCATGTACCGCTCGGTGCCGAGGGTCAGCACCGGGATGCCGCCGAAGGACGTCTCCGCGTAGACCGCGGACCGCCGGGCGAAGCGGTAGAAGCTGCGGAACAGGGAGTCCTCGGTGGTGCCGTTGGGCCAGGTGCTCTGGGCGAGCGTGTTCGGGTCGGACCACTTCGGCACGTAGAACTCGTGGTTGCCGATCGCCCAGGCCACCTCGCGCGGCTTCGGGCCCTGGTCCAGCACCTTCTGGACCTCGGCGTACTCGAAGTCGTAACCGCGCGGCGTGATGTCGCCGGCGACGGCCAGGCCCGAGGAGCGCGGGTTGGTGGACCTGATGTCCCGCAGGGCCTGGGCGAAGTCACCGAGGTCACCCTGGATGTCGCTGATGACGTTGAAGGTGGTGACGAGCCCGCCACCGTCCTGGGCCGGCGCGGCCTCCGCGGTGCCCTGGGCGAGCCCTCCGAGCACCAGCGCTCCGGCGGTCGCACCGAGCAGGGATCTGCGTTCCATGGTCGTTCCCTTCGACTTTCGCACGGGGCGGGGGGAGTTCACCGCCGCACGATCGGACCAGACCCGTTATCAGTATGCGATCAAGTGGGCGACCAGATGAACGTGCGTCGACGACCTACCCACCTCGCCCCGACGCCCGACACCCTCCCCCGGCGCCCGACACCCTCCCCCCCCGGCGGGACGGCCGGACGGCGGCCAGTAGGTTGGGCGGCGTCAGCCGACCCCTGGAGAACCATGGCCGCCACCAAGCCCCGTGTCCTGTACGTCACCGACCTCGCCTACCCCGCCAGTGGACGCCGGTACTGCGACGAGGACATCGCGCTCTCCGCCCGGCTGCGCGCGGACTTCGACATCGCCCTGTGCCACCCCCTGGACGCGGCCGCCCTGATGGACGCCTTCGACCTGGTCCTGGTCCGCAACAGCGGCCCGGTGCTGCACTACCAGGCCCAGTACGACGCCTTCCGGGCCGCGGCGCTCCGCTCGGGCACCCGCGTCCACAACCAGCTGCGCGGCAGGGCCGACATGGCGGGCAAGCGGTACCTGCTGGAACTCTCGGCCGCCGGCCACCCCGTCATCCCCACCGTCGACCGGGCCGAGGACCTCCCCCGGCTGCCCGTGGTCCCCGAGTACGTGGTCAAGCCCGAGCTGGGCGCGGACTCCATCGGTCTGGCGTTCGTGCCCCGCGAGGAGCTCGCCGGCATCGCGTTCGGCGGCGTCCTGGTCCAACCGCGGATCCCCTTCACCTACGAGGTCTCGTTCTACTTCGTCGACCGCGCCTTCCAGTACGCCCTGTACGCCCCGGACCCCGCCCGGCGCTGGGAGCTGGAGCGCTACCGGCCCACCCCCGCCGACCTCGCGTTCGCCCGCCGCTTCGTCGACTGGAACGACATCGACCACGGCATCCAGCGCGTCGACGCCTGCCGCACCCCCGAGGGCGACCTGCTGCTGGTCGAACTGGAGGACCTCAACCCCTACCTGTCCCTGGACCTCCTGGACGACACCACCCGCGACACCTTCGTCACCGCCCTCACGGCCTCCCTGCACGCCCTCCTGGCCACCGACCGGCCCTGACCGCCCCGACCGTGCCCCGACCTCCCGGTCCGGGCCGTCGGGCGGTTCCCGGCGGCCCGGACGCGGGGAGCGTCGCTCGCCGTGCCGGTGCCCGGTCAGCCGTCGGCCGGGATTCCCACGTTGTCGTCGCCGAACGGCACTCCCACCTTCCACCGGGTGCCGCTGAACGGCGGTTCCGTGCTCGGCGCCAGGCCGACACTGCCGTCGCCGGTGCGGCCGTCCAGGAACCGGTTGCCCTCGATCTCGCCGAGGCACTTGAAGGTGGTCGAGCCGTCGCTCAGCCTGGCGGCGAGCCATCTGGTGCCGCTGAACGGCGGATTGGTGTTGGGCGCCAGACCGACCGTGCCGTCGGCCGTGCGGCCGTCCAGGAACCGGTTGCCGGGTACGTCGCCCTCGCAGAAGAGCGTGACGACGCCCTCCGGACCGCCGTTCATCTTCCAGCGGGTCCCGCTGAACGGTTCACCGGGGTGCGGTGCGAGACCGACCGTGCCGTCGCCGGTCCGCCCGTCCAACAGGCGCGGACCTGCGACATCTCCGAGACAGGTGATGAGGACTTCCATGACCGACTCCTCCCTTCGCGACCACGTGGTGGTCATCGATGCCGAGGGGGCTGGTCCGAACCTGTCCGAAGAGGGGCAGAACACCCCTGTTGCCAATGTGCGCCCACCCGTTGAGGTAAGTCAAACATGCATACGTACCGTATTTCCGGTGACTGCCAGTCACTCCCCGGGCGGGATCGGCGGGACCGACCGTCGTCCTCCGGATGCGATGCGTGATCAGGGACGCGCCGGGCGGGAGCCCGTTCCGAGCGGGGTGCGGTGACGGGCACCGGGGAACACGTCCGGTCCACCCCGGCCACCCCGGCCGCACCGGCCGCACCGGCCGCACCGGCCGCACCGGCCGGGGGTTCGGGAAACCGAACCCCCGGTTCGGGGGGCCGCACGATCGATCGGCACGGCCCCCGCCGCCGAGGATGGCGGTATGAACGGAACGACACAGACCACCGGTACCGAGGCCGCCGCGAGGGCGGACGGGGTGTACCGCGAGTACGGACGCGGCGCCGCCGCGGTGCGGGCCCTGCGCGGGGTGTCCGTGGCCTTCGCGCCGGGCACGTTCACCGCGGTGATGGGGCCGTCCGGGTCCGGCAAGACCACCCTGCTGCACTGCCTGGCCGGGATGGACCGGCCCACCCGGGGCACGGTCCGGTGGGGCGGCACCGAGGTGTCGGGGCTGCCCGAGCGGCGGTTGGCGGAGCTGCGCCGCAGCCGGGTCGGGTTCGTGTTCCAGGCCTTCAATCTGATGCCGGCGATGACGGTCGCCCAGAACGTCGAACTGCCGGGGCGGCTCGCCGGACGGCGGCCCGACCGGGGCCGGGTGCTGGAGGCACTGGCCCGGGTCGGCCTGGCCGGGCGGGAGGGGCACCGGCCCGGGCAGCTGTCCGGCGGTCAGCAGCAGCGGGTGGCGATCGCCCGGGCCCTGGTGTCCGGACCCGAGGTGCTGTTCGCCGACGAGCCGACCGGCGCGCTGGACCGGTCCACCGGGCACGAGGTGCTGGCCCTGTTGCGGTCCGGGGTGGACCGGGACGGCCGGACCTGCGTCATGGTGACCCACGATCCGGTGGCCGCCGGGTACGCGGACCGGGTGCTGCTGCTCGCCGACGGCCTGGTGGTCGACGAGCTCGAGCGCCCCACCGCCGCGCGGGTCGCCGACCGCCTGAGCCGGCTGGGCGGGTGAGCGCGATGTTCTCCCTCGTTCTCGGACAGCTGCGCGCGCGTCCGGCCGCTTTCGCCGGAACGGCCGCCGCCCTGCTGCTCGCCGTCGCCGCGATCACCCTGTTCGGCTCCCTGGCCGCCGCCGAACTCGCCACCCCCGCGGCCGCCCGGAAAGCGGTCGCCGGACCCGGTCCGATGATGATCGCCGGCGCGTTCGGCGAGATCGCCGTCCTGGTCGCGTTCTTCGTCGTGGTCAACGCGCTGGGCTTCGCGCTCCGGCAGCAGCACCGGGAACTGGCCCTGCTGCGCACCGTCGCGGCGACGCCCCGGCAGACCCGGCGGCTGGTGCGCGGCCAGGTCCTCGTCACCACCCTGCTGATGACCGTGCCGGGCTGGGCGCTCGGCGCCCTGGCGGCCCGATGGTTCCTCGCGGCGCTCCAGCGCCGCGGAATGGCGGCGCCGGCCGTCCGGGTGCCGGGCACGCCGGTGCCGATGCTGGTCGCCCTCGGCGTGGTGCTGCTCGTCGGGCTGGCGGCCGCCGCGGTCGCGGCCCGGCGGATCTCCCGCATCGCACCCGCGGCGGCACTGACCGCGAGCTCGACCGAGCACGCCCGGACCGGTGCGCTGCGGCTGCTCGCCGGGGCCGGCGTGCTGGTGGGCGGTGTCCTGCTGCTGCGGCTGTCGGCGTCCCGGCCCGCCGACCAGGTGGACAAGGCGGGGCAGGCCGCGCTGCTCGCCTCGCTGGTGCTGCTGGTCGCGGTCGCCCTGGCGGGGCCGTTCGCGGCGCGGCTCCTCGCGGCCGTCCTGGGCGGGCCGCTGCGGCTGCTGGCGCCCGGAACGGGCTGGCTGGCCGACGCCAACCTGCGCGGCTACGCCCGGCGACTGTCGTCCGCGGTGGTGCCGGTGGCCCTGCTGGTGGGACTGTCGGGCACCATGTCGATCATGACATTCACCGCCGGGCGCGCCGCGGCGGCGGCAGGGGGCACCGCCTCCTCCGCCGGTTCCGTGACCTCCGCCACCGACATCTGGCTGCGGCAGGCCGAGCTGGGGATGCTGATCTGCTTCGCCACGGTCTCCGTCGTCAACACCCTGGTCGCCGTGACGGCCGACCGGCGCCGGGAGTTCGCCCTGCTGCGGCTGGTCGGCGCCACCCGGCCGCAGCTGCTGCGGATGCTCTCGGCGGAGGCGGTGCTGACCACCGCGGTCGGCGTCCTGCTCGGCGCGGCGGTCGCGGGCGCCGCGGCCTCGGCGTTCAGCGCCGCGGTGACGGGTTCGGCGGTGCCGCCGGTTCCCGTGGCGACCTGCGGGTGGATCGTGGCGGGCGCGGCGGCACTGGTCCTGCCGGGCATCCTGGTCACCGGCCGCTGGGCGGTCGGCGGACCGGCGGCGGAGCTGGTGGGCGGCGGCCGTGACTGAACCCGCCGACCGCAGGACGGACCGCACGACCGACCGCCGCGTCGACCGCACGACCGACCGACCTGCCGGGGGCGCGGGCCGGGGCGCCGGCCGGACGGTCGCACCCGGGTGGCGGCGCCACCTCGCCGTCCGGGGCGGGGACTGGGCCTTCGCGGTCCTCGGGCTGCCGGTCGCGCTGCTCGGCGGGCTCTGCGCGATCGCGCTCCTGTACGCGGGGGTCCTGCTCTCGCTGACGGTGGTCGGCCTGCCGTTCGTCGTCCTCGCGCTGCTCGGGGTACGCCGGCTCGGCGCACCCCAGCGGTGGCTGGTGGACCGGCTGCTCGGCGAACGGATCGAGCCGCCGGCCCCGCTCCCCCGCCCGGCGGGGGCACTGGCCCGGGGCCGGGTGGTGCTCACCGATCCGGTCGCCTGGCGGGTGCTGCTCCACCTCGTGCTGCGCCTGCCGCTGGGTGTGCTGGGATTCGCGGCCGCCGTGCTGCTCCCGCTCGGCAGCGGATGGCTCCTCGGCTTCCCGCTCTGGGCCCGGCTGCTGGAACCCGGGCCCCGGGCGGCCGGCTGGCCGGAGTTCGTCGCCGTGCCCCTGGGTCTGGTGCTGCTGGCCTCGGCGCCGGGCGCGGTCCGGGCGCTGAGCGGGGTGAACCGGCGGCTGGCCCGGGTCCTGCTCGGCCCGGTCCGGGAGCAGCAGCGCGTACGGCAGTTGGAGAACGCCCGCACCGGGCTGATCGCGGCCAACACCGACCGGCTCCGCGGGCTGGAGCGCGACCTGCACGACGGCACGCAGGCGCGACTGGTCGCGCTGGCGATCACGCTCGCACTCGCCGAGGACGCGCTCGGCCCGGTCGGACCGCCCACACCGGACCGGGCCCCCGGGCCAGGCCCCGACCCTGCCCCCGGCGCCGGCGCGGCCGCGGACACCGCCCGGCTGCGCGCCCTCGTCACCCGGGCCCGTACGCAGACGGACGACACCATCGCCGAACTCCGGCTGCTCACCCGGGGCATCCACCCGGTGACGCCGGAGGGCGGCCTCGGCGAGGCCCTGCCCGGCCTCACCGCGACCTGCCCGGTACCGGTCGACATCCGCCTGGACCTGCGTCAGCGGCCGGAGCCGGCCATCGAGCAGGCGGTCTACTACTGTGCCGCCGAACTGCTCACCAACATCGCCAAGCACAGCGGGGCCCGCTCGGCCGAACTCGCGGTGCGCGCGGCCGAGGGCCGGGTCCGGCTGCTGGTGCGCGACGACGGCCGGGGCGGGGCCGCACCCGGCGGCGGGGACGGGAGCAGGAACGGCAACGGCGGCGGGAGCGGCCTGGCCGGTCTGGCCGAGCGGCTGGCGGCGGTGGACGGGGTGCTGCGGGTGGACAGCCCGCCCGGCGGACCCACCACGGTCACGGCCGACCTCCCGGCGGCCCTGTGAGCCGCCGTCACCTCTCCCGGCGGCGGTGAGCCGTCGTCACCGCTCCTGGTCGGCCAGGTACGCGAGGACGGCCTTCACCCGCCGGTTGTCGACGTCCGTGGCGGGCAGGTCGAACTTGGTGAAGACGGCGGCCACGTGCTTCTCCACCGCCCGGTCCGACACCACCAGCAGCGTGGCGATCGAGCGGTTGGAGTGGCCCTGCGCCATCAGCTCCAGCACCTCGCGCTCGCGCGGTGTGAGGGTGTCCACCAGGCGCCGCCGGGTGCCGCGCATCAGCCCGGTGACCACCTCCGGGTCGAGCGCCGTGCCGCCGTCGGCGACCCGGTGCAGCGCGTCCATGAACTCCGAGGTCCGGGCGACGCGTTCCTTCAGCAGGTAGCCCGTTCCCGCGGCGCCGCCGGCCAGCAGCCGGGCCGCCCAGGCCGTCTCGATGTGCTGCGAGAACACCAGGATGCCCGTCCCCGGGTGGCTCGCCCGGATCTCGACGGCGGCCCGGATCCCCTCGTCGGTGTGGGTGGGGGGCATCCGGATGTCCACCACGGCGACGTCCGGCCGGTGCTCGGCCACCGCGGCGAGCAGTTCGGGCGCCGTCCCGGCGGTGGCCACCACCTCGCACCCCCGCGCGCCGAGCAGCTCGACCATGCCCTCCCGGAGGATGACGGAGTCCTCGGCCAGTACCACGCGCAACCGCTTGTCGATCATGACGCCATTATCGCGTCCGCGGAGACCCGGCGGACGGGCACGGGAGACCCCGACGGACGCGCACGGGCGTCCTCGACGAAACGGGCACGGGAGTACGAGGTGCGCGGGTGCGGAAGTCCGCAGCTGGGCGGACGCCGGCGTCCCGGTGGACGGGCCGGTCCGCGTCCGGTGGGGTTCGGGATACTGCCGGGATGACAAACGAACTGACGGCCCGGCCGGAGACGGCGCCGACCGGGGACGGGGAGCGTCGGACGCTGCGGCGTGATGTGTCGGGGCCGGCGCTGCTGGCGGGCCTGGTGTGCGTCGCGGTGTCGTTCTCCGGTCCCCTGGTGGTGGTGCTCGCGGCGGCAGCCGCCGGGCGGCTGGACACGGCGCAGACGGCCTCCTGGATCTGGGCGGTGGCGATCGGCAGCGGGGTGAGCGGCTTCGCGCTGAGCTGGTGGACGCGGACGCCGGTGGTCACCGCCTGGTCGACACCCGGGGCCGCGCTGCTGGTGACCAGCCTGGGCGACTACCCCTACCGGGAGGCGATCGGGGCGTTCCTGGTGAGCGCGGTGACGGTGACGCTGTTCGGGGTGACCGGGTGGTTCGGGCGGCTGATCGCCGCCGTGCCGGTGGGGATCGTGAACGCCATGCTGGCGGGCATCCTGTTCTCCTTCGGCGCCGGGATCTTCGGTGCCGTGCACAGCGCGCCGACGCTGGTGGTCGGCGCCTTCGCGGCGTTCCTGGTGGCCAAGCGGTTCGCGCCCCGGTACGCGGTGCCGGTGGCACTGCTGGCCGGCGGGGTGCTGGCGGCGCTGACGGTCGGGCTGCCGCTGCGCCCGGGCTCGGGCGGGCCGACGGTGCCGGTGCTGACGGCGCCGGCGTTCTCCTGGTCGGCCGTGGTGGGTCTGGCGCTGCCGCTGACGATCGTGGCCCTGGCCTCGCAGAACGCGCCGGGCCTCGGGGTGATGCGGGCCTTCGGCTACCGGGCGGACGACCGGCTGCTGATCGGTTCGACCGGCGCGATATCGGTGCTGATGGCACCGTTCGGCTCGCCGGGGGTCAATCTGGCCGCGATCACGGCGGCGATCTGCTCGGGTCCGGAGGCGCACCCGGATCCGCGTCGCCGCTATGTGGCGGGGATGTCGTCGGGCGCGCTGTACGTGCTCGTGGGCACTTTCGGCGGGGTGCTGGTGAGCCTGTTCACCGGGCTGCCGAAGGAACTGATCGCGGTGATCGCCGGGGTCGCGCTGCTGGCCTCGCTCCAGGGCAGTCTGGCGGCGGCGGTGGCGGAGGAGCGCGGGCGGGACGCGGCGATGGTGACCTTCCTGGCGAGTGCCTCGGGGATGAGCCTGTTCGGCATCGGCTCGGCGTTCTGGGGGCTGTTGTTCGGGCTCGGGACCCATCTGGTCCTGGACGCGCGGCGGGGCGGCGGGCAGCCGTAGGGGCAGCAGAAGGAACGGAGTGCACGACGCGGGCCGGAGCGCGCGACGCGGGAGGGGCGTGCACGAATCGTCCCGCTCCCCGGAAGACGCCCGGGCCGCGACCCGGGCGCGGCCCGATCGCGAGGCCGCAGCCGTCCGCGAAGGTCCCGCCCGGCCCGCTACGACCGGGCCGGACCGATCGAAACCGGCGCGCGAGAGCACGGGAACCGGCCGGGCGCGACACCGGGCGCCACCCTTCCGGCCTTGGCAGGGATCACCGCGACGGCGGACGCTCTGTGCACAGCCGATCATCGGCTGATCCCACTCACCAGCCCCGGGAGGGCACCCATGTCGTTCTCGCGCACCCGCATCACCGCCGTCGCCCTGCTCGTCGCCGGCGCCACCGCGCTGGCCGTCCCGGCCCAGGCCGCCGGCGGCAACCGGGCGCTCAGCCGGTTCGACGACGGCAGCTTCGAGACGCCCAAGGCCCCCGCCAACTCCTTCACCCCGCTGACCGCCGGTCAGACCATCGGCCCGTGGCGCGTCGCGAGCGGGAGCGTCGACCTGATCGGCGCGGGCTTCTGGCAGGCCGCCGAGGGCGACCAGTCGGTGGACCTCAACGGAAACAGCGCCGGCACCGTCACCCAGAGCTTCACCACCGTGCCGGGCGCCACCTACTCGGTCACCTACTCGCTGGCCGGCAACCCGGCGGGCGCACCGGCCCTGAAGACCGGCCGGGCGCTGATCGACGGCCAGAACTTCCAGGACTTCTCCTTCGACGTCACCGGCAAGACGTTCACCGCCATGGGCTACGTCGGCCGCCAGTTCACCTTCGTCGCCCAGGGCGCGTCGACCACCCTGGGCTTCACCAGCACCGTCGGCGGGTCGTACGGGCCGGTCGTCGACGACGTGCAGGTGAAGGAGTGCAAGCCCTGTTGCGGCTGACCGGGCCGCCTCGCGAACAGGGGGCCCGGCGGTGCGGCCGCACCGCCGGGCCCCCGCGCATCAGCGGGTACAGCTGATCGCGGCATTCGCCCCGTAGTAGCCGGGGGCGAGCCGGTAGGACTCGGCGAACAGCAGCACGCACTGCTCGTTGAGGAAGCCGCTGAGCAGCGCACCGTGGCGGGCCTGCGTCTCGGCCTCGCGCTTCGCCTTCTTGGGGCTGTTCTCGTAGGCGGAGCCCGTGAACCGCTGCGTCTCCTGCGCGACGGCTGCCGTGGCTGCGCCGGTGCGGACGGCGGCGCCGGAGGTGGCGTGGGCGGCAGTGCCGGCGCCGGAGGTGGCGTGGGCGGCGGTCGGCACGAGCGCCGCCAGAGCAGCAAGGGCGAGGGCCGCGCCGCCCCGGACGAACATCGGCTTCATTTCGGTGGTTCCTCTTTCTTCGCGGTGGACATCGGGACGGGTCGGACGCGTCAGCGCTGGCAGAACACCTCGGCCACGGCGCTGAACCAGCCGCTGCCGGTCGCCCGGACGTCGGAGGCACGCAGGTAGCACTGGCTCCGCTGCCAGCCGGCCCGCTGGGCGTTCGCGAAGGCCACGTTGGCCGCGCTGGTGATCGCCGAGGACTGCGTGCCTCCGGTCCCGCTGCCGGTGAACGTCGCCATCTCGGTCGCGGCGATCGTGGCCGTCCCGGCGGGGGACGCCGGGGCGGCCCCGGCGGTGGCGGCGCCGCCGAGCAGACAGGCGGAGGCGGCGACCGCGACGACGGTGGCGCGCAGACGGAGCGAGGAAGAACGGCTCATGGGAACTCCTCCAGAACGGATCCGATGGTCACGACGACGGCCCGGGCCCCGGACGAACGCCGGGGCGGGGTCGGCGGAACCAGTCTCCGTGTACGGAGTTCGGCCGGACAAAGCCCTTCGAGCACCGTCGAATCCGGACTCGGGACGCCCGGCCGACGCCCCTCGGAGGACTGTCGGACGACCCGCTCGGGAGCAGCTCCGGGAGCAGCTCCGGGGGCCACTCAGGCGGCCACTCAGGCGGCCGCTCAGGGAGCCGCGAACAGCCCCGGGAAGGAGGAGGCCAGCCACGGCCGACGGCCCCAGGCCAGCACCTTGCCCCGGCGGAGCGCGTCGGTGGCGGTGAAACGGCCCAGCGCGATCAGGAGGAACGCGACCGGTTCGGTGAGGACGGTGCAGTCCGGACGGCGCGGCGGCTCCTGGCTCACCACGGCCGCACCGTCCGTGAAGGTCACCGCGAAGCCGTCCAGACCCCGCACCCGCAGGCGGTAGCAGGCGCTGTGGCCGGCCGCCGCGCGGGCGTCCACCACCAGCGGCATGGCCGTCCGCAGGAAGGGCATCGTCAGCCCGACCCGCCGCCGGTCGATCGGGTGCGGCCGCCCGAGCGCGACGGCGATGTCGTAGAGGTGGCCCAGCATGTGGGTCAGCAGGTAGGCACCGAGGGTGTCCAGGTCCATGCGGCCCAGCGGTGTCAGGACCGCCTCCCCGCCGTCGCGGTGGCCGGCCGCCGCGGTGAACCGCCGGGCCTGCCGGGCGATCTCCGCGCCGAGCACGGTCGGGTCCCGCTCCGGACGTGCGGCCAGCGAGGCCTCGTTGGCCGCCGCCAGCGAGCCGGGGGTGCCGTCCCCGTAGGGCCGGTCCGCGCCGGCCGCGAGTTCCGCCATCAGCTCGTTGGCCATCGCCAGGTGCGCGGCCGCCTCGGCGACCGTCCACCGCGCACCGGGGACCGGGGTGGCGCCGCGGCAGTCGGCGAGCAGGGCGACGGCCGCGTCACCGACCTCGGTGACCGCGTCGAAAAGCGCGCCGCGCTCGGCGCCGGGCCCCTGCGCGGGGAGCTGAGAAGTCATGGGGGAGAACACTGGCGCACTCCCCTGCCCGTGTCCAGACCCGCGCCGCAGGGCGGCTCCCTGCCCGTGTCCGGACCCGCGCCGCACGGCACTCCACTCCCCGTGTCCGGACCCGCGCCGCAGGGCGCGCTGCCCGGCCCGGCTCAGGGCAGGGCGAGGCGCAGCCGCTCACTGACGGCGTGCATCGTCCGCTCGTCGAGCCGCTTCTCCTGCACCTCGACGTCGTAGAGGCCGGGGCGGATCGTGGTCACGAAGTCGGCCAGCACGTGCCCGGCGACGCCGTCCACCGCGCACCCCTGGTGCTCACCGATGGACACGGCGGTGGGCCACTCGTCGGAGCCGGTGCCGATCTGCGCGACGACGACGGTGTCCAGGACGGCGTTGCGGGTGTCGTTGGAGATCACCACCCACATCCCGCCCATGCCGTCGCGCCCGACGACGATCACGTCCCCGCGTCGCAGGGAGGTCACAGGTCCCCCTCCATGGCGCTGACGGCGAAGTAGGTGGCCCGGTCGGCGAGCGCCGTCTCCTCGGAACGCCCGAGCCTGCGGCTCATGTCCCGGTAGCCCGCCTCCAGGCTGACGGCCAGCGCCCGGTCGAGGGCGGCGGTGTGGACGAATCGCTTGACCGGGAGTCCGGCGGCCGCCGCGGCCCGACGGATCCGGGTCAGCTCGGCCTCCGTGAAGGAGACGTTCAAGGCTGGCATGACCATGAAGGTACCGGCATCCGGTACCGGAGGCCAGGTACCGACGGGACCCGCGCCGGGGCTTCCGGGTGTCAAGACGCGGCGCCCGGCCCCCGACCCCGCCCGCGCCGGACATACCCGCCGCACGGGCCCCCTTGACAGCCCCGACAGCGGCCGGCGCCTGCTCTCCTGGTCGGCGGCACCACGGCCAGGCGCGTTCCTCACATCCGACAGGAGAACAGCCATGCCCATCCCCTACGCCCGCAAGGCCCTGACCGCTCTCGCGGCCGGGGCGGCCCTCGTCGGCACCACCCTCACCGCCGCCGGACCGGCCTCCGCCGCCACCGGGCAGGCCGACTACCAGGTCGCCTGTGCGAGCAGCAAGTACCACTGGTGCGACGCGGTGAGCACCAGCGAGGCGTACGCGCAGATGAACGTCTACTGGGGCAGCGACGGCCACGAGTACATCGACGCGTTCCTCAACACCTTCCACCAGGGCCAGAACCTGTGGATCCTGACCTGGAACGGCAGCGGCTGGGACTGGGCCGGTGTCCCCGCCACCATCGACGAGCACAACGGGCAGTGGGGCGCCCTCGACCTCGGACGCTCCGACGCCGGCAAGACGATCAAGCTCGCCGTCTACAACTGGAGCAGCGGCGGCTACGCGTACACCAACTCGCACTGACGGCAGCGGCTCCCGGAGCCCCCGCACCCGCCGGGGCGGGGGCTCCACCGCGTCAGGCCCCCGGCCGGGCGGGCGTGCCGGTCGGGCGGCGGTCGAGCACCCGCAGGCGCAGCCGGTGCGGCCGCAGGACGGTGGTCAGGCGCACCGGGCGGTCGTCGGAGCGTCGACGGCCGGACAGCGCGACGGGGCGTCGGCGTGCCAGCAGGGTGGCCAGCGCGATGGCGGCCTCGGTGCGGGCGAAGTCCGCGCCCAGGCACTGGCGGGGGCCGTTGGCGAAGCCGGCGAAGGCCCAGCGCGGGAGCGCGGCGGCCCGCTCGGGCAGCCAGCGGTCCGGGTCGAAGCGGGCCGGGTCGGCGAAGATCCCGGAGTGGTGGTGGGCGACATAGGGGCTGAGCACCACCTGGGTGCCGCGCGGCAGGGTGCGGCCGCCGAGTTCGACGGTCCGGGTACAGGTGCGCAGCAGGACCCAGCCCGGCGGGTACAGCCGCAGGGCCTCGGTCAGCACCCGCCCGGTGTACGGCAGCCGGTGCAGGTCGGCGAACCGGGCGGCCCGGCCGTCCGGCAGCACCTCGTCGAGCTCGCGGTGCAGGGCGGCGAGGACGTCGGGACGGGCGGTCAGCAGGCGCAGGGTCCAGGAGAGCTGGGAGGCGGTGGTCTCGGTGCCGGCGAGCAGCATGGCGACGACCTGGTCGTGCAGTTCGGCGTCGGACAGGGCCGTGCCGTCCTCGTCGCGGGCGGCGACCAGGCCCGCGAGCAGGCCGGTGCGGTCGGTGCCGTGCGCCCGGTGGTCGCGCACCAGCTCGTTGACGGCGCTCCGCAGGGTGCGCACGGCCGCCCGGTAGCCGGGGCCGGCGGGCAGCCGGACCACCCGTCGCAGGGCTCCGGCGAACGCGGTCTCGAAGGCCCGCTGGAGCCGGCCGGCCAGGACGTCCGGCACCTCGGTGCCGAGCAGGGTGCGCGTCACCACCCGCAGGGTGAAGCGGTAGCAGGACGGGAAGACGTCCACCACCTCGCCGGGCCGCCAGGAGTCGGCGAGCAGCGCCGCCTCCCGGGTCATCACCTCCGCGTACGCGGCGATCCGGTCGGGCCGGAACTCCGGTTGCAGCATCCGGCGTTGGCGGCGGTGGTCGGCGTGGGCGCAGGTCGCCACCCCGTTGCCGAGGATCTCCCGGAAGCGCCCGTAGATCGGGCCGCCCTTGTCGAAGGTGCGGTCGTCGGCGTAGACCTGCCGCAGCAGCTCCGGATGGCAGGGCACCACCAGCCGGTTCGGTCCCAGGCGGAGGTCCACCAGGTCGCCGTGCCGGTGCAGCCCGGCCAGCAGCGCGGCCGGGTCGCGCACCAGCGCGGGCAGGTGCCCGAGCAGCGGCACCGCCCCGGGCAGGCTCGCGTGGACGTAGGCGGGGGGCGCGGCATCCCGCGCGGACGAGGACACGTGCAGCAGCGTAGACACGGGCGGGGGCGGGCGACAGTACCCGCGCGGGCGCCGCGCCCGGGTCTCGCGGGACCCCGGGCGCCGGGCGCCGGGCGCCGGGCACCCGGGGCGGGTCGCGGACAGTCGGTCAGGAGACCGCCGCGGCAGCGGCAGCGGCGCTCGCCGCCGCGGTGGCGGCCATGATCGCGACCTGGGTGGCGCGGATCGTGTCCTGCACGGCCTCGGCCGCCCACTGACCCTCGGCGACGGCGGCCATCCTCGGTTCCACCCGCTTGCGCGGCTCACCGGGGAAGGCCAGCCGGTGCAGCCGCGCGCCGTGGAGCAGGCCGATCAGCCCGGCGGTCCGCAGGTCCGGCTCGGCGTCCTCCAGCACGACCCGGTTCAGCCGCTCGCGCAGCTCGCGCTCCACCGTGCCGTCCGCCTCGGGGAAGCGGCGGACCGGGAAGAGCCCGAGCGCCCGGTGCCGCTCCTCGGTGACGATGCCGCGTGCGCACAGACCGGCCAGGGTGGCCTCGATGCTCTTCAGCTGGTCCTTCCTCAGCCAGGCGGCCACCGTCGCGGCCCTGGCGCTCCCGGCCCAGGCCGCGATCGCCTCCAGCCGGTCGTCGAGCAGCGCGTCGCCGGTCGAGGAGGTGTCGACCACCTCCACCCGGTTGTCGTCCACCCGGACGCGCTCGGCGAGCGCCAGCTCCAGCAGCAGGCCGCCGGCGACGATCCAGCCGACCGTCCAGCGGTCCTTGGCCTGGCCGCTCTCGTCGTCCAGGGACAGCAGCATGATCTCTTCGGCCAGCGTGACGCGCATGGGTCCACCCCCGTGGTCGAGGTACGAACGTCCCCGGTCCGGGGGCGTCGAGCGCTCCGTCGGGCCGATCGGACGACTTCGAACGATCAGCCGATGATAGATCATTTCCCCCGGGAGGGACTCAGAAGGTACGGGCCGGGCGGGCGGCGAGCAGCTCGTCGAGGCCGACGATCCGGTAGCCGCGCCGGCGCAGGCCGGTGATCACGCCGGGCAGGGCGGCGACGGTCTGCGAACGGTCGCCGCCGCCGTCGTGCATCAGCACCACCGAGCCCGGACCGACGGCGCGCAGCACCCGGTCCGCGACGATCCCGGGGCCGGGCCTGGACCAGTCCTTGGCGTCGACGTCCCAGAGCACCGTGGTGAGGCCCATCCCGGCGACCGCCCGGAGCAGTTCGGGGCTTCGGCCGCCGTACGGGGGGCGCAGCCAGCTCGACGCGCGGGTGGTCCCGACGGCGCGGGCCAGGGTGTCGGCGGTGAAGCCGAGCTGCTCGCGGAGCCCGATCGGGCCGAGGTCCGGCAGATAGGCGTGGGACCAGCTGTGGTTGCCCAGGAGGTGGCCCTCGGCGGCGATCCGGCGGACGACCCCGGGGTGGGCCAGGGCGTGCAGGCCGATGCAGAAGAACGCGGCGGGCGCGTCGTACCGGGCGAGCACGTCCAGCACCTGCGGGGTGTACTCCGGGTGCGGGCCGTCGTCGAAGGTCAGCGCCACCAGCGGGGCGACTCCTCCGCCGCCCGCCAACAGCATTCCCTGCTCGGCGAGTTCGCGCTCGACCGGGGCGCAGGCCGCCTCCGCGGCGGCGATCCCGTCCTCGCGGCCGGCCATGGTCCAGCCGTCCGGGGGCAGTGCCGTCAGCGCCCCGCGACGGGAGCGGCCGAGCGCGGCGAGGGAGCTCGCGGTGGTCCGACCGTCGGTCAGCAGTGGCGGGTCGGCGCGGAGTACGGGTATGCCGAGGGCGGCGAGCGGGGCGTCCATGATGCCGTTGGCGCTGTCGAGGACCACCGCGAGGCCGTCCGGCGACTGCCCCGCCAGCTCGGCCAGGCGCGCCAACGGCCGTTCCAGGGAGCAGTGTTCGTACACCTCGTCGACCACGTCCGCGCCGGCCCCGCCGCCTACGCCGTCCACGCCGGACGGCCCGCCCTCGGCGCCCGCCACGACGATCCGGTAACCCTCACGCGTCAGACCCACACCTGCGAACCGCACTGCGCTGCGCCTCCCTTGGACCGTTCGAGGCCGGCGGGACGGCAACGGGCGGCGGCCGGCGGCCGCCGACGGCGGGCCGCAACGGACCACTTCGGGCACCCTCGACGTCCGCCCGGCGCGCACCCCGATCGGCGGGCTGCCCAGATCATACGGACGCGCGGCCTCCGGGACGACAGGTACGGAAGGCAGCTTCCGGCCGACCGGCGGGGCCGGGGTCGGAGAGCCGACCCCGGGGGCCGGGGCAAGGGCGGCGGGAAGGGCCGCAACGGGGCAGGACGGGAAGGGACCGGGAAGGGACAGGGGCGGGACCGGAACCCCGTGCACCGGTTAGGGTCGGGCCCATGTCTGCCGCCACCCGCCCCCTGCGCCCCACCACCCACACCCTGCGCCCCGCCACCCGCGAGGACCTGCCCACGCTCCTGGCCCTGCTGGCGGACGAGGACCGGGTGGTGGACCCGGCGACCGTCGTGGTGACCGAGCCGTACGAGCGCGCCTTCCACGCGATCGACACCGACCCGCGCAACGAGCTGCTCGTCCTCGCGGACACGGACGGCGCCGTGATCGGCTGCCTCCAGGCCACCTACATCCCCGGCCTCGGCAAGGGCGGCGCCGAGCGCGCCCTGCTCGAAGCGGTGCGGATCCGCGCGGACCGGCGCGGGGGCGGCCTCGGCCGCGTCCTGATGACGCTCGCGATCGCCAGGGCCCGTTCGCGCGGCTGCGAGCTGGTCCAGCTGACCAGCAACAAGCAGCGCGAGGCCGCGCACCGCTTCTACGCCGGGCTGGGCTTCACCCGCAGCCACGACGGGTTCAAGCTGGCCCTCTGAGGCGGGTGTTCCGTGCGCGCGGGCGCACCGACCCGGCGGGAGAGCGGCAGCGGAGCGGCCGGTTCCGGCCAGGCCGGGGGCGGGGCGGCGCGGGCGCGGTGGGGCGGCTGGTTCCGGTGCGGGAACGGACGGGGCGGGCGGGCCGCCGGGGGCGGGTGGGGCGACGGACGGCCGCCGCGCGAACGGCCGACGGCGGACCGGGCGGCCCGTGCCGGAGGCCTGTGCCACCGCCCGGCGCGCCCCTACGATGTGAGCGCCGTCGGGCCTGACCCCCGACCCCGTCACCGCCGGCCGACGCCGGGCCGCACCGGTCCTCCCTGAGGGACCGTCGTCCCGTCGGCCGCCGCTCACCGGCCCCGGCAGGGGCCCCGGGCGGAGCAGCGGTGCGGGCAGCACCGCGCAGGCCACCCGTGATTCCTCACCGTCCAAGGGGTATGCCCATGCACGCCGGTACCTTCGCACCACCGGTCAGACCCGTCGGCGGCGCCCGCGCCGTCCGCGCCCTGCTCCTCGTCCTCGCCGTGCTGGCGGCCCTGGTGGGCGTCAGCCTGCCGGCGGCCGGACCGGCCCACGCCGCGGTGCCCGACCGCTGGGGCTTCGCCTACCTCGACAACCCGACCCCGCCGCTCGGCTACGTCCCCGACACCAGCCGCCAGTGGGGCAGTTGGCCCACCCCGGCCACCAACCCGGTGAAGGTGGACCAGGTCGGCACCGGCTCCTACGTGGTGCACTTCCCGCTGATCGCCGGGCCCGGCGGCATCGCGCACGTGACGGCCGTCGGCCGCACCGGCAGCTGGTGCCAGGTCCGGGGCTGGGGCACGGCCGGCACCGGCCAGGACGTCGCGGTGGGCTGCTACCGTCCGGGCGGCGCGCCCGTGAACAACCAGTTCACCGTGCTCTACACCACCAGCAGCGGCGTACCGTCCCCGCCCGCCGGCAGCTACGGCTACGTGTTCGCCAACCCCACCGGCTCGGTGGTCACCCAGTACAACTCGGCCGGCGGCACCAACACGGTGGGCCCCGGCGGCACCGGCATCTGGAAGGTCTGGCTGCCCGGCCTGGGCCAGTCCGCCCCGGTCGGCAACCTCGAGGTCACCGCCGTGGACGCGTCCGCCGGCGCCCGCTGCAAGGTCGCCGACTGGTCCCCGTCGAGCACCGGCCAGACCGTCGTGGTCGCCTGCTTCAACGCGGCCAACGCGCCGTACAACACCCGCTGGACGCTGAGCTACTCGGAGAAGCGGGCCGTGCACGGCCCGGCCTTCCCGCCCAACTCCTTCGGCTACCTCTGGTACAACGGCGCCGTCCCCCCGGGCACCAACTACAACTCCTCCGGGGCCGTCAACACCCTCACCGGTTCGGTGCCCTACACCGTCAACCTGCCGAACGTCGCGGTGCCCTCGGACACCGCCCAGGTCACGGCCTTCGGCCCCGGCACGGACTACTGCGGACTGGCCACGCCCTGGAACCGCAGCACCGGCACCGTGAACCTGTTCCCGCTGTGCTTCAACGGCTCGGGCTCGCCGATCGCGTCCCGCTTCTTCACCGCCTACACCTCGGCGTTCTGACCGCGCCGACGGCCGGGGAGCGGGTGTTCCCGCCTCCCCGGCCGTCACGCACCCGTTCGTCGGACAGTTCGGAACAGCCGGTGCCCGGGCGCCCGGATCGGTCGCCGCCCGTCCGACCGGACGTGACGGAGCCTCCTGACGCCCCGGTACCGGTGGCCGCGGCGGCGGCCAGGCTACCGCCCCGGACACCGGCCGGGAACGGCCCCACCGGTCCACGACTCCCCCGCGCCGTGGACCGGTCGGCCCGCGTCCGGCTACTGGCCGTTCCGGGTGAAGGTGCCGAGCCCGTCGTGGTCGAACTGCTCGACGACCACGGTGGCGGCCCGCCCGTCCGCCCCCACGGCGAACGTCACCCCGGACAGGCCCGCGGCGTTCTCGCCCCGGGTCCGGAAGCTGAACACGTCGCCGTCGTAGTGCTGGAGCGGGAAGCGCAGACTGTCCGGCCCCAGGCTCATCACCAGCCCGCCGCCGTCCCCGGGACCCACCGTCATCGGACCGAAGTAGTCGTTGCCGTACGTGCCGAGGTAGGCGCTGTCCGGCTTCGCCGGGGCCGCTCCGGCCGGCGGGGAGGCGTAGTCGGTGGGCGAGGCCGGGCTCTGGGCGGCGGCGGGCACCACCTTGCCCATGAAGCCCAGCCAGTCGACCGTCTCGTGACCGTACTGGGCGAGGTCGAAGAACTCCTCGGCCACCGCCTCGGGCACGCCGGAGGGCTGGCCGTTGGTCAGGACCACGATCCCCAGCTGCTCCGACGGCAGCAGGGTCACCACGGTCGCCGCACCGAGCGAGAAGGCGCCGGAGTGGTTCAGCCGCAGCCGGCCCTCGGCGTCGTAGCTGACGTTCCAGCCCAGGCCGTAGAAGCCGCTCCGGCCGGCGGGCGCGGTGGTCGGGTTGGAGACGATCTGCGGCAGCCGGGTCTCGTTCAGACCCGCCGGGTCGACGATCTGCCTGCCCTCGAAGGTGCCGTCGGCGAGCTGCAGCCGCATCCACCGGCCGAGGTCCTGGACGGTGGAGCTCACCCCGCCCGCCGGGGCCTGCGGGTCGGGGTTCTCGGTGGCACTGACCCGCCAGCCGGCGGCGTCACGCACGTGCGGCGTCGCCTTGTTCGCCGCGCTGTCGTAGGCGGAGCGCAGGGAGCTGGTGGAGTTCATCCCGACCGGCTTGTAGAGCACGTCCGCCGCGAGGTCCTCCCAGGCCACGCCCTTGGCCTTGGCGACGGCCACGGCGGCTTCGGTCAGGCCGTAGTTGGTGTAGGCGTAGCTCGCCCGGAACGGCGCCAGCCCGTGGTCCCGGAGGTGCTGCAGGATGTAGTCGCGCTGGTAGCCGAGGTCCTCCAGCAGGTCGCCGGCGTGGTCCGGCAGACCGCTGCGGTGGGCGAACAGATCGGCGATCGTCACGTGGCTGCTCACCCAGGGGTCGGCCAGGGCGAAGCCGGGGTCGTGCGCGGTGACCGGGTCGTCCCACTTCACCGCCTTCTGGCCGACCACCCCGGCGACCACCGTCGAGGCGATCGGCTTGGAGAGCGAGGCGAGCTGGAACACCGTGTCCGGGTCCACCGCCTCCGGCTTGCCGAGCTGACGGACGCCCAGGCCCTTGGCGTGGATCACCTTGTCCTTGTACACGACGGCGAGGGCCAGCCCCGGCACGCCGGTCTTCGCCAGGGCGTTCTGCGCGTAGCCGTCGATCCGGGCCACGGCGGCGTCCACCTGGTCCTCGGTCAGCTCGGCCGGGGGCTGCCGCGGCGGAGCGGTGGCCGGGGCGGACGCCGAGGACGGGGCGGAGACCGAGGAGGTCGAGGAGGCCGAGGAGAAGGAGGCGGCCGAGGACGGGGAGGCGGGGCTCGTGGGCGCGGCTTCGGGGTCGCCGCCGGAGGAGCCCGCGGTGCACCCGCCGAGCAGCGGAACGCCCAGCAGCAGACCGGCCACCAGCAGGGGCGTGGTCCGGCCGGGCCCGGCGGCGGCCCGCCGGGGTGCGCCGTGACGATGCATCGGGATCCTCCCTCGTCCGGGGCGGCGCGGCCCGCATTCGGCGGCGCCGTCGTCCGCCTCACGGCGCGAGTATTCGACGCCCCGTGCGGTGCCCGCTCCCGCCGCGCGCCCGGGCCTGCCGCAATCCACCCGTCCGGCGGCGCCGGGCCGACGGGGCGCGGCGCGGCGCGGCGCGGGTCCTGCCTCCTGCCACGACCCCGGTCAGGTCCCGGACAGCAGCTCGCGGATCAGGCGGACCAGCGCCGGGACGGCCGGGTGCGGCGGGGTGTCGGCGCGCCGGGCGAGGAACAGCGGTACCGGCGGGGCGTCGGCGAGCGGCCGGTAGGCGATCATCGGGTGGCTGTGCAACCGGGGGGTCGCCGACGTCGAGACACCCACGGCGCGGCCACCGGCGATCGCGGTGAGCCACTCGTCGGTGTTGTCGACCTCGATCGTCGCCGGGGGCCGGGCCCCGGGCGGCCAGAGGTCGAGGGTGGTGGTGCCGGCGACCGTGTTCAGCGCGACCGGCCGGGCGGCGAGGTCCGCGAGCGTGAGGGTGGCCCGCCCGGCGAGCTCGCTGTCCGCGGGAACGGCCGCCACCCGCTCCTCCTCCAGCAGCAGTTCGGTGACCAGCCCGGGTGCGGTGACCTCGCCCCGCAGCAGGGCGACGTCCGCCCGGCCCCGGGCGAGACCGGCGGTGCGGTCGTCGATCCGGCGCAGTTCGAGCGGCTGGTCCGGGTGCTCGCGGTCCCAGCGGCGCAGCAGGGGCACGGTGTACTCGCCGAGCGCGGGCCAGGGGTGGCCGAGGCGCAGCGGGAGGACGGTGAGAGCGCGGGGGTCGAGGGCGAGGTCGACGGCGGCGAGGGCGGCCGCGGCCCGGTCGCGGAAGGCCCGGCCGGCGACGGTCAGCTCGAGGTGGTGGGTGGAGCGGTCGATCAGCCGGGTGCCCAGGTGCTGCTCCAGCTGGCGCAGGGTGCGGGACAGGGCCGGCTGGCCGGTGTGCAGACGGACCGCGGCGCGGGTGATCGTGCCTTCCTCGGCGATGGCGAGGAACGCTCGCAGGTGGCGCAGCTCGATGGTCATGCCCGGGGAGCATAACCGCCGTCGGACCGGCATTTCACGCGCCGGGGGCGGATTCCTAGCGTGGAGGGCATGACGAGCTTGACGGACACGGGTTCAGGGAGCACGGCCACGGGTGCGCCGGCGGGATTCTCGGCGGGCGGCCGCCTCCGGAGCGGCGGCGCACGGCGGGCAGGGGGCGGGCTACGGGGCGGGGGCGGGCCACGGGCCGGGGGCGGGTTACCGGCCGGGGGCGGACCGCTGACAGGCGGCGGACTCCGGACGGTGAGCGTGCCCGCCCGGGTGGGCCGTGCCACCGGTGTCGGCATGGTGCTGGCCGGCACCCTCTCCGTGCAGTTCGGGTCCGCCGTCGCCGCCCTGCTGTTCCCCCGGGCCGGCGCCCTGGGCACCGTGGCGCTGCGGGTGACGATCACGGCCGTGCTGCTGCTCGCCGTCTGCCGGCCCCGGCTGCGCGGGTACGGCCGGGCGGACTGGTCCGTCGCGGGCGCCTACGGCGTCGCGCTCGGCGGGATGAACATCCTCTTCTACCAGGCGATCGACCGGATCCCGCTCGGCCCGGCGGTGACCCTGGAGGTCCTCGGACCGCTGCTGATGTCGGTCGTCGCCACCCGGCGGGCGGCCGGCGTGCTGTGGGCCGGGCTGGCGTTCACGGGCGTCCTGCTGCTCGGGCGGGACGGCTTCGACCGGCTCGACCCGGCGGGTGCCGGCTTCGCACTCGGCGCGGGCGCGATGTGCGCGGCCTACATTCTGCTCGGCTCCCGGGCGGGGCGGCGCTTCCCCGGGCTGGACGGGCTCGCGGTGGCGATGACCGTGGCCGCGCTGATGAGCCTGCCGCTGGGGGTCGGTTCGGCCGGCGCCACCCTGCTGGAACCCGGGGTGCTGGGCCTCGGACTGGTGGTGGCGCTGCTGTCCTCCGGGCTGCCGTACACGCTGGAGCTGCTGGCGCTGCGACGGCTGTCGGCGCCGGTCTTCGCCGTTCTGACCGGGCTGGCCCCGGCGGTCGGGGCACTGGCCGGATTCCTGGTGCTGGGGCAGGAGCTGTCGGCGGCCCAGTGCCTGGCGGTGGTCCTGGTGGTGGCGGCCGGCGCGGGCGCGGTCCGGGCGGGCACCCCGAGGTCACCGGGCGGACGGCGCGCCCGCCCGTGCGACCCCGGTTCGGTCCGGCGCGGGTGACCGACGGAGAGCGGTCCGGCACGGGTTACCGACGGGGCCCGGCGCGGGTTACCGACGGGGCTCGGCCCGGTGCGGACGACGGACCGGGCGCGGCCCCCCTCACCACGATCGGCCCTTCGCCCGCCGAACGCGGGATCGAAGGACGAATGCCCCGGCAGCCCCCGGACGTCACGAATGCGCCAGTCCGACAGTTCGGATCCGGCCGAATTCCCCGCACCACCCCCCGAGAGCCCCCGGCGCCCGCCATGCTCACCAGCGGCAAAGCGCTCCGAGTAGTCGGAGCGTCACACACCGTTGACGAGGGTCCGGGTGGGCACGTGCAGTACTCGATCAGCGCGGCGGCGTTCGTCGCGATCATCATCCTGATCCGGCTCCGGCGCCGGACCGAGGCCCGCAGCCGGGGCGACGAGGCGTTCACCGTGTTCAGCAGCATCGTGCTCGGCGTCCTGATCGCCGGCACGGCCTGGGGGCACGCGATCCTCCAACTCGTCGGCGTGGCCGCCCGGGCCACCCAGTGACCGGGGCGGCAGGCGGTTGACCGGTCGCCGAGCTCCCGTACGGCGTCGCGGGCGTGGCCGCCGCCCACCGGGCGATGCGACAACCTGGCTGGTGGGCACGGCGGTCGCGGTCGGCGCGGCCGTCCCGGTGCTGCGCTGGCTGGCGGCGCACTGGTGGCTGCCCGTCCTCGCAGCCGTCGCGACCGCCGTCGCGGTGGCGGCCGCGACGCACCGGCGGCTCCGCGCGGCGCGCGAACAGCGCTCGCGCACCGCGCGGTTGCGGCTGGCGCTGACCGGCCCTGGCGGCCTCGACCGGCTGACCCCGGACGCCTTCGAGTACGCGGTGCGGGACCTCCTGGAGCGGGACGGCTGCCGCGCGCGCAAGGTCGGCGGGACGAACGACCGGGGCGTGGACGTCCTCGCAGAGGACCCGACGGGCCGCCGCTGGGCGGTGCAGTGCAAGCACAAGCGGGACCCCGTCGGCGGCAGACCGGTGGGCGTCGGCGTCCTGTACGCGCTCGCCGGCACCTACCGGCGCAGCCACGGTGCCCATGTCGCCGTCGTCGTCACCAACGGCCGTTTTTCCCGCGAGGCGCTCAAGTGGGGGGCGGAGCAGGGCATCCTGCTCGTCGACCGACCCTCGCTGGCTCGCTGGGCCGGGGGCGGCGACCCGCTCCGGGAGGTCCTGTCCCGCGTTCCGGAGCCCCGTGTTCCGCAGGCCCGTATCCCGGGGCTCCGCGTCCCCGGGCCCCGCGTACCGGCGCCCCGCCGGGGCCGCCCCCGGTGACGGGCCGACCGCCGACCACCGACCACCCACCCGTGCGGCTACCGGGCGGTGCCACCGCCGGGCGGGCTCTGGCAGGATCGGCCCAATGGAGAACGGCGAGGGGACGGGGCCCCGGCTGGTCGTCGGGGCGGGGTACGCGCTGTACCGGGGACCGCTCGCGGACAGCCACACCCACCGGCACGCGGCCTTCCAGGTCGCCTTCGCGCTCGGGGCGGCCGACCCCGTGCCCACGGTGACGGCCACCGACGCGGACGGCGTGCGGCACTGCGGCGCCGCACTCGTGGTGGCACCGATGGTCCGCCACCGAATGCACCCGGTAAGGCAGTTGGTGACCTACTTCATCGACCCGCACTGCGCGTTCGCGGACCGGCTGCGGTCCCCCGGCGGCCGGGGCATCACGGTCGCGCCGCAGTGGCGCGGCCTGCGGGAGGAGCAGGTCCGCCCCGGCGGGGCGCTGCCCTCGGCCCGGGTCGACCCCCGGCTGCGCGCGGCGATGGAGGCCGCCGGCGACGACGACGTCCCACTGGCCGGTCTGGCCGCACGGGTCGGGCTCTCCCCGCAGCGCCTGCGGGCCCTCGCGCAGGAGCAGTTGGGCCTGCCGCTGGCGCGCTGGCGGATCTGGCGACGGCTGGCCCGCGCGGCCGACGCGCTGCGCGCGGGCAGCACCCCGGCCGAGGCCGCGCTCCTCGGCGGCTTCGCGGACCAGGCGCACTTCGGCCGCCGGATGCGGGAGATGACGGGGCTGACGCCCGCCGCGGTGCTCCCGGCCCTGCGCCCTGCGGACGGCCGGGAACCCGCGAACGGTCAGGGCCGGCGCGCCACGTAGAGCGAGAGGGAGCCGGTGAGCGTCGCGACGGTCTCGCTCTCCCGCACGTCCTGGAAGCCCGCCTCCGCGATCAGCCGGGGCAGGACGCCGTCGGCGTTGGGCTGGGTGTCCGCCTTCCCGTCGGCCAGTTGCACGACCCGGAACGCCAGCCGCATCGCGGCCGTGCGCTGCTTGCCGTAGTCGGCGATCACCAACTTGCCACCGGGGCGCAGCGTCTCGTGCATCGCGGCCAGCACCGCGTGCTTCATCGGGACGGGGCACTGGTGCAGGACGAGGCTGGAGACGACGGTGTCGGCCGTCCCGGCGCCCACGAGCCCCGCCACGGCGTCACCCATGCCGAGCCGCCACTCCGGGGCGTTGTCCGCCGCGCCGGCGGCGGCGGACTTGCGCCGGGCCACGGCCAGGGCCTCCGGGTCGGGGTCGACGCCGATCACGGTGGCGCGCGGCTCGACCCGGTTCAGGAGCACCGCCAGCGAACCGGTGCCGCAGCCGACGTCGACGACCACGTCCTGCGGCCGCGGCGCGACGTGCATGGCGACCAGGCTGCGCCACAGCCGCTCGCGGGTGAGGGCGACCACCGGGTCGTAGAGGCGGACCGGCGCGAAGCGTCCGGCGGCGGGGGTGAAACTGCGTTCGCTCATGGACAGCAGTCTTGACGTGACATCAGGGTCGCGTCTTGAACGAATCGCTCGCCGCGGGCGCGCCCGTACCGCCCCGGACCGGTCCGGACCGACCCGTGCCGACCCGGACCGGTCCGGACCGGTCCAGCCGTCAGGAGTGGGCGCGTTCCCAGAGTTCGGTGACCTTGCCGGAGGCGTCGACGGCCACCTTGTAGTCGCCCGCCGAGCAGGGGTAGGAACCCTTCTCGCTGTGCGGGGAGGCGAGGCACTCGTTGATGTGCTTGACGACACCGGCCAGGTCGACGTCCTTCGGGGCCGCCATCACCGAGCTGAGGTGACCCTTGGCGGTGGGTGCGAAGGCCGCGGTCCGGTCGGCGCCGACCGGTTCGAAGGACACGTCGTTGACACCGCAGGCGTCCTTGGTGTCCCGGTAGGTGAGGGTGCCGGTGGTGGTCCCCTTCACCGGGTAGATCCACTTCTGACCGGCGGGCAGCGGCACATGGGTGCAGAAGCCCTCCGGCTCGTCGGAGCCGGGCGAGGCGACCGAGGCGGACGCACCGGGCGTAGCGGGCGCCGGGGACGCCGGCGGCGCAGTGGTCGGCGCGGCGCCCTTGGTGGCGGGCGCGCCGGTCCCACCGGGCGCGGTGGCGGCGGCCGGGGCGGTGGTGCCCTTGGCGCTCTGGTCGGGCGAGTTGTCCGGACCGCAGGCGGCCAGGCCGAGTGCGGCGGTCGTGACGAGCGCCGCGGCGAGCAGTCTCCTGGAAAAGGGCATGACGAAGGAACCCCCGTGTCAACACATGATCAGATGAATGGTGCGGCCGACACACTAGCGTCTTTCGCGGGCGAACCCTTCCGCCACCGCGAGCCGCACCTCGTCGAGGACCTCGGAGGACGGCAACGGCAGGGGCCGTCCCACCCGCACGGGGGTGGGGCGGCCCGGGGTCTGCTGGGTGAAGCCGGCGGTGAGGCCGGTGGCGGTTCCGCCGCCGGCGGGGGTGGCCCGCTGGTTCCACTGCCCGCTGTTGTAGTCGCCGTCGCGTTCGACGAGTACCGATGGCCCGGGACGAGCAGGGCGGGTGGAGCCGACGGCGTTGGACGGTCCGTCGGCGCGGTGATGGGGTGGCGGGGCGGCGGCAAGAGCGGCGAGAGCGAGGTCGAACTCCAGCTTTGGTCGGGGCGGGGCATCACCGAACTCCGGCATGCGGCGTACCCGGTACATCAGTACGTGCGCGGGCCCGCACCAAGGAGTGCGGGCCCGCGCACGCCGGCCGCTTCGCGCCCGGGTCCGGCCGGCCGACGGGCCCCTACGGGCGGGTGGGGCGGCGGGCGTGGAGGAGGGCGGCGTCGAGCGGGAGGGGGGTGTCGGCGAGGAGGTCCAGGCCGGCGGCGGCGAGGAGGTCGGCGTAGTGGTCGGCGCGGCGCTCGCGGCCGCCGACGTTGCACATCATGTGGACGTCCCAGGCGGTCGCCAGGGAGGCGGATCCGTCGGCGGGCAGCAGGCGTTCGACGATCAGCAGGTCCGCGTGCGCGGGCATCGCACGCTCGCAGTGGCGCAGGATGGCGCGGCAGCGGTCGTCGTCCCAGTCGTGCAGCACCCGGGACAGCAGGTAGACGTCGCCCTCGGCCGGGACGTCGGCGAAGTCGCCGGACCGGTAGGTGCAGCGGTCGGCGCAGCCGGCCTCCGCCATGGTGCGGCGGGCGGCCTCGACGGCGTGCGGGCGCTCCAGGAGCACGCCGCGCAGACCCGGGTGGGCGGTGAGGACCCGGGCGAGGAGTTCGCCGTTGCCGCCCGCGACGTCCACGACGGTGCCGCCGCCGGGCCGCGCGGCCGCGGCGGCGAGCGCGGGGTGGGCGGGGACGGGGTCGAACATGCGGGTGCTGGCGGCCATCGAGCGGTCGAACAGGTCGGCGAGTTCGGGGTCGCGGGCGAAGTGGTCGAAGTGGTTCTCGCCGAACAGGTGGTCGAAGGCGGTCTCGCCGGTGCGCACGGTGTGGTCGAGAGCGCCGAAGGAGTGGTAGAACGGTCCGCCGTACATCAGGGCGAGCGGCCGCATCGACGCCGGGGCGTCCTCGCGGAGCAGGGCACCGACCTCGGTGAGGCGGACGCGCTCCCCCTCGGCGGTCACCACGCCGAGCATCGCGAGGTAGCGCAGCAGGGTGGCCAGGGCCCGGGGATCGGTAGCGGTGCGGCGGGCCAGGGCGGCCCGGTCGATCGGCTCCCCCGGCGGGACGGCGTCGGGCAGGCGCAACCGGGCGGCGGCTGCCAGTGCCTGGGTGGTCCAGGCTCCGGTGAGCAGGCGCAGGAGCGTTTCGGCAGGCTGGTCGGCCGGCGCACCGGCGGACGGGCGGGTGCCGGTGCGGTCGGCCGTGCTGCCGGACATGGTGTCGGACATGGTGTCGGAGGTGCTGTCCGCCAGGTGGCCGGCCAGGACGTCGCGGTGGTCGCCCGGTGCGTACAACTCCACCCGCCGGTACCCCGCCAGCGAGGCGGCGGGCGCGGTGAAGTAGAACACGGTGCCGTTCTCGTGCGGGTTGTGGCCGCCGCCGTCGGGGACGGCGCCCCGGTCGGCGAGCAGGGCGCACAGTCCGCGCAGGAGCAGCGGTTCCGGGCGCAGGACCTCGAAGGCGAGATGTGCCTCGTGCTGGTGGGCCCGCTCGTGCTCGGCGACGGCCCCCAGGTCCGAACCCGCCGGAACGGTCAGCGCGAACACCTCGACCGCGCGTCGGGTGCCGTCCGCCGCCCGCACCCCGGGGCGCAGGATCGACACGTCGAGTCCGGCGGCGTCGCGGCCGTGCCGGGCGGCGAGCCGGTCGCGGACGACGGAGCTGGGGAGCGGCGGGGCATCGGCGGTCAGGCCGCAGGCCGCGAGCTCGGCGCGCAGGGTCGCCGGGTCGGGCGGGAACACCAGCACGGCCGCATGGGCGAAGGACAAGTGGCGCGTGAGGGAGTGCAGTTGTGGCCCGTCGAGGCCGGGGAGGAGGAGCGGGAGGAGCGTGGCGGTGTCGTGGCGCCGGACGAAGTCGGCGGCCGCACGCAGACAGGCGGCGTCGTCGGCCCGGCCGTCCGGACCGGTGGCGGGCGCGACAACGGCGGCAGCGGTCACGGCGCCGGCGGTCATCGCGGGAGCGGTCACGGCTCCGGCGGTCGTGGCAGGGGTGGTCGTGGCGGGAGTGGTCATGGCAGGGGTGTCCTCGGTGCGGTGCGCCGGCGGCCGGTGCTGCTCGGTGGGCCGACGGGGGATCGGTGAGCTGTCGGGGATCGGGAACGTGCGGTGAGGCGGTTCGCTCAGCCGCTCAGAGGCCGACGTAGTTCTCGGCGAACCAGTCCTGCTGGGCGCGCGAGGTGCGCAGCGCCTCCAGCCGGGCGCGGCGGAGTCCCGCGTCGAAGCCCGACGGGACGCCGGACGGGGTGGGCGTCGCGTGCAGCAGCCGGACCATCCAGTGCGAGAACTCCATCGCGCGCCAGATGTGCTCCAGGCAGCGCCGGGAGTAGTCGGCCAGGGCCCGGCCGTCGCCGTGCGCGAGGTCGTCGACGAGGGCGGCGGCCAGGAGTTCCGCCTCCAGCACCGCGAGGTTCGCCCCCTTGGCCGCCGACGGGGTGGGCATGCTCGCGGCGTCGCCCGCGAGCAGCAGGGAACCGTGGCGCAGCGGTTCGACGACGTCGCTCTCCAGGTCGACGACGGTGCGCGCGACGACGCTCCCCCGGTGCAGCGGGCCGTGCCGTGCGGCACGCATCCGCAGGTCCAGCTCGTGCCAGACCCGGTCCTCGTCCCAGTCCTCGGGCGCGGTGCCGCGCTCGCACTCGAGGTAGTAGCGGGTGATGTCGGAGGTGCGGGCCATGTGGCCGGCGAAGCCACGCTCGTGCACCGCGTAACCGACCGCGTCCAGGCTGGGCGGTGCCTCGACCAGCAGGCCCAGCCAGGACAGGCCGTGGTCGTGGCGGTGGACGACCGCGCCGGGCGGCAGTGAGCGGCGGGCGGCGCCGTGCCGGCCGTCGCAGCCGGCGACGTACCGGGCGCGCCACCGGAGGGGCTCCCCGTCGGGCCCGCGTGCCTCGACGGTCGGGTGTTCGCCGTCGAGGTCCAGGACGCGTTGGGCCTCGGTGCCGAACCGGACCTTCCCACCGGCCTCCTCGAAGGCGGCGAGCAGGTCCGCGACGAGGTACTGCTGCGGGTAGACGGTGTGGCGCTCGCCGCGGGCGAGCCGGGCGTAGTCGAGGCGGAAGCTGCCGTCCTCGGTGCGGAACTCGCAGGTGGCGTGGGGTCGGCCGCGGCGGCGCAGGCCATCGCCGAGGCCGTGGCGGTCCAGGATCCGGACGGTGTTCTCGGCGAGGAAGCCGGCCCTGGCCCGGCTGTGCAGGCGGGCCCGGTCGGCGCGTTCCAGGACGACGCAGTCGATGCCGTCCCGGTGCAGCAGGTTGGCGAGGACCAGACCGGCCGGTCCCGCGCCGAGAACGACCACCTGACTGTGGGGCGGGCTGTCGGTCGGGCTTCCGGCGGTGTTGTCCGTGGTCAAGGAATTCTGACGCTCAGTCACAGGAAGTGGATCATAATCACCGCTGGATACATGAAACGACGTAAATCACCCTCGCGGGTGAATAGGGTGACAATGATTCCTTTCCGGTCGTGGATGTCGATCGTCCACCCACGGTCCGGTTCGCCGCTCCCCCGGCGGCCGTGGCAGAGTGGCGCGATGAAGACCATCGGCCTGCTGGGCGGTATGAGCTGGGAATCCACCGCGACCTACTACCGCCTCCTCAACGAACTCACCCGGGACCGGCTCGGCGGCCTGCACTCCGCCAAGTGCGTGCTCTACTCGGTGGACTTCGCCGAGGTCGAGCGGCTCCAGACCGCCGGGGAGTGGGAGGCCGCGGGCCGGCTGCTCGCCGATGCCGCCCGCGCGGTCGAGGCGGCGGGCGCGGAACTGCTGCTGATCTGCACCAACACCATGCACAAGGTCGCCGACCAGGTGGCCGGCGCGGTGTCCGTCCCGCTGGTGCACCTCGCCGACGCGACGGCAGCGGCGGTCCTGACCGCCGGGGTGACGCGGGTCGGGCTGCTGGGCACCGCCTTCACCATGGAGCAGGACTTCTACCGGGACCGGCTGGCCTCCCACGGACTGGACGTCATGGTGCCCGATCCGGCGGGCCGGGCCCTGGTGCACCGGGTGATCTACGAGGAGCTCTGCCTCGGCGTGGTGCGCGAGGAGTCCCGGGCCGAGTACCGCCGGGTGATCTCCGAGCTGGTCGCGGCGGGCGCGGAGGGCGTGATCCTCGGCTGCACCGAGATCGAGCTCCTGGTCGGGCCCGGCGACAGCGCCGTCCCGGTCTTCCCCACCACCCGCATCCACGCCGAGGCCGCCGTCACCGCCGCGCTGTGACTCCGGTGCCGCGGACGGCCCCCCGGGGAGGTGACCCATCCCGGGGGGTCCCGGTCCCTACGAAGTGCCCCCCAGGCCGATCAGCAGATGGCAGACGAACACGGCCGGCAGGTAGCCGACCACGGCCCCGACGGGCCAGCGGGCCGCCCCGGTCCGACCGAAGCGACGGGCGGCGAGGGCCGCGAGGGCGACCGGCAGCAGCGCCAGCCACCCCCACCCGGCCGGTCCGCCGGCCCACGGCCGCAGCACCGCCAGCGACACCGCCGCGGACGCCACGGCGGAACCGAGCGCGAACGCGACGGTCCCGCGCAGGCCGAAGACCCGGACATAGGTGCGCTCGTGCGCGCCCGGCACGCGGACGACCTTGCGGACCAGTTCGTGGTGGGTTGCGGCCAGCATGATCACCGCCAGCAGCGGCAGCACGTGCCTCCCGGCCCGTGCGACCGTGTCCCCGTCCAGCCCCGTGTCGTGCAGGAAGACCGCGTACAGGTAGAGGTTGAGCAGCACCTGGACCGGGGAGCTCAGCAGGACGCCGCTGACGACGGCGTCGCCCCGCGGCCACCCCAGCCGCAGCTCGGCCCCCACCAGCAGTGCGGTGTAGACGAGTTGGGCGGCGATCAGCAGCAGGGCGGCCCGGTTGGCGGCGTTGAGGAGGAGCAGGAAGGCGGCCCCGGCACCGAAGAGGAGGTACAGGTCGCGCGGCAGTACGGCGCCGCGCGCCAGCGGGCGGGACGGGTTGTGGCGCCGGTCGTACGGCAGGTCGCGCAGGTCGTCCGCGGCCCGCATCAGGAGCAGGTCGACCAGCACGGTCAGCGCGGCGCCCACCGTGCCCCAGCCCGGCCGCCAGTGCCCGACCCGTGCGTCGGCGGCGGCGAACAGTCCGGTGGCGCCCACCGCCCACACCCCGGCGAACACCACCGACAGGGGCAGCGGGAAGCTGCCGCGCAGGAAGGCACCGAGGCGGACAGCGAGCGGCCCCGGGTCGGCGGGGGCGCCGGTCGGGGCGGGTGCCCCCGCAGCGGTGCCCGCCCTTGCAGCGGTGCCCGCTCCCGGACCGGTGCCCGCCTCGGGGCCGCGCCCTGCCTCCGGGCCGGTGGCGGCGGACCGGGCGGCCGGAGTGCTCACGCCGGCCGCCCCTCCGCGGCGGGGACCGCCGCGCCGCCGGCCGCCGTCCAGCGGACCGGCAACTGCCAGACGCCGTTGATGAACATCGTCCGCCGCCAGTCCAACTCGTTCTCGGGAACGGCGAGTTCCAGCACCTCGAAGCGGTTCAGCAGCGCGCTGACGCCGATCTGCAGCTCGGCCCGGGCGAGTTCGGCGCCCAGGCACAGATGGCGGCCGTAACCGAAGGCGAGGTGGGAGCCCGCGTCCGCACGGTCCGGGTCGAAGGCGTCCGGGTCGGCGAAGACGGCCGGGTCACGGTTGGCCGTGTCGGTGAGCGGCACCACGATCCGCCCGGCCGCCACCGGGCAGCCACCCAGCACGGTGTCCTCGGTCACCAGGTGCGGTGCCCCGCCGGTGTTGTTGAGGGAGCTGAAGCGCAGCATCTCCTCGACCGCCGCCGGGATCCGCTCGGGCTCCGCGCGCAGGCGCTTCACCAGGTCGGGGTGGCGCAGCAGGAGCAGCACGCACATGCCGAAGGAGTTGCCGGTCGTCTCGTAGCCGGCCATCAGCATGCCCGAGCCGAGGGACACCACCTCCCGGGCGGACAGCCGCTGGTCGGGATCGTCGTCCGGGCGCAGCGCCAGCCTGGTGAGCAGGTCGTCCGCCGGGGTGCCCGCCTCGGCGGCGCGCCGCTTGCCGTCGACCAGCGCGGTGAAGTACTCGTCCATCCGTGCCTGGGCGGCGGAGACCTCCTCGCGGGTGTGGCCGGAGGTGGACATGAGGATGTCCACCTCCGCGCGCAGCATCGCGCCGTCCTCCAGCGGGACGCCGAGCACCTCGCAGATGACCCGCATCGGGAAGGGCACGGTGAAGCCGCCCACCAGGTCGCTCTCACCGGCGCCGGCACCCGCGGTCAGGTCGTCGAGCAGTTCCTCGGCGAGGGCCTCCAGGCGCGGCCGCAGCAGGCGGACCTGCCGGGCGGTGAACGCCGGGAGGATCGCCCGCCGACGCCGGGTGTGGTCGGGCGCGTCGGCGGTGGCCAGCAGGACGGACTCGGTCTTGCGGGCGAACAGCGGGCGGGCCAGCTCGGTGTAGCCGGCCCGGCTGAAGCGGTCGTCGCCGAGCACGGCCGTGACGTCCTCGTGCCGGGTGACCAGCAGGGCGGGCTGCCCGCTGGACAGCTGCACCGGGTGCGGGGCACGGGCGTGCAGGACGTCGTGGTACGCGTCCGGCGGGCGCACGTCCCCGGCGGGCGGGAAGGGGAAACGGGCCGGTTCGTCGGTCATGTCCTGTCGCCCTTCTCGGTGCCGGTGGGCCGGTCGGTCGGAACGGGGCCGTCGGCGGTCGCCGTCCTGTCGGTCGCAACGGCCCCGTCGGCGGTGGCGGTCCCCTCGACCGTGGTGGCCCCGTCCACCGGCACCGCCCCGGCCGGTTCCCCGGGCTCCCCCGGTTCCTCCGGCTGTTCGGACGGCGGCAGCAGCCGCACCGTCCCGGCCGCGCCGTCGATCTCGATCCAGGCGCCGTCGGGTATCGCCGTGGTGGCCCCCGGGACGGCGACCACGGTGGGGACGCCGAGCAGGCGCCCGGTGATGGCCGTGTGGGACAGCAGGGTGCCGCGTTCGACGACCATGCCGGTCGCGGACATCATCAGGAACAGCCAGCCCGGATCGGTCTCCCGGGCGACCAGGATCCGCCCGGCGGCGAGGTCCGGGTCGGTGGACGGGTCCAGCACCACCTTGGCGCGGCCGCGCACCACACCGCCGCTGGAGCCGATGCCCCGCAGCACGCCGTCGTCCGCGGCGGCGGCCTCGCCCACCGCGCTCGCCCCCGGCAGCGCCCGGGCGAGCGGAAGTCCGGCGGGGGTGCTCAGCAGGGCGGGACGCTGCGGGGTCTTCTCCCAGCGCTCGCGCTGCGTGCGGCGCAGCACCACCAGGGCGCGCAGGTCGGTCACGGTGCCGGTGCCGTCGAAGGCGCCGATGACCTCCTCCACGGTCAGGTCGGCGACGTCGAGCGCGTCGTCCAGGACGCCGGTGCGGGCGAGTTCCGCGCCGAGCCGCCACATCACGTCACGCGACAGCCCGAACAGCTGGGTGCGGCAGAACCGGGTGTCCTCGCGGATCCGGGCGAGGTCGCGGGCGAGGGAGGTGACGCCGAGCAGGACGGCCCGCCGGGCCGGGTTCGGCAGCACCTCGCGCAGTCGCTCGCGGGCCCTCCGGGCGGCCGCCTGCTCGTCGGCCCGGCTCGCCGCCACCGTCGCGCCCTGGCGCACCAGCGGGCGGATCAGCGCGAGCACCGTCCACGGGCGCTGGCGCGGCGTGGGCTCCTCCAGCTTCAGGTCGTGCAGCGCCCGGTCGCCGTAGCGGGCGACGTAGCCGCGTGCGGCATCACCGACGGCCGCACCGTGCCGGCCCTCGACGATCTGCTGCCACAGCTGCTCGGGATCGCTCGCGTCGTCGAGCACGGCGGCCCGCAGTTCGGGGACGGCGCCGACGAGTTCGGCCAGGCCCATCGCCGCGCGCACCGCCTCCAGCGAACGGTTCTCCCGCCCGCCGCCCATCAGCCCGACCAGGACCTGCGGGCCCTCACCGGTCCAGCGGCGCAGCAGGACGCTGCCCGCGCCGAGCACGACGAGTGCGATGAACGCGTTCACCAGGGTGACGCCCCAGCGCTCGCCGGCGCGCTCCCAGAGCCGCCGGTAGAAGGCGATCAGCTCCTCCGGCGAGTCGCCGACGGTCTCGGCCTCGGCCATCTGCCGGTCCCACCAGCGCAGGAAGCTCTTGACCTGCCACGGGTGGAGGGCGCTGCGCCAGGCCAGCCGGGGCAGTGCCAGGGCGACGGCCGGGGCGGCCCAGCGGCGCTCGCCGCGGGCCGGACCGGTGATGCCCATCGCCTGTTCCCAGCCCCGGCGCACGAGTTCGAACATCGGCATCTGCCCGTGCAGGGCGTGCCAGTCGTCCAGCCGGTAGTAGACCTGGCCCTCCAGGTAGCCGACCATCCGGGCGAGGCGGTGGGCGTTGTCCCGCACCCAGGACTCGGGCACGCCCATCCGCCGGTAGAGGTCGGCGAAGGAGCGGCGGTAGAACTCGCGGGACTGGGAGTAGGTCAGCGCGCCGGAGACGCCGGGGAAGCTCTCGGTGATGTTGTGGTTGCCCCAGTGGGTTCGGGCACCCCCGGGCTGCTCCGGCGCGGCGGTTCCGGTCGCCGGGCCGGTTCCGGCCGGGGCGGTGGCCGTGGCCGTGGCCGTGGCCGTGGCCGTGGCCGTGGCCGTGGTTGTGATCGTTGCCGTTGCTGTCGCCGTTGCCGTGGGCGGCGCGGTGACCAGCGGGCGGGCCTGGAGGAGGTGGACGACACCGTCCTCGGTGAGGGCGCCCTCGATGTCCTGGGGGACGCCGAAGAGTTCCTCCACCCGAGCGGCCAGCTCCGCCACCGCGCGCACCTGGCCGTCGTCCAGCACCGGGACGTCGGCGAGTTCGGCGGCCACCGGCAGCAGCACCGGAGAACCGGCGGCGGCATCCGCGGGCAGGCCCATCGACCACTGCTTGCGCACGGTCAGCGCGGTCACCTCGTCGGTGGCCGGATCGTGGAAGAAGTGGTCGATGTCCGCCTTCTCCTGGACGACGCCCTCGCCGATGCCGTAGGCGGCCGCGACGACGCGGCGGACCGCGCCGTCGCGCGGGTCGCGGGTGAACGCGACGAACGAGCGGGTGCCGAGCACCATCCGCTGGACGCCGACCGCCACCCTGGCCCGCAACGGGTCCAGGCCGCGCAGGGCCCGGTAGCGCACGGCCTGCGGGTTGAACGCGGAGGCCCAGCAGCGCAGGACGGCGTCCTCGAGGCCGTCCTCGTCGACGTAGAGGAAGCTGTCGCTCATGCCGGCGAACGGGTCGACCGCGCTGTCCTCGCCGATCGCCTCGGCCTGCTCGGCCGGCTCGGCCCCCTCGGCCGCGCCGGTCTCCGGTGCGGCGGCAGCGGAGGCGTCGTCGGCACCGGACACGGCAGCGCCGGACGCGGCGGCGGCCGGGACCACGCACGCCCGGACCGCGACCAGGCCGTCCGGCCCGGCGACGGCCGCGAACTCCTTGCGGATCCGCTCGGCCAGCGCCACCGGCAGCCGCGCGCCGCCCAGGGCCTCCCGGGCAGCCGCGCACCATGCCTCCACCTCCGCCGGGCCCGCGCCGTCCGCCGGCCCGGCCGGCAGGGTCGGGCGCAGCGCGTCCAGGGCCTCGTCGAAGGCGGCGGCGGGCAGGCAGAAGAACTCCGGCACCCGGAACCCGGCCCGCCGCAGCACCTCCTGCCGGGCGAACTTGTTGCCGACCCGCGCGGCGTCGGCCAGCACCTCGCCGCCGTCCGTCGTCGTGGTCACCACGAGTTCGGTCATGCGCTCCCACCGCCCCATCCCGTGCCGCCCCAGCCGTCCAGGTGCAGCACGCTGTCCACCGGCCGGCGCGGCGCCGGTCCGAATCCGTCCCCCAGCACGTGCGCGGTGGGGATCAGGGCCCCCTGGCGCACGTCGCCCGGCAGCCCGAGGAGGTCGGCGACCTCCTGCTCGGCGTCCAGGTGCACCGTCGTCCACGCCGTTCCCAGGCCGCGGGCGCGGGCGGCGAGCATGTAGCTCCAGGCGGCGGGGAGGAGCGAGCCCCACACCCCCGCCTGGTTGGCCGCCGTGAGCCGGCGGCTGCCGAGCTCCAGGCACGGGACCACCAGCACCGGCACCTCGTGCAGGTGCTCCGCCAGGTGCCGGCCACCGGCCAGCATCCGGTCCGACACCCCGTCGGCCGCCGCGGTGTCCCCGGTCGCGGCGGCGGTGGCGGCGGTCGCCCCGGCGGTGGCGGCGGCGGCCGGCGGGTAGCGGGCCTCGAACGACCTCCGGTAGACCTCGGCGATCCGCTTGCGCAGCCCGTCCTCGGCCACCACCAGCCAGTGCCAGCGCTGGGTGTTGCCGCCGTTGGGCGCCTGGAGCGCGATCTCCACGCACTCGCGGACCAGGTCGAGGTCCACCGGGCGGGAGAGGTCCAGCCGCAGCCGCACCGAACGCGTGGTCGTGAGCAGTTCGTCCGGTGTCGCCGGCACCGCGACCCGCGGCGGGCGGGCGGAGGCGCTCACCAGAGACCCGGCACGAGGCGGGAGTGCCCGGCCGCGTAGTCGCGGTAGCCGGGGATGTTCAGCAGCATCCGCTCCTCGGTGCGGATCCGGAAGGTGATCGCCGCGGCGAGCACCACCAGCAGCGCCACGCTCAGCGGGTTCAGGAAGAACACCACGAAGCCGACGTGCGCCGACAGCATTCCCGCGTAGGCGGGGTGGCGGATGAACCGGTAGACGCCCCAGGTGACGACCTGGTGGTCCGTCTGCCGGGTCACGTGGTGCGAGTAGAACCGCCCCAGCGTGCGGATCGCCACCTGCCGCAGCACGACCCCGCCGACGAACACCGCCGCCGGGAGCAGCAGCAGCGGCGACCACGCGTCCCAGGGCAGCGGCCCCAGCACGGCCGCGGACACGGTCGCGATCCGGGCCGTCGCGTAGAACAGCAGCGACGCCGACTCGCGCGGCGCCGAGCCGGAGGTCCGGAAGGTCACCGGGATCTCGACCGCCAGCCACGCCAGGTAGAAGGCGGCCAGCACGGCCGCCACCAGGTCCACCCCCTCGCCCGCGTGCCGCAGGTGGACCACCAGCCCGGTGGCCACCGCGCTCACCGCGACCACGAACAACAACTGCGGTGCCCGCACCGCCCACGACGAGCCCGTGCCCGCCGTCTGTTCCGCCCCGCTCACTTCGCCGACCTCCGCTTCAAGTAACCCGCGCGACTGAGGGTGTGGACGCCGATCTGCATCCGGCCGTACCCCTCGCCGCTCTCCGCGTCCACGACCGCGAACCCGTACACCGCGCGCGCCCCGCGCGCCGGTGCGAACTCCCACCGCAACTCCAACGGCACCTCGATCGGCAGGCCGGTCGGCAGGTCCGCCTCCAGCGACAGCCAGAGCATCTGCGCGTCGACGTCCCGCCCGTGGGCCGTGTGGCCGAGCATCGTCGCCATCTGCCGGGCCGACTCGACCAGCGCCCCCGGGGTGTGCACCCCGCCGCCCGCCAGCCGGTGGCCCGTCGGCGGAACCAGCACCGCGGCCCGTTCGACCCGCACCGCACCGCCCAGCAGGACGTTCTCCGGCCGGTGCCGGTGCACCAGCCCCGGATCGGCGGGTACCGCGGCCTCCCGCCCCGTTCGGAGCGGGGAGGGTGTCCCGCCCAGGCGGATCGTGGCCCGGCTGACGGCCTCGCCGTCCTGCAACGCCGCCAGCTCCCACGCCGGCCCGTCGTCGGCCGCGATCGGGCCGCCGCTCAGCCACACCGGTGAACCCAGCTCACACATCCGGTCGAAGCTCATCGTGAGCCGCAGCCGGCCACCGTCCGCATCGAGCTGTTCCGGTGCCCGGGCCCCGACGAAGTCCAGCACTCCCGCCACCAGCACCATTCCGGGCACATGGTCCAGCGGGTGATCGAAGAAACACACGTCCTTCTCGTCCACCACCACCGGGACGACCACTCCCGGCCCCGATCCGCCGACATTTGCGGACGGAACCCCATCTGTTTGGTCGAATCCCTCCCCCCGGAAGTCTTCTGACGAACTGTCATGAACCGATGGAACGTCAGTTCCATATGAGACACCTGGTACCAACGAGGTCACGGGCCGAGGTAACCATCGATCACCTGTCCGAGCAACCCGGACCGGTCCACACCCCGACCGGGCCCCACCGGCGACCAAAAACACCCGCAACGATGGCCGAAAACCCCGTCGCCGACACCACCCCGCTGCATCCCCCGGACAGAGCCGGGAGGGCAAGGGGGGCACCCCGGCCCGGGGAGGCCCGGGACGGCGGGGCCGCCGCTCCGGGCCGCGCCCGACTACGGCTGCAGCATGACGAGAAGCTCCGTACCCGGTACCAACTTCCGGTTGACGGAGGTGGACTGGACGAACACCGTGTAGGCCGGATTGTCGCCGGGCTTGACCGTGGCCTCCGAGGACGGCAGGCCGAGCAGTCGGCGGGCCGCCGGGCCCGAGAACACCCTGCCGGTCATCCGGCCGGTGGCCGGGTCCTTCTCCGCGACGGCGAGCTGCTTGCCGCCCTGGATCCGCTCCCGCTTGGACAGCTCGTAGAAGGCGCAGCCCGTCCGGTAGGCGTGCCCGGCGCCGGTGACGAACTCGCGGATGGGCAGCTGCTTGTCGACCGGGACGAGCGCGTACGCACCCGGGTCCAGGGCGTCGAGCTCGGCGGTGACCTCGGCGGCGCTGAGGTCCTGGCCCATGGTGAAGAGGTTCTTGGTGCCCCGCACACCCTTCTCGCGGCCGCGCAGGAAGCTCGTGGCGGCGGACTTGACGGTGCCGATGGCCTCCTCGACGCCCTTGCTGGAGTCGGCGTCCCAGATCGCGATATTGCCCGCGGGGAATCCGTACTCCTGGGCGGTGCGCTTGGCCAGCGAATTCGGGACCAGAATCGCCGAGGTCCACTGGTCGGGCAGCCCGGCCATGGCCGTGTGGATCCGCTCCATCCACCCCTGCAGCACGGCCTTCCCCTTGGCGCCCGGAATGCGGATGTGCATCTTTCCGCTCTCGGAACAGCCGGAGGCGTTCTCCTCCCCGTCGGTCACGACGACCTGGAGGAAGGAGTGCTCCCCGTAGCCCTCCCAGATGTTCTTCAGATCGTCGACGGACTTCACGGCCGCCTCGATCAGCGCCGTCGCGCCGTTGTCGACCCGGTAGAGGCCCTTCAGCGAGGGCAGGTGCTTGACGTCCATGTCCCAGACGAGGTTCCGCACTTCGTGGTCGAAGGCGTAGAGGCTGATCCTGGTCTCGTGCCCGAGCCGGTCGGACTCCTCCTGGAGACCCTTGACGAACTCGTCCACGACCCGGACCAGCTGCTGCTCGTGCTGGCGCATCGAGCCGGACTTGTCGACCACCAGCGAAACGTGGTTGACCTTGTGGTCGATCCTGTTCGTGGACATTCTTCTCCCCTTTTCCCAACGCCATTTCCGGCGCCTTCCGGCGCTCCCCTCGGCGTTGTTCCAACCCTATGGGGAGGCACTGACAATTCCGCCGGACCGGGAGGCTGCCGCGGCCGGGGAAGGGGGCGGGGGATTCGGGCGGGGGATTCGGGCGGGGGATTCGGGCCGGGCCAGAGCATCGGTCCGGGGCATCGGTCGGGGGCATCGGTCCGGGCCGGAGCAGAGCGTCAGGCCGGACCGGGGGCGGCACCCGTGGCGCGGTCGTGCAGCAGGGCGGCCAGCACGTCGGCGTACGGGCGGGCGCGGCGCCGACGGGGCAGCGCGAGGCCGAAGTGCCGGGCGGGGCGCGGCGGGGTGACGGGGACGACCCGGGTGCCGGGCTGCGGCGGGTCGAGGGCGACCTGCGGGACGAGGGAGACGCCGACGCCGGCGGCGACCAGGGAGCGGGCGAAGAAGTAGTCGGTGGTGGAGCCCGCCACCCGCAGTTCGAAACCGGCCATCAGGGCGTGGCGGCGCAGGAAGGCCTCGGTCTTCGAGCAGCCCAGCACCCAGGGGTCGTCGGCGAGTTCGGAGAGGTCGAGGGCGGCCCGGCCGGCCAGCGGATGGTGCTCGGGCAGGACGACCGACAGCGGGTCCGTCATCAGCGGCGTCCACTCCAGGCCGGAGCGGTCGCCCGGGACGACGGGCAGCGGCCCGTCGAAGTGGTAGGCGAGGGCGAGGTCGGCGCTGCCGTCGCGGACCATCGGGAGGCTGTCCTCCGGCTCGCGCTCGACGATCCGCAGTTCCACCTCCGGGTGCGCCGCCGCGAACCGGGCCAGCACCGGGGGCAGCAGGTGGCGGCCGCCGCTGGTGAAGGTGGCGAGCGTCAGCCGGGGCCGGTCCGCGCCCAGGCTCGCGATCCGTTCCTCGGCGTGCCGCAGTTCGGCGCCCACCGCGACGGCGGCGTCGACCAGCAGCCGACCCGCCTCGGTCAGCCGCACCCCGCGCGTCGACCGCTCCACCACGGTGGTGCCGAGACCGCGTTCGAGGGCCGCGATCTGCTGGGAGACGGCGGAGGGTGTCAGCAGCAGCGCGGTGGCGGCGCGGTTGAAGCTGCCGTGCTCGGCCACGGCCTGGAGCATGGTGAGCCGCCTGACGTCGAGCATGGTCGTTCCCCCCGAGTGCGCGCCGGTGCCGCCGCCCTCCTCGGCGGGCGGCGCGGAGAGGACAGTACCCCGGCGGCGGCGCTTCCGCGTACGGACGGGCGGACGGGCGGGCAGCCGCTCGCTCAGCCTCCGGCGGGCCCCGGCCCCGACCCCGATCCCGGTCCCCGGTCCGGCGGAGCGGGCGTCAGAACCGTACCGACCAGCTCCGCCAGCCGCGCCCGCAGCTCCTCCCGGTCCGTGCCGCCCGGTCCGGCCAGGTACTCGACCAGGTCGGCGCGGACCGCGGCGAGCAGCACGTGGGCGGTGAAGCCGCTGTCGGCCGCGAGCGGGATCCGCTCCAGCAGCGTGCGGAGCAGATCGTGCCAGCGCGCGTAGTGCTCCGTCCGGTAGGGGCTGGTGTCGCCGTCCTCCAGCGCCAGGGCGAGCGCGCGGTTGTCGAGCTTGAAGCGGAGCAGGGCGTCGAGCAGGGCGGGGACCCGCTCGGCCGGCGGGGCGTCCGGCCCGAGCGGCGGCGGGCCCGTCCCGACCGCGGCTCCGAGCGGTTCGAGCCGGGCCTCGTACAGCGCGCGGAGCAGTCCGGCCCGGTCCCCGAAGGCCCGGAAGATCGTGCCCTTGCCGACACCGGCCGCGGCCGCGACCTCGGCCATGGTGACGTCCTCGGCGTTCTCCCGCCGGGCGAACAGGGCGTCGGCGGCCGCGAGAACGGCCGCCCTGTTGCGGACGGCGTCCTTGCGGGACCTGTGCTCGGACATGCCGTTCCGCCCTTCTCGTTCCTCCGGGTCCGCTCCGAGGAAACGGACCCTCGGTCCATATCCCTCGGCGAAGAGCGTAGCCGGTCGCGGACCCTGCTCCCGCCCTCCCGGGGGGAAATGCCCTGGCGCGCCGACCTGCCGACCCGTCCTGTCCAGCACCGTCCTGTCCAGCACCGTCCTGTCCAGCACCGTCCTGTCCAGCACCGTCCTGTCCGATACCGCCCCGACGGCCGCACCCGACCGACGCGCCCTGCCGACCGAGGAACCCGTCGCGGATGATGTCGGACGTGGGAAGCGCCGTGTCCGCACCACCTCCGGACACGGCGTCGCGCGCCGCCACCGTCGACCGATCCCGGAGGACGCACCATGCGCCGCACCGCCCAGACCGTCACCCCGGCCACCCCGACCGCCCCGGCCACCTCGCCGACCGCGGTCCGCAGCACCGTCCGGACCGCCCTCGTCGTCGCCTCGGCCGCCGCCCTCCTCGCGGCACCCGTCGCCGTCACCCCGGCCCTCGCCGCCCCCGCGACCAACCCGGTCGTCCTCATTCACGGGCGCAACGCCGACCCCGGGGTCTGGGGCACCGCGATCGACGTCCTGCTCTCGAAGGGCTACGACCGCAGCCGGCTCTTCACCTGGTCGTACGACACCTCGCTGTCCACGAACGAGACCCTCGCCGACCGGCTCTCCGCCTACGTCGACCAGGTGCTCGCGCAGACCGGTGCCGCCAAGGTCGACATCGTCGCCCACAGCCTCGGCAGCCTGCCCAGCCGCTGGTACGTCAAGTTCGGCAACGGCAGCCGCACGGTGAAGAACTGGATCTCGCTGGCCGGCCCCAACCACGGCACCGGCCTGGCCTGGCTCTGCGCCGCCTGGGACCAGGGCTGCCGGGACATGACGCCCGGTTCCTACGTCGTCAGCCAC
The DNA here is from genome assembly GCF_044748625.1 of Kitasatospora sp. NPDC089913. Taxonomy (NCBI): domain Bacteria; kingdom Bacillati; phylum Actinomycetota; class Actinomycetes; order Kitasatosporales; family Streptomycetaceae; genus Kitasatospora; species Kitasatospora sp. NPDC089913. The sequence continues at coordinate 203,768 of NZ_JBIVGI010000003.1, read as the reverse complement.
CTGAACCGCACCCCGGAGACGCCCGCCCCGGTCCACTACTGGACCTTCTGGTCACCGGCCGACGAACAGATAACCCCCGCCTCGAGCACCCGACTCGACGGCGCCACCAACACCGAGGTCCCCGGTCTCAAGCACAACGACTTCCTCGGCAACGCGGCGGTGCTCGCCCGGGTCGCCGCCGTCCTCACCGGTGGCTGAGGCCGTCCACCGAGCGCGGCAGGGCAGGGGCCTGGCGGCAGCCGACCTGCATCCGACCGGCGGCCGACCTCCTGGCGGCCTCCGGGCGGCCTCCGGTTGACCCGCACCGGAGCGGCGCCGGAGTGGTGCCGGAGTGATGCCGGCCGACGGCCTTCACCGAAGATCCCCGAAAGTACCCCCTGACAGACCTTGACCTCGGCGGGCAGATAGTATGTACCCGCACGTGAGGCCCGGCAGACGGCTTCCCGTCGCGTGCGGGGGCTCACGAGGCCGTCCCGCATGCCCGCCCCCGTCTGCCGACACCCCGTGGCGCCGCCTGTGACCCTCGACGCCGGACGGACCACCGGGGTCGCCGAACCAGGGCCCTCGAGGAGCGATGTGACGGGACACCGACCGGGCCGGGTGCGGCCGTGGCCCGGTGCTGGTCCCGGTGCCCCGCCGCCCCCGGGGGTTCCGTCCCCACACGCCCTTCCCCACGCCCTCCCTCCGGCGGCGGGCCCGCACCGGGCTCCGCCCCGTGCGGGCCTCGCCCGTCCGCATCCATCAACGACACATCAGCTCAGGTACCTTCATGCACCCCCATACCGCCGTCATCGACGGCTTCCATTACGGCTGGCTCAACCCGGTCCTCTCCTACCTGGTGGCCTGCACCGGCGCCGCGCTCGGACTGCGCTGCACCGTCCGCGCCCTCGACCTGCCGCCGCGCCGACGGCTCGGCTGGCTGCTGCTGGGGGCCGCCGAGATCGGCTGCGGCATCTGGACGATGCACTTCATCGCCATGCTGGGCTTCAACGTCACCGGCTCGACCGTCCTCTACAACGTCCCGATGACGCTGTGCAGCCTGGTGCTGGCGATCGCGGTCTGCGGTCTCGGCATCCTCTACGTCGGCTACCGGCCGCGGACCGTCGGCACGCTGCTGATCGGCGGCACCGTCATGGGCCTGGGTGTGGCCGCGATGCACTACCTCGGCATGGCGGCGATGCACGTCCAGGGGCAGGTGTCCTACGACACCCTCACCGTCGCCGGCTCGATCGCGATCGCCGTGGCCGCGTCGACCGCCGCACTCTGGATGACGCTGAACATCACCGGTCTGCTCGCCTCGCTCGCCTCGTCCCTCGTCGCCGGGGTCGCGGTGGTCGCGATGCACTACACCGGCATGGCCGCCGTCTCGGTGGTGCTGGACGGCCGCGTCCCGACCGGCGGGCTGTCCGCCTCGCAGTTCATCACCCCGCTCGCGGTGGCGGTCCTCGTGCTGCTCTCGCTCGGCGGCATCGCGCTGATGCTGTCTCCGCACGACGCCTCCCTGTCGGGGCTGGACCGCGACCGGCCGGAGCCGGTCCGGGTGCCGCTGTTCGAGCAGCAGGGCTGACCGGCCCTCCGGTCCGAGCGGTCCGACCGGTCCGAGCGGCCGGACACGGGCCGACGGCCCGGCGCGGGGTTCCCGTGCCGGGCCTTTCGCGTCGGGCCCACCGTGGCAGGCCCGCCACGCACCGGGGCGGCCGCGCGGCCGGAGGCGCGACCGGACGTCAGACGCGCTGTCCCGAGTCTGCGGCCCAGTTCGAGAAGAGCCTCATGGATGTCGTCGCGGATGTCCCAGCGGATCCGCAGGCGTCGGAAGCCGTGGATCCAGGCGATTCGTTCGCTCGACGAGCCGCCGCACGGCTCCGGGTCCGGAGCCGTGCGGCACTCCTGGACCGGCGATGACCGGCTTGATGCCCCGCTTCCACAGCCGCCGGCGCTACTTGTCGAAGTCGTAGCCCCGGCTCACCGGCACGGTGCGGTTCGGTCGGCAGCACCTGGCGCAGCCGGTCCCCCACCCCACCCCGGCCTCGTGCCAGTCCCGCGGCCGGCGCCGGCAGGTCATGCCCGACCCGAAGCCGAGTTCCTGCGGCAGCCACTCCCACCGGAGTCCTGTGGGCAACACGAACAGGACCCCCTGAAAGCAGCCCCGGCCGTCCAGCGGTGGGCGGCCGATCCCGCGCAGCCGCTGCTGCCGCACCGGCAGCAGCGGCTCGATCCGGTCCCCCAGGTCGTCCGACACCGGCAACGGCGGTTCCTTCCCCGCGGCCTGCTCAACGAACCGATGGGAAACCAGACATGGGCACGAAGCCGTTCTGTCGGCTCCGCCAATAGGTCCTGACAAAGGCGGTGGACGTGTCGGTGCGTGATCAGGCAGGCGGCGAGGCCGAGGAAGGCCTCGTGGATGTCGTCGCGTTGTTCCCGTCGGACGCGCGGGCGGCGCAAGCCGTGGAACCAGGCGATCGTGCGCTCGACGACCCAGCGGTGGACACCGAGGCCTGATCCGTGCGGTACTCCGCGGCGGGGGATCACCGGCTTGATGCCCTGCCTCCACGCCAGCCGTCGGTACTTGTCGTGGTCGTAGCCCCGGTCGGCGAGCACGACGTCCGGTCTGCGCCGTGGCCGGCCGACCAGGCCGGCCACCGGCGGGACCTTGGCCGGCAGGGGCAGCAGCTGGGTGACGTCGTTGCGGTTTCCGCCAGTCAGCGACACCGCGAGCGGGATGCCCCGGCCGTCGACGAGGACGTGGTGCTTGCTGCCCGGCCGTGCGCGGTCGACCGGGCTCGGTCCGCTCTTGGGCCGCGCCGGGCGGCCCGGACGTGGCTGGAGTCGATCACCGCCCGGGACCGGTCGAGCTGCTGGGCCGACCGCGGTTTCCGCAGCAAGACCAGGTGGAGCCGGTCCCACACGCCCGCGTCGTTCCAGGCCGCGAGCCGCCGCCGGCACGTCATGCCCGAACCGAAGCCGAGCTCCTGGGCCAGGTACTCCCACTGGGTGCCGGTGTGCAGCACGAACAGGATCCCCCACAGCGCCTGCCGGTCCGGCACCCGAGGCCGCCCCGGCTTCAACTTCGGCCCCGGCCCGAGCAGCAACGGCTCGACCGATCCCCACAGTTCATCCGACACGATCCACGGACGAGAGTTCCTCTTCCCCACGGAAGGCCCAACGAGCAGACCAACCGACGGTCACACCACAAAGCAACTTCTGTCAGGACCTTTAAGAGCAGCTAACAGAACCGCGCGGCGCCCATGTCCGTTCGTCCATCGGCTCGTTGAGTAGGCCGTGGGGAAGAGACCGCCGTGGTTGGTGTCGGACGACCTGTGGGGCCGGATCGAGCCGCTGCTGCCGGTGCGGCAGCAGCGGATTCGGAGGATCGGTCGTCCACCGTTGGACGACCGGGGCTGCTTGCAGGGGATCCTGTTCGTGCTGCACACGGGGATCCAGTGGGAGTGGTTGCCGCAGGAGTTCGGCTTCGGCTCGGGTATGACCTGCTGGCGCCGCCTGCGGGACTGGCACGAGGCCGGGGTGTGGGACCGGCTTCACCAGGTGCTGCTGACCGAGCTGCACCGTGCCGGCGAGCTGGACCGGTCGCGGGCGGTGATCGACGGCTCGCACCACCAGGCCCGTCTCGGTGGCCCAGAACGGGACCGAGCCCGGTCGACCGCGCGAGGCCGGGCTCGAAGCACCACGTGATCACGGATGGCCGGGGCACGCCGCTGGCCATCACGCTGACCGGCGGCAACCGTCATGACGTCACCCAGCTGCTGCCGCTCCTGGACGCGATCCCTCGCATCCGCGGGAAGACCGGTCGGCCGCGCCATCGGCCGAAGCGGCTGTTCGCCGATCGCGGCTACGACTTCGACAAGTACCGCCGTCTGCTCTGGAAGCGGGGCATCAAACCGGTCATCGCCCGCCGCGGTGTGCCGCACGGCTCCGGGCTCGGAGCCGTGCGGTGGGTCGTCGAGCGAACGAACGCCTGGATCCACGGCTTTCGGCGCCTGCGGATCCGCTGGGACATCCGCGACGACATCCACGAGGCCTTCCTCAAGCTGGCCTGCTGCGTGATCACCTATCGGCGCGTTCGAGCCTTGTGTTAGCTCCTCTAAGTGGCGGTGAGGGTGCGCCAGGGGCGGGTGTCGAGATCGGCGGGGGTGCCGTCGAGGACTGCCGCCGTGCGCGTCACCGGGTCCAGGGCGACGGTGGCGAGACTCGCCCAGCGGCGGCCGAGCGCTTCGGCCGGGTCGGGCAGGCAGGTGACGGGCGGTTCACCGGGACCGGTGACCAGACAGCGGGCCAGCGACTCCGGCGTGTCCGGGAGCTGCCGAAGGCCCGCGAGCCGGGCCCGCACGAACTCGTGGCGCTCGCCCGAGTCCGGCTGGTAGAGCCAGTTCTTCTCCTCGGCCGCCGGTACCGGCGTCAGGAAGTGGTTGGTGCGCACCAGCAGGCCGCGCTCGTCCGGGGCGACCGCGAACACCCCGGCCGGACTGAGGTCGAGCAGGGTGGCCTGCGTCCCGTCGAAGAGCGCGAACGAGCCGGAGGAGGCGAGCGGCGCGCCGCGGACCAGGTCGACGGCCTCGGCGACGCTGCCCGCCTCCGCGAGGACCACCGCCGCGAGCACGTGCACCGGCACTCCGCCGATGCCGTCGCGGGCGTGCCCGAGGATGTTGAAGTGCAGGGCGAGGCCCGCACTGTTGATCCCGATCTTGCCGAGGATGCCGTCCTCGGTGAGGCCGACGACGGTGTGCCGCCCGCCCCGTGACTCCAGCGTGTGCCAGTGGGCACTGAGTTCGACGTGCCAGTCCCAGGTCTGCACGCCGAAGGTGCGCACCGCCGTCGCCGGGGCACCGGGACTGCCGAACGGCTGGGCGGCCCGGCGCACCAGGGTGGTGCACTCCCCCGGCGGGACGGTGACGCTGCGGGCGAGGATCTCGGTCCGGGCGTTGAGGGCGGCGAGGCGCCAGGGGTCGAGCCCGGCGCCGCTGGCGATGCCCTCGATCTCGGCACGGGCACCCGGGCGGAACTCGCCGACGGCGTCGAGAGCGCGTTCGGCGTCGTCACGGACCCGGGCGGGGGTGATGCCGCCGAGGGCGAAGAGGCGGTCGTACACGTCGAGCGCGGCGGGGAGGTGCGCGCGCAACTGCTCGCCGCGGGCGGTGCCGCGCCGGTGCGGGTCGACGGCGTCGACGTGGACGTGGCGGCGGTGGTCGGGGCGGGGAATCGGTGTCGGGGTCACGGCTGGTCCTTCCGACCGGCAACAGGGCCGGCGAGGGTGGTGGGCGCGGTCCGGACGGTGGGCGCGACCGGGGCGGCGAGCGCGGTACGGACGGTGGGCGCGGCCGGGGTGGCCGCGTGGAACTGGACCGCGCCGCCGACGACGGTCGCGAGCACCGGGTTCACCGCCTGGGCCTCGGGGTCGAGGTCGAGCGGGTTGGCGGCGAGGACGGTGAGGTCGGCGGTGAAGCCCGGGGCGATCCGGCCGAGTTCGCCCTCCGCCCCTGCGGCATAGGCGACCGCGGCGGTCATGGCCCGGTAGGCCTCGCGCGCCGTGAGCGCCTGACCGGGCTGCACGGGTGCGGCGTCCGGTTCCTCGACGGGGCGGCGCAACTGGCAGTCGGCCAGTCCGACGCGCGGATCGCCGGGCCCGATCGGCCAGTCCGACCCCAGGGCGACGACGGCGCCGTGGTCGAGCAGGTCGCGGGTGCGCCAGCCGTGGGCGGCCCGCTCGGGCCCGATCCGTCGGGACCAGTTGTCGGTGCCGTCCGCACGGGTCTGCCGGGTCGCGTGGACGGGTTGCAGTCCCGCCACCACGTCGAGGCGGGCGAAACGGGGCAGCAGGTCGTCCGGGACGGATTCGAGGTGTTCGATCCGGTGCGGCGCACGGGCGGCCCGGCCGGTCTCCTCGATGACGTCGAGGGCGAAGCGTACGGCGCGATCGCCGATGGCGTGGGTGGCGGTGGGGATGCCGCGTTCGGTGAAGAAGCGGACGGCGGCGCGGTAGGCGTCGGTGTCGCGCCAGAGCGGCTCGCGGTTCTCGCCGTGGACGTCGGCGTGTTCGAACCAGGCGGTGCCGTTGTCGGCCGTGCCGTCGAGCATGAACTTCACCCCGTCGACCTGCCAGCGCCTGCCGCCCAGACCCTGGAGCCCGGCGATCCGCTGCCACACCTCCGGTGCGGAGTCCGCGGGCACCAGCGGGGAGCAGCGCACGCGCAACGGCAGTTCGCCCTGCTCCTCCAGGTGCCGGAACACCTCCTCCGAGGGCTCGCCGAAGTCGAGGGCGTGCAGTCCGGTGAGCCCGCTGCGGGCGAAACGTTCGAGCTGCGCCCGGACATGGGCGGCGGCGGTGTCGAGCGGGACTTCCGGGCAGTGGGCGAAGACCAGGTCCATGGCCTGGAGTTCGAGCACGTAGCCGGTCGGGCGCCCGGCCCGGTCGACCACGACGGAGGAGGCGTCGGTGAAGGTCTCGCGGCCGGTGAGGCCGGAGAGTTCGACGGCACGAGGGCTGACGACCAGCGCGTGGGCGTCGCGGGTCAGCAGGGACACGGGGCGCCCGGGGAGTTGCTCGGCGAGGAAGGCGCCGTGCGGTTCGCCGTCGAACACGTTGACGTCGAGGTCGTAGCCGGTGATCCAGTCCTCGGCGGGGCGACCGGTGGCGGCGTCGGCGAGGCGGGCGAGGACGTCGGCGAGGGTGGCGGCGCCGGACAGGTCCACGCCGCTGCCGGTGGAGATCGCGCCCCAGACGGGGTGGGCGTGGGCGTCGGTGAGGCCGGGCAGGATCGCGGCTCCCGGGAACTCGTGGACCTCGGTGGCGGGGCCGCACAGCGGGGCGAGGAGTTCGGCGGGGCCGACGGCGGTGATCCGGCCGGCGGTGATGGCGACTCCGTACCGCGGCGGGGTGAGGGTACGGGGAGTGTCCGCGGCGGGGCCTACCAAGCCGGTGGGGGCGGCGGGGCCGGTGCGGTCGGCCGAGTCGGTCGAGTCGGCCGAGTCGGTCGGGTCGCTCGGGCCGGTCGGGTGCTCCGGGTCGGCCGGGCACAACGGGCCGGTCGGGTCGGTCGAGCGCACCGGGGCGGCCGCGTCGGTCGGGTCGGTCGGGTCGGCCGCGTCGGTCGGGTCGGTCAACAGCTCGACTGTGCGGGCGAGGAGGATGGTGTCGGCGTGCACGGGGGTGGGTTCTTTCGGGTCGGGGACGGTATTGCTTATTGGTCACTCGACCAATACGCAGCACTGTGAAACGGGGTGCTATTGGTCAGGCAACCAATAGCATCGAAGGGAGGATCGGGACCGCGATCGTCAGGGGCGCGGGATCGTCGCCAACGCGCTGGTGGCCGCCCAATAGACAGCAGCAGCGACGGCCATCCCCGCCGGTACGGAGAGGTCGACGCCGCCCGCGGCCGCCGCGATCGGTCCGGTCCAGAAGGTGGTGCGCACCCACAGCACGGCGGCGAGCGCGCCGGCGGCCAGGGCCAGGACCCCGGCCCAGTGGACACCACCGCGGTACCAGAACGGCCCGCCTCGTCGCTGGGCGAGCAGCTCCGGCCCGCTGTAACGGTTGCGGCGCAGGACGAGGTCGGTCATCGCCACCGCCATCACCGGACCGGTGACCACCACCACGAGCTGGAGCACGGTACTGACGCTCGTCAGGAAGTCGAAGACGAGGATCGCGTAGAGCGTCATGGCCGCGCCCAGGACCCCGATGACCAGCACCGCCGGGATCCGGGCGATCCGGACGCCGACCGACTGGACGGACAGGCCCGCGCTGTAGGCCGTCATACCGTTGTTGGCCATGGTGTTGAGGACGACCGCGACAACGAAGACCGGCACGAACCAGCCGGGCAGCAAGCCCTCCAGCGCCGCCTCCGGGTCGCTCATGTCGAGCCCGGTGGCGGCGAGCGCGCCTACCGCCGTGAAGACGACGCTGGGCAGGTAGGCCCCGAGCGCGGTCCAGCCCGCAACCGCGACCGGACTGCTGTCCCGGGGCAGGTAGCGGGCGAGGTCGGGACTGTTGGTGTAGGACAGCGGCGCCGAGGCGACCAGCGTGAACCCGGCGCCGAGCGCGGCCGCCAGCGCGGCGCCCCGCAGCGGTTCGGCCGGGGCGTACGAGAGGTCGGCGGCAGCCAGCACGTACCCGGAGACCACGGTGAAGACGACGGTCAGCGCGACACTGAGCCCGGCGTAGAGGCGCACGATCAGGCCGTACCCGAAGATGGCGATCAGCAGTGTGCCGGTGGCGACGGCACAGACCACCGCCGCGTCGACGACCGGGGAGTCGGGCAGGCCGAGCCGGGCGGCGAGGCCGATGCCCGCCACCGAGGCGGCCGACCAGTTCAGGGCCAGGTAGGCGGCGGCGATCAGCCACCCGGTGACGACCACCACCGCCCGATTGCCGCGCACCCCGTACAGGGCACGGGAGACGACCGACCCACTGGTGCCCGCGGCGGGGCCGGCGGCCGCGACCACGCCCGTGCAGATCCAGACCAGATTGCCGACCAGGACGACCCCGAGCGCCTGCGGGAGGGTGAGCCCCATCAGGACGAGCGCGGCGCCGACGACGAAGCTGAGGTAGCTGACGTTCGGCGCGGCCCAGACGGCGAACAGGTCGCGGGGGCGCCCGCCGCGCTCCTCGTCGGGGACGAGGTCGATCCCCCTGACCTCGGGGCCACCGGTGCGCGGGGCGGGGGCGACACCGTCGGCGCCGTCGCGGCCACGGGGGCCGTCGGGGCCGTCGGAGGCGGCGCCCGGTCCGGGGCCCGCACCCGGTCCGGGACGGGCGGGCCGGGAGTCGTCGGCGGGTCTCGGGGCGGGGGTGGAGTCGGTCGGTCTCATCAAGGCCTCTCGGGTCGGGCAGGGATCCGGCCGCCGGCCGTTCCAGTCTTATTGGTCGGATGGCCAACAACATGTTGGGCACACATCCAATAGCGTGTCCCCCATGACGTCAAGACCTCAGGCCGCCCGCACCCGCAAGCCCCCCGGCGAACGCCGCGCGGAGATCCTGCACACCGCCGCCCGCATCGCCCTGGACGAAGGTCTGGAGCGCATCACCCTGCGGCGCGTCGCCGACGAGCTCGGCGTCCGCCCCGGACTCATCGGTCACTACTTCCCGGCCGCCGACGATCTGGTGAGCGAGGCCTTCGCCCACGCCGCCGCCCAGGAGCGCGACGCGCTGCTGCCGCCCGGCGCCCACGAGGCGGACCGCTCCCCCACCGTTCGGCTCGCCGGCTTCCTCGTCCGCCTCACCGGCGCCGACTGCCTGGACCTCAGCCGCCTCTGGCTCAACGCCCGCCACTTGAGCCGCTTCAAACCGGGCCTGCGCGCCACCGTCCGGGAACAGGAGTCGCTCACCCGGACGGCCCTGACCGGACTGGTGGAGGAGGGCGTACGCCGCGGTGAGTTCCGCACCGACGATCCGCTCGGCGCGACCCTGCACATCCTGGTCACCGTCGACGGCCTCGCCGCCTACGCCAACGACGACATCGACGACGGCCACGGCGACCACGGCGACCACGGCGACGACGAGGACGGCACCGGCGACAGAACCAGCACCGACGTCGACCACCCGGCCCTTCAGGACCTCGCTCTCACCGTCGCCGAACACCGACTCGGCCTCACCCCGGGCCTGTTGCGCGCCGCAGCGTTCTGACGCACCCACTCGGGCGACGACCGCAGACGCTCGCGGTGAGCGCGTGGGGAAGCGGGGAGGCGCACCCGGGCGCGCGGAAGCGGACCGCACGCCGCCCGAGTGCGCCTTTCCGTCCCCGGCCGCCGTCCGCCCACGTCGGGCCACCTGCCAGCAGGAACGCCCAGGGGCGTGCACGACCGGCCGCCGGGGCACGTTCGGACCGTGTCCGAAGGGGGGAACCCGTCGATCGGTGGCCGCGTCGACGGCTGCGAGACGACTCGCGGAGGGGCCCACCGTGCGCGACCAGGACCAGGGACAACAGAACCGACAGGACCGGCAGGACCGACAGGACCGGCAGGACCCGCGACACCTGCACCACCCGCAGGACCCACACGACCCGCAGGACCGAAGACACCCACCGCACGCCACCCCGGCCGCAGCGTCCGCCGACGGCTGGTGGCTCCCGGAGTACCACCACGAACGGGAGTTGGGCAGCGGCGCCAGCGGCCGCGTCTGGCTGGCGCACCACCGCCCCACCGGCACACCGGTCGCGATCAAGTACCTGCACGACCCGGCGGACGGCGCCGACCTGCGCCGGGAGGCGACCGTCCTGGCCCGGATCGACTCGCCCCACGTCACCCGGCTCTACGAGTACGTGGAGGCCGGGCCGAACGCGGCCATCGTGATGGAACTCGTCGACGGCCTCTCCCTGCGCGCCCTGCTGGGGGCCGAGGGCGCCACCACCCCGGAGGCGGCGCTGGTGGTCCTCAAGGGTTCCCTGCTGGGGCTGGCCGCCGCACACGCCGCCGGACTCGTCCACCGCGACTACAAGCCGGCCAACGTCCTGGTCGCGGCGGACGCCACTTCCAAGCTCGTGGACTTCGGCATCGCCGTCCCCGGCGGCGACGCCCAGGACATCTCCGGCACTCCCGCCTATCTGGCACCTGAGCAGTGGACCGGCGCCCCGGCCTCGCCCACCGCCGACGTCTACGCGGCCACCGTCACCTTCTTCGAGTGCCTGGCCGGCGTCCGGCCCTTCGGCGGCACGACGACGATCGAACTCGCCGTCCAGCACCTGGAGTCGCCGGTGCCGACCGGGCTGGTCCCGGAGGCCGTGCGGCCGCTGGTCCTGGCCGGGATGGCGAAGCGGCCGGACGAACGCCCGGCCGGCGCGGTGGAGTTCCTCCAGTTGCTGGAGGCAGCGGCCGTCACCGCGTACGGGGAGCTCTGGGAGGAGCGGGGCCACGCCGACCTCGCCGTCCTGGTGGGGCTGCTGGCCTCGCTGCTGCCCCGGAGTGCGGCGGCGGCGCCCGGCGGCGCGGTCACGCCGCCGCTGCAACTGGTCGCTGCGGAGGGCGCGTTGCCGGACCGCCCCCGTCCCCGGGACGGCGTCGGCCGGGACAGCGTCGGCCGGGGCTCCGGGACCGGCGCCCCGGCCGGACCGGCTACGACGCCACACGAACGGACCGTGTCCTCGGCCACGTCGTACCCAGGAGGCTCGCGCCGTCGGCGGCGCTCCACGGCGGTCGCGGGCACGCTCACGGCGGCCGTGCTGGCCGGAGCGGCGCTCGCGGGGACGACCGGGCCGGACGACCCGACGGTGACGGGCAGTCCGATGCTGCGGGTCACCACCACCCTGGACCCGGCGGGTGTCGGGAACGTGACCACCCGGCCGGCCGCGTCGACGAGCCCGCGCTTCCCTGGCGCGCCCGCCGACTCCTCCGGCGCTCCGCGCTCCCCGTCGTCCTCCGGGACGTCGACCCCAGCGGTCGCCGCCCCGCCCTCGACGAGTCCGCCATCGACGAACCATCCCTCGACGAGCCCGTCCCCGGCGTCCTCCCCGTTCGCGCCACCGCCCGCTCACCGGCCGTCCTCGATCTCCCCGTCGCCGATCCCGCCGCCCGTGCCCCGGCAACCCTCGGCCGTACCGCCGCCGTCGTCGGCGGCACCGCAGCCGCCGGCCACCACCGCTCCGCCGGCCGGTTCCCACGCCCCGGCCCCCGCCTCGTCGTCACCGCCCTCCCCCTCGCCACGGCTCACGGAGCCGCCGGCCACCTCCACCGCCCCGCCCGGTGGCACCGCCCCCTCCCGCACGCCGCAGCCGCCCGTCGTGACCTCCCCGCCGGCACCGCCCGTCCGGGTGGAGTCGCTGACCGTCGACTCCCTCCAGTGCCTGGACAGCAATCTGTTCGGCCTCCAGGCCCGGATCACGGTGGTGGCCTCGGGACCGCCCGGCGCCACACTGACCGTGTCCTGGCAGCATCACTCCGGCGCGACCAACCCTCCGGCGACCGTCGCCACGGAGACCGTCCGTCTCGGCTCCGGGTCCGTCACCCTCAGCCGCTCCCACGTGTTCGGCTCGGACCCAGCGGCCCAGTGGGGCGTCCTGGTCGGCAGCGACCCGCGGCCGGAGAGCGCACCCGTGGCCTACCGCGAGCTGCCCGCGATCGACTGCAGCCAGCCCGGCTGACCCCGCACCGTCCGATCAGCACCCCCCGATCAGCACCCCCCGATCGCCATCCCCGGATCACCACTCCCGATCGCCACCGTCCGGTCGCCGCCACCGCCCACCGCCCGGGCAGTCGTCCGACCTCCCGCACCCGCCCCGGAGGCTCCCGTGACCGTGCCCCCGCCGGACCCCCGGTCCGGCCCCGACCGCACCGTCCGTCTCAACCCCTCCGTTCCCCAACCTCCTCCCGTCCAGCCGCGCGTTCCCGGCACACCCGCCCGGCCCGTCCGTCCCCCCTCGTCCGCCGGGCCAGGTGCCGGGCGGACCACGGACGGCGAGGCCGCCGGGTGCGCCACCGTCCTCGACCCGACCGCCTGGAGCACCCCGGCCACCACCCCCACCCCCGCACAACCGCCCGCACCCCCGCCGCCATCGCCACCCGCGAACCCCCCAGCCCCGACCCAGGCGGCCCCGGCCCCGGCGCCCGCTCAGCACCAGCCCCACGAGGTCCGCCGGTTCGGCCCCGGCGTACCCCCGGCGGTGGCCGCGGTGTGGCGACGCCCGCCGCCACCGGCCCGACCCGCCGCACGGCTCCGGCGCCACCGGACCCTGCCGTGGCTCGTCCCGGCGGCCGCGGTGGTCGTGCTGCTCGCCGCACTGCCCGCCCGCTGCCGGGCCACCGAGCCTCCCCTCACCCCGACCGGTCTCACCCTCACCGTCACCACCGTCGCCACCTCCACCACCACGAACGGCCCGACGAACAGCCCGACGAACGCCCCTGCCGACAGCCCGCACTGCGACAACAGCGCCCTGTTCACCGCGAGCGTCACCACCGACGGCCGCCCCGGCACCCTCCGTTACCGCTGGCGGCGCAACGACGGCACCGCCTCCGACGAGCTGCGGCAACCCGTCCGGTCCGGCGAGTACCGCACCACCCTGGTCCTCGGCTGGTCCTTCGTCGGCCACGGCGCCGTCCACGCGACGGCGACCGTCGAGATCCTCTCCCCCCGCAGCCTGAGCGCGACCGCTTCCTTCGACTACGACTGCCCGGCCTGACGGCATCCCCGGGCCGTGCCGGGGGCGTGCACTCCCGCAGCCGCGAGACCCCAACGCTCCCGCGCGCCTCCGGAGCGGGTTGCCGGAGGGCTGGGCGAGGGACCGCCGGAATGGGACGGTGTCCGGTCTCGGGAGCCGAGCAGGACGGATCGGGGGCACGGAGCATGACAAGACGTTGGCTGGTGACGGGGTGTTCGACCGGGCTGGGCCGGGCGCTGGCCGGGGCCGCGGCCGGCGCCGGGGACCGCGTCCTGGCGACCGCGCGCCGGACGGAGACCTTGGACGACCTGGTCCGCGAGCATCCCGGACGGGTCCTCGCCGCACCCCTGGACGTGCGCGAGCCGGAGCAGTGCGAGCAGGCCGTCGCCACGGCGGTGGAACGGTTCGGCGGCGTGGACGTGCTGGTGAACAACGCCGGGAACGGTGTCTTCGGCACCGTGGAGGAGGTCGGCGACCACGAACTCCGCGACCAGTTGGAGACCCTGGTCGTGGGTCCCTGGCGACTCGCCCGGCTGGTGCTGCCGGTGATGCGCGCGCAGGGCGGCGGACTGATCGTGAACGTCTCCTCGCTCGCGGGGCGGACGGCCTTCCCCGGTCTGGCCGCCTACGTCACGGGCAAGCACGCGCTGGAGGGCATGACCCAGGCACTCGCCGCCGAGGCGGCCCCGTTCGGCGTCCGGGCCGTGGCGCTGGCCGCCAGCGGGTACGCCACCCGGTACGGCGCCTCGGTGACCGACGCCGCCGGCCGCTCCGACGCCTACCGCCCGACCACCGGGCCGATGCGCGAGCAGCTGCGTGACATGGCGGCCCTGCCGGGCATCGGCCGCCCCGAGGACTTCGCCCGGGAGGTGCTCCGCCTCGCCGACACCTCCGGACCGCTGCCGGTGCGGATCCCGATCGGCCCCGGCAGCTTCGCCCACCTCACCGCCGCGGCGTACGCCACCCACACCGAACTCGCCACCGCCCGCGCGCTGCTGCTGGACCGGTCGGATCCGCAGCAGGGCTGACGGCCGCTCCGACGGCTCCCGGAAGCCGTCCCGAGCAGCACCCCGACCACCGACCCGCGCACCGCCCCGCCCCCGCCCCGGCCCCGCCCCGACGGGTTCGGCCGCTGTTCAGCGGGGCGTGGCCCGGCCGATGATCTCCGACCAGACCCGGTGCCTACGGTCGGGGACCACACCACTTCCGGGAGCGAACCATGCACGACAACCACGAGTCCGGACATCCCTGCGAGTGCCCGCGCACCGCCGAACTCGACGGCGACGGGCCCGCCGCGGCCGGACGCCGCCGGTTCCTGCGCGGCGCCGGCCTGTTGGGCGCCGGGGTGGGCACGGCCGGGCTCGGCCTGCTCGGCGCGGCGCCCGCCCACGCGGCCGGCCCCGGACCGGCCGGCGCGCCCGGCACCGCCGCCGGGTCCGACCCGTCCGCCGCCGCACCGGGGAAGGCCAAGAAGCCGGCCGGGAAGCAGCGTTGGCAGCCCGACCCGGACGCCCGCCGGTTCACCCTCGTCGTCATGCCGGACACCCAGTACCTGTTCGACCAGGACCGGATCCACCCGGCCCCGGTCGAGGCCGCGCTCCGCCACGTGCTCGACGGCGGGGTCAACCGGGAGGACGGGACGGACGACAACATCGTCTTCCTGGCCCATCTCGGCGATGTCACCGAGAACGGACTGGCCACCGAGTTCGCCGCCGTGAGCAAGGTGTTCGGCCTGCTGGACGACGCCGGCGCGGCCTACGGCGTGCTCGCCGGAAATCACGACATCCGCTCCTCCACCGACGACCGGCGCGGCAGCACGCCCTACCTGGAGACCTTCGGCCCGGCCCGGGCCGCCCGCACCTCCGGGTACCACAGCTCCAGCCCGGACGGCTACAACACCTGCCACATCGTCACGGCCGGCGGCCGCCCGTGGATGCTGCTCTCGCTGGACTGGCGACTCTCCGACGCGGGCTTCGCCTGGGCCAACGCCGTCATCGCCGCCAACCCGAAGGTGCCGGTGATCCTCACCACCCACGAGCTCGCGTACGCCGACGACGCCGGCCGGGCCGAGCTGTCCGACTACGGCCGGCAGCTCTGGGAGCGGTTGATCAGCGCCAACGACCAGATCTTCCTGACCGTCAACGGCCACTACTGGCCGCCCGGCCGGACGGTACTGACCAACAAGGCCGGTCACGACGTGCACGTGCACATCACCAACTACCAGGACCGCTACTACGGCGGCGCCGCGATGATCCGGGCGTACCGCTTCGACCTGGACCGCAACACCGTCGACGTGTCGACCTACTCGCCGTGGATCCAGGAGATCGCGGCCGAGGAGCGCAACACCCTGGCCGCGCAGCAGGTCGAACTGACCTCGGACGTGGACCGCTTCTCGCTCTCGATCGACTTCGACCGGCGCTTCTCGGGCTTCGCGCCCGTCCCGGCGCGCCCCGCCCGCCGGGCGTCCGACCTGCTGGTCCGGGACACCGCGGCCTACTGGCGCTTCGACGGCGGCAGCGGCGACGGCACCCCGGTCACGGCCCGGCAGGTCGTCAAGGACCTGACGGGGCAGGGCAACGACCTGTTCCCGCAGAGCGCCCCGGGTACTCCGGACGGCGGCCTCACCTGGTCCTCCGAGCACCACCCGGACCAGCCGGGCCACGGCAGCCTCCTGTTCAAGGGAACCCGCTCGCCGGTGCGCGGCACCTATCTGCAGACCGCGCCCAACGCCCCGCTGAACCGGGAGACCTTCGAACGCGGCTTCACCGTCGAGGCGTTCTGCAAACTGCCCGCCGACTGGGACTCCGGACGGAGCCGCTGGTCCGCCCTGCTCAGCCGCTGGGGAACGGCGGCCGAGGCGGGCCGGAGCGGCCCCGGCACGGATGCCGACGAACCCGTCGTGACGCTCAGCCTCTCCGAGGCGCCCGCGCTCCAGTGGTGTGTCTACCCGGTCAACCAGACCGGGGCGTCCACGTGTTGGGGTCACCAGCTGCCGCTGGACCGCTGGTGGCACGTCGCGGTCGTCAACGACGGGAAGTTCAGCCGGATGTACGTGGACGGCTGCGAGGTGGCCCGCAACCCGGCGACCCCGGCCGTGGGACTCGCCACCCTCGGACGCCCCTGGATGGTGGGCGGCTACGCGTACGCGGGAGTGCTGGACAAGGTGTTCCACGGGTACATCGGCGACGTCCGGGTGGTGCGGCGGGCCCTGCGGGTGAACGACTTCATGACCGGCTGACGAGGTCGGGCAGCGGGAGGTCCGGGCCGGTGCGCGGAAGCGTCCCCGGGAACGGCTGCGGCACCGGTGCCGCAGCCGCCGGACCACCCGCACCGGCGCCCGCATCCACGCCCGCACCGGCACCCACTCCCACACCCACACCGGCATCTGCACCGGCACCCGGCTCGCACAGCGTCTTGGCGATGATCGAGCCGATCGGTTCCGTGCCCCCCGCCCCGTCCTTGCCGACGAACGGGTTGGTCGACAGCGCGAACTGCCGCTTCCCGTCCCCGCTTCCGAGCAGCAGGGTGCTCCAGCCGGCCAGGCTGCCGTCGTGGCCCCAGGCGGCCTCGCAGCCCGGTCCCAGGTCGATCCGGACCACGCCGAGCCCGTACCGCAGGCCCGCCACCGTGGTCGCCACGGTGTCCTTGAGCGCCGCGGTCTCGGCGGGCCGCAGCAGCCTCCCGCCGAACAGCGCGGCGTGGAAACGGTCGAGGTCGGACGTGGTGGAGACACCGCTGCCGGACGCGTCCACCACGGACGGGTCGAGCCGGGTGATGTCGGCCGGACCGGCGGGCATGTCGAGGTACGCGTGGGCGTGCGGCCCGCCGAAGCCGGTCCCGGACACCGGGAAGACCGTGTCGTCCAGGTGCAGCGGCCGGACGATCCGGCGGTCCGCCTCCTGCTGCCAGGACCGGCCGGTCACCTTCCGGACGATCATCCCGGCGAGCACGTAGCCGGTGTTGGAGTAGTGCCAGCCCGCGCCCGGGGCGAAGTACGGCGGGTGCTCGGCGGACACGGCGGCGAGCTGCTCCGGCCGGTACGTCCGGTAGCGCCACCTCCCGTACGCGTAGTCCTCCAGGTCGGCCCGGGTCCGGATCAGGAACCGCTCGTCCTCGGTGTGGTTGAACACGCCGCTGGTGTGGTTCAGCAGTTGCCGGACGGTGATCGCGCCTCCGTTGGGGACCACCCCCGGCAGGTACCGCTCGACCGGATCGTCCAGTCCGAGCCGCCCCTCCCCGACCAGTTGCAGCACCACGGTCGCCACGAAGGACTTGGTCACGCTGCCGATCCGGAACCGTCCGTCCGGCCGGGCCGGCTGCCCGGTGGCCAGGTCGGACACCCCGGCGGCGCCCCGCCACGGGGAGCGGCCGACGCCGCGGATCTCGG
This sequence comes from Kitasatospora sp. NPDC089913, assembly GCF_044748625.1. Classification (NCBI taxonomy): domain Bacteria; kingdom Bacillati; phylum Actinomycetota; class Actinomycetes; order Kitasatosporales; family Streptomycetaceae; genus Kitasatospora; species Kitasatospora sp. NPDC089913. The sequence continues at coordinate 186,284 of NZ_JBIVGI010000003.1, read as the reverse complement.
CCAGCGCGGCGGTCGTCCCGCCGTGCTCCACGAGGTCCCGCAACTCCCGCTGCGCGTCGACGCGGGGCCGGCGCTCCGCCCGGCCGCCCTCGCCGCCGGTCGCCGCGGCCGAGGCCGGGGCGAGCGCGAGAACGGTGGTGCCGGCCAGCGCGACAGCGGCGAGCCGTGCCCCGAACCGTCCGTACCGCGGAAGGCCCGTCCGTACTCGAACACTCGTCATGGTGCCCCCTCCCGACCCGGCCGTCGGGCCGCCGGCTTCAGGATCGCAACGGCCGCGCGGCCGCGCCTCCTCCCCAGGGGGTGATCGTCGCTCCGTCCGGAGGACCGGGTCCCCGGCCGAACGGCGGGGGCCGGGTGAGCACGCCCACCCGGCCCCGTCCTCCGCGCCCTCCCGTCAGTCGGTCCGGCGGCGCAGCACGGTCAGGGCGACGCCGAGGGTGAGCAGCGCGGCGACGGCCGGCAGCAGGTCGATCGCCCGGCTTCCCGTCGGCGGGAGCACCGGCGGCTCGACCGGGGGCACCACCGGCGGCACCACGGGCGGCACGACCGGCGGGACCACCGGCGGCCGCACGGGCGTGTCGGTCCCGCAGCCGGGCTCCGACGGGTCCTCGCAGTTGGCACCCGGCGTCCCGGAGGTGACCGCGTTGCGCAGCGTGCGCGTCCCGGTGAGGTCGGTCCGGACGGTGACCGAGTAGGTGACGGTGACGGTCCGTCCGACGGCCAGGGTCCCGTGCCAGGCGAGCCGGGGCGCGCTCCAGTCGAGCGTGCCGCCGTCCGCCCGGGCGTCGCCGTTCCAGACGGCGGCGTCCAGCACCCCGCTCAGGTCGTCGGTGAACGAGGCGTCCTCGTACGCGGCGGCGCCGGTGTTGACGACGGTGACGCGGTAGCCGACCGTCCCGCCGGGGCGGACCTCGGTGGGCGCGGCGGTCTTGGTGAGCCGCAGCGAGCGGACGGGCGTGACGGTGACGCAGTCGGGGTCGACCGCCGCCCGCCGTCGGTCGCCCATCGGCAGCGGGCAGTTGGTGCGGTCGGGGCTGGTGACGGCGTTGCGGAGGGTCTTGTCGCCGGTGGGTTCACGGACGACGGTGACGGAGTAGCCGACGGTGGCGGTCGCCCCGGCGTCCAGGGTGCCGGTCCAGGTGAGGACGGGCGCGGCGTAGCCGACGGTGCCGGTGTCCGCCCGGGCGTCGCCGTTCCAGGTGGCGTTGCCGAGCACGCCCGCCAGGTCGTCGGAGACGGAGGCGTTGCGGTAGGCGGTGCTGCCGGTGTTGGTGACGGTGAGGGTGTAGGCGACGGTGCCGCCGGGGGTGGCGACCGCGGGGGCGGCCGACTTGCGGACCCGCAGCAGCGGCGCGGGGAGGATCTCCCGGCAGGCGGGGTCGGTGGAGCCGGCCTCGCAGTTGGAGCCGCTCGCGGTGACGGTGTTGGTGAGCCGCTGGTCGCCGGCGAGGGTGGCGGTCAGGCGGTAGGTGACGGTGGCCCGCTCCCCCTTGGCGAGGGTGCCGGTCCAGGTGAGGACGGGCGCGGCGTAGTCGACGGTGCCGGTGTCCGCCCGGGCGTCACCGTTCCAGGTGGCGTCGTCGAGGACGCCGCTCAGGTCGTCCCGGAAGGAGGCGCCGGGGTACGGGGCCTCGCCGGTGTTGGTGACGGTGACGGTGTAGGTGACGGTGTCCCCGGCCTTGACGTCCTTGGGGGCTCCGCTCTTCTCGATCCGCAGGGCGGGCAGCGGGGTGACGGTGCCGCAGTCCCCCTCACAGGTGGAGTCGGTGGGGCCGGTGACGGCGTTGCGCAGCACCTTGTCCCCGGCGGGCGGGCTGCCGACGGTCACGCTGTAGGTGATGACGACGGGGGTGCCGGGGGCGACGTCCCCGGTCCAGCCGAGCACCGGCCGGGTGTAGGTCGGGGTGCCGGAGGTCGCCCGGGCGTCGTCGTTCCAGGTGGCGTCGTCGAGGACGCCGCTCAGGTCGTCGCGGACGGTGGCGCCGGTGTAGGTGGCGGTGCCGGGGTTGGTGAGGCGGACGGTGTAGGTGACGCGGCCCCCGGGCACCGGGTCGGCCGGGTCGGCGGTCTTGCGGATCACGAGCTCGGCGACGGGGGTCTCGGTCCCGCAGTTGCCTTCGCAGGTGGAGTCGGTGGGGCCGGTGACGGCGTTGCGCAGCACCTTGTCCCCGGCGGGCGGGCTGCCGACGGTCACGCTGTAGGTGATGGTGGCCCTGGCCCCGGCGGGGAGGTCGCCGCTCCAGTGCAGCCGCTCGGCGCGGCGCTCGACGGTGCCGAGGGTGGCGGTCGCGTCGTCGTTCCAGGTGGCATCGTCGAGGACGCCGCTCAGGTCGTCGGTGAAGGAGGCGCCCGGGTAGGGGGCGGTGCCGGGGTTGGCGGCGGTGACGGTCCAGGTGACCTTGCCGCCGGGGCGCGCGGTGGCGGGGTCGGCCGTCTTGGTGAGGACCAGCCGGGCGACCAGGGTCTCCGTCGTGCAGGCCGGATCGGTGCTGCCCGCCTGGCAGTTGGAGCCGTCGGGGCCGGTGACGGCGTTGCGCAGCCGGTGGTCCCCGGTGGGCGGGGAGGCGACGGTCACGCTGTAGGTGACGGTGGCGGAGGCTTCCTGGGGCAGGTCGCCGGTCCAGCTGAGCCGCCGGGCGGCGGCGTCGAAGGTGGCGGTCCCGGTGGAGGCGGTCACCGCGTCGTCCCAGACGGCGTCGTCGAGGACCCCGCTCAGGTCGTCGGTGAAGGAGGCGCCGCGGTAGGTGGCGCGGCCGGTGTTGGTGACGGTGACGGTCCAGGTGATCCGCTCGCCGGGCCTGGCCTCGGCCGGGACTGAGGTCTTGGCGATCGCCAGGGTGGCGAGCGGGGTCACGGTGCCGCAGGACGGGTCGGTGCTGCCGGGCGGGCAGCTGGAGTCGGTCGGGCCGGTGACGGCGTTGCGCAGTTCCTTGTCACCGGTCGGAGGCTTGGCGACGGTCACGGTGTAGGTGACGGTGACCGTGGCGGAGCGGGCCACGTCGCCGGTCCAGGTGAGCCGCTTCGTGGCCGGGTCGAACACGGCCGACCCGCCGGAGGCGGTCACCGCCCCGTCCCAGACGGCGTCGTCGAGCACGCCGGTCAGGTCGTCGGTGACGGTGGCCGCGCGGTAGTCGGCGTCCGCGCTTTGGTTGGTGACGGTGAGGGTGTAGGTGACGGTCTCGCCGGGGCGGGCGCCGGCGGGGGCGGCGCTCTTGCGGACGGCGAGGGTGGGGCGGGGGATGACGGACCGGCAGTTCGGGTCGGTGGAGCCGGGCGGGCAGTTGGAGTCGGTGGCGGTGGCGGTGTTGCGCAGGTAGGTGTCGCCGGTGTTGGTGACGGTGACGCCGTAGGTGATGGTGGCGGTGGCGCCGACGGCCAGGTCGCCGGTCCAGGTGAGGATCCGGCTGCCGGGGTCGAAGGCGGTGCTGCCGGTGCTGGCGCTCGCCGTGTCGTTCCAGGTGGCGTCGTCGAGCACGTCGGTGAGGTCGTCGGTGAGGGTGGCGCCGGGGTAGGGCGCGGTGCCGTCGTTGGTGACGGTCAGGGTGTAGGTGACGGTGTCGCCGGTCTTCGGGTTGTCCGGGGTGCCGCTCTTGACGACCTTGAGCGAGCGGACGTCCGTCTCGGTGGCGCAGGCCGGATCGGTGCTGCCCGCCGGACAGTTGGAGCCGTCGGGGCCGGTGACGGCGTTGCGCAGCCGCTTGTCCCCGGCGGGCGGGCTGCCGACGGTGACCCGGTAGGTGACCGTGACGGTGGCTCCCGCGGGAACGTCGCCGCGCCAGCCGAAGCGGCGGGCGACCGGGTCGAAGGAGGTGGTGCCGGAGCCGGCGGTCACGGCGTCGTCCCAGCTCGCGTCGTCCAGCACGCCGGTCAGGTCGTCGGTGAAGGAGGCGCCGGGGTAGGCGGCGCGGCCGGTGTTGGTGACGGTGACCGTCCAGGTCAGCTGCTCGCCGGCGGAGACGGTGGCGGCCGATGCGGCCTTGGCGATCACCAGGGCGGCGAGCGGCGTTTCGGTGCCGCAGGACGGGTCGGTGCTGCCGGGCGGGCAGCTGGAGTCGGTCGGGCCGGTGACGGCGTTGCGCAGCACCTTGTCGCCGGTCGGGGGCGTCCGCACGGTGACCGAGTAGGTGATGGCGACCGTCTGTCCGACCGCGATGTCACCGGTCCAGGTCAGCCGGGCGGCCCCGGCGTCGTAGGAGGGCTGGGTGGGCGTGGGCGTGCCGCCGCTGCGGGCGGTGGCGTCGCCCCGGTAGTCGGCGTCGTCGACCAGTCCGGAGAGGTCGTCGGTGAGGGTGACCCCGGTGCGGGCGACGCCGCCGGTGTTCTCGGCGGTGACGGTGTAGGTGACGGTGTCACCGGGTTTCGCGGAGGCGGTGGAGACGCTCTTCGTGACGACCAGGCCGCTGATGGTCTCGTCCGTCGTGCAGTCGGGATCGGTGCTTCCCGCGGCGCAGTTGGAGCCGTCCGGGCCCACCGCGCGGTTGGTGAGGCGTTTGTTCCCGGCGGGTGGTGAGCCGATCCGCGCCGAGTAGGTGACGGTGACGGTGCCGCCGCGGGCGACGGTGCCGGTCCAGCGCAGGGTGCGGTCGGCGGGGGTCCAGGTGACGGGACCGGCGCCGGAGCCGTCGGCGTTGCGGGCGGCGGCGTCGTTGTTGTAGACGGCGTCGTCGACCACGTCGGTGAGGTCGTCGGTGAGGGTGGCACCGGTCCAGTCGGCCTCGCCGTCGTTGGCGAGGGTGACGGTCCAGGTGACGGTGGAGCCGGGCTGCGGGGCCTCGGGGGTGACGGACTTGCGGATCGCCAGCCGGGCGACCGGGACCTCGGTGGTGCAGGCGGGGTCGGTGGAGAGCGCGCCGCAGTTGCTGTCGGGCACGGTCACCGCGTTGCGCAGGACGCCGTCCCCGCCCGGCGGGTCCGCCACCTTGACGGAGTAGGTGACAGTCACCGTCGCCCCGGCCGCGACGTCCCCGCTCCAGCGCAGGGTGCGGCCGGCGGGGTCGTACACCGGCTGGTTCGCGGTCGGGCTGCCGCCGCTGGTGGCGGCCGCGTCGCCGTTGTAGGCCGCGTCGTCCAGCACGCCGGTCAGGTCGTCGGTGATCACGGCCCCGCTGACCGGCACGGCGCCGTCGTTGCGGGCGGTGACGGTGTAGCGGACGGTGCCGCCCGGCTTGGCGGTCGCGGTGTCGGAGGTCTTGGCGACCACCAGCCGGGAGGTCAGGTTGGGCGCGACGGCGCAGCTGGCCAGGTCGGTGATCGGCCAGGAACCGCCGGACTCGGAGCTGATCCGCCCGGTCTGGTTGTCCTGGGCGTTGCCGCCGGCGACCTGAACCGAGACGCCGGTGCGAGGGTCGGCGCGATAGAGCGCGCCGCCGTAGTAGCCCAGGTAGATGGCGCCGTCGAAGAAGGCCATGCCGTAGTTGTTGAAGCCGTTGCTCGCGCCGGCGCCGGTGAGCCGGACGGCCTGGGCGGTGGTGCCGGTGGCGGGGTCGAGCCGGTAGATGTAGGTGGAGCCGGAGTAGACGATCCCGTAGTACACGCCGCCGTCGACGTCGACGAAGATGTCCGGCACCAGGGTGCCGGAGGCGAACACCGGGTCGTTCGCCGGGACGGAGGTGAGGGTGCTGCCGCGCGACCAGGTGCGGGTCGCGCCGGTCGCCAGGTTCATCTCGAACAGCACGGGCGCGCCGCCGTTCTGCGCGCCGTAGAGCATCCCGGTGCGCGGATTCGCGCCCAGGCCGCCCCAGTTGACGCCGCTCGGCAGGTTGCGGGTGGCACCGCCGGCGATCTGGTCGGTGACCGTGTCGGTGCCGGAGACGTGCTTGTAGAGCTTGAGGTTCGAGGTGGTGTAGCTGGAGTAGAAGGCGGCGACCCGGCCGGTGTCGGGGTCGGTGCCCATCGCCATGTTCGTCGACCAGTAGTCCGGCAGTCCGCTGCCGACCCGCTTGCTGATCACCGTGTTGCGGATGCTCGCGGCGCCGGCGGCGTCGTTGGCGAACTCCATGCCGGAGCGGTAGTTGCTGTAGTAGAGGTGGTCGCAGTCGAAGGCGGAGGGCACGTTCTGCCCCTCCACCGTCCAGCTCTGGGCGTGGGCGGGCCCCGCTCCGGAGAGAACGAGCGAGGGCAGGACGAGCAGCAGGGCGAGCAACTGGGCGAGCCTGCGCTCGACGGACGGACCGAAAGCGGCGAGTGGCCTCACGACACGACTCCTGTGGGCTGGCGGCGGCAGTCACAGAAAGTCACAGCATGAGCTGATCATCAAACACCCACTCCGACGGTTGATCTGATGATCACTCGTCCGGCTGCGAATGCCGGCCGGCGCCCGGCCCGCACCCGGACCGCGCCCGCCTCGCCCCCGGGCCCGCGCACCGGCACCAGCGGGTCTCCACTGAAGGGGGGAGCCACCCCGAGGCACCCTGGTGGCGCCGGAGCGACTCTGACAGCATCGCAGCCGGGACGGCCACCGGTATAGACCACTGGCCGCCTCGGCTCTGTCATTCCGCCATGGAGCATCAAGAGGAATCCGAGGCCCGGCATGAAGACCCTACGGAACCACTTCTCCCATCTGATGACGGTCGTCCTGCTGATGCTGGGGATGGTGACGGCCGCCTCCGCCCAGGCCCACGCCACCCCGCAGCGGCTCACCGGCAGCGCGACCATCTGCTCCAACTCCCCAGTCCCGGCGGGCTGGGTGATCACCGGCGCCTACAACAGCAGCAGCTGTACCGGCACCGGCGTCGCCTACACCATCACCGACACCAGCAACCTGACCAGTGTCTCCGCCGTCTGCTCGCAGTCGCCGATCCCGGCGGGCTGGGTGATCACCGGCGCCTACAACAACGGCGGGTGCGTCGGCACCGGCGTCAGCTACACCCTGGTCAGGATCACCACCCAGAGCTCGATCACCGTCTGCTCCCAGTCGCCCGTCCCCCCGGGCTGGGTCATCGTCAACGCCTACAACAACAGCGGCTGCGTCGGCACCGGCGTCGGCTACACCATCAACAGTGTCGCCAACCTGAGCTCGGTCACCGCCTGCTCGCAGTCGCCCATCCCCCCGGGCTGGGTCATCACCGGCGCCTTCAACAACAGCGGGTGCGTCGGCACCGGCGTCAGCTACACCCTGGTCAGGATCACCACCCAGAGCTCGATCACCGTCTGCTCCCAGTCGCCCGTCCCCCCGGGC
>NZ_JBIVGI010000003.1:0-179009 GCF_044748625.1 Kitasatospora sp. NPDC089913 | reverse complement strand
GCTGGGTCATCACCGGTGCCTACAACAACGGCAGCTGTGTCGGCACCGGCGTCGGCTACACCCTGGTGAACTCCGCCAACCAGACCTCCCTGACCGTGTGCTCGCAGTCGCCGATCCCCGGCGGCTGGGTCGTCACCGGCGCCTACAACAACAGCAGCTGCACCGGCACCGGGATCGCCTACACCCTGGTGAAGATCACCACCCAGACCTCGATCACCGTGTGCTCCCAGTCGCCCGTCCCGGCGGGCTGGGTGATCAGCGGCTCGTTCAACAGCGGCTCCTGCGCCGGCACCGGCATCGCCTACTCCATCCGGAAGGTGTGACCCGCCGCCGCCACCGGTAGCCACCTGCGGCCGGACGTACCGGGTGGGCGCGCCTCGACCGGGGCGCACCCACCCGGGGCGTCCGGCCCCGGTGCCCCGCCCGACGGGGCTGCCGCGCGTCCGCCCAGCGACGGTCCTCAGGAGGAGTCGCGGGCCACCAGTTCCACGGTCATCAGGTCCTGGCTGACCAGGGCGGACCCGGGGTCGGTCAGCGCGCGGTCGACCAGGTCGGCGAGGTGGCCGCCGCCCGGCAACCGCATCCGCACCGAGGTCAGCCGCGGCCGCAGCAGCCGGCCCAGCAGCAGGTCGTCCGCACCGACCAGGGCGATCTCGCCGGGGACGTCGAGCCCGGCGTCCTGGAGCGCCCGCAGGGCGAGCATCGCGTACTCGTCGTTGTAGCCGAACAGGCCGTCCAGGGAGAGCTCACGGCACCGCGCGACCAGGGCGGCGGCCGACTCCTCGGTGTACTCCAGTGACAGCGGCTCGACCGCCCCGCCGTCCGACGGCCCACCGCCCGCCGCCGCGACGGCGGCACGCACGCCGGCCAGCCGGGCGCCGCTGAACGGTGCCAACGCGGGGTCGGCCGGGACCACCACTCCGATCCGCCGACGCCCGCGCTCCAGCAGGTGGGTCGCGGCGCAGAGACCCACCTCGACCTGGTCCATGATCAGCGCGTGCGCGCCGGGCACCGGCTCGGGGCCGAGGGTGAACACCGCCCGGGTGCCGGAGCGCAGCAGGATCCGCACGCCTTCGGCGGTGAGCCCGGGCGTGAGACAGACCACCGCGGTGGGCCGCAGTTCGGCCCAGGCGCGGGCCGCGTCGTCGCCGCTGCCCAGGGTGGTGCCGAGCAGCACGCCGGTGTAGCCGCGCGGCAGCAGGGCGTCCTGGAACTCCCGGTAGAAGCCGCTGAACAACGGGCCGATCGGCACCGTGGAACCGGCCATCAGGATCAGGCCGGTGCGGCCGGCCCGGAGGGACCGGGCGCCGGCGTGCGGCACGTAGCCGAGGCGGTCGGCGGCGGCCAGCACCCTGGCCCTGGTCTGCTCACCGACCCGGCCGCCGGGCGTGTTGTTGAGGACGAAGGAGACCGTGGCCCGGGAGACGCCGGCCAGCCGCGCGACGTCCGCGCTGGTGGGAGGGGCGGCGGGTGGGACGGCGGGCGGCGGCGGGGCGGCGGGATCGGTGGGGTCGCTGTTCATAACGGTTCGAATCTTTTCACGGCCGGGCCTGGCCCAGGGCGGGAACGCCCTGCTAAACATCTGGTTACACGAGTAAGCGTTACACGTGTAACCTCACATTTCGGTCCATCGCTCGGCACCCCCACCCCAGCCGGGCACGTCTTCTGGAGGGCACCGTGGCCCTTTCCCCCGACCGCGACGTACCGCAGGACACCCGAAGAGCCACCACCGCCGACCACCCCGCGATCACCGCCGACAGCCCCGCGGCCCCCACCCGCGGCCTGCTCCCCCTGCTCCTGACCGGCAACACCGCGATGTACGCGCTCTACATCGGCGTCGGCAGCGTGCTGCTGCCCCTGCAGATCGAGCACCTCGACCCAGCCGCCAAGGTCGCCAACCTCGGCCTGGTCAGTGGCGTGGCCGCGGTCCTCGCCACCCTGTTCAACCCGCTCGCGGGCGCGCTGTCCGACCGCTCCGGCCGCCGCAACCCCTGGATCCTGGGCGGCGGGCTGGCCGCGGTCGCCACGATGGCCCTGCTCGGCAGCGTCGACTCGGTACTGCTGGTCTGTGTCGCCTGGTGCCTCGGCCAGGCGGCGATGAACTTCTACCAGGCCGCGATCACCTCCGTGGTGCCCGACCGCGTCCCCGCGGCGCGCCGGGGCACCGCCTCCGCCGCCGTCGGCCTCGGCCTGCCGCTCGGCTCCACCCTCGGCGTCCTGCTCGCCTCCGCGTTCGCCGACCACCTCCGCACCGGCTACCTGGTCCTCGGGCTGCTGGTGGCCCTGGCCGCCGCGCTGTTCAGCGGACTCGCCCGCGAGCGGCGGATGCCCGCCCGGACGGCCGTGCCACTGCGCGACCAGGCCGCCGCCTTCCTCGGCGTGCTCCGCGTGCGGGACTTCCGCTGGGCGTTCATCGGCCGGGCCCTGCTGGTCCTGGGCTACTTCGCCGTGGTCGGCTACCAGCTCTACATCCTCCAGGACCACATCGACCTGCCGGCCGGGCTGCGGCCCGAGGACGCGATCGCGATCCTCACCCCCGTCTCGGCCGTCGCGATGGCCGTCTCCACGGTCGCCGGCGGAGTGCTCTCGGACCGCCTGGACCGGCGCAAGCCGTTCGTCGCCGCGTCCGCCGCGCTCTCCGCGGCGGCGCTGCTGATCCCGGTGCTCAGCCCGACCTGGCCCGGCATGATCGTGTTCTCGGCCGTCAACGGACTCGCCTTCGGCTGCTTCATGGCCGTGGACACCGCGCTGGTCACCATGGTCCTGCCCAGCGCCGAGGACGCCGCCCGCGACCTGGGCGTGCTCAACGTCGCCAACGCCGGGCCGCAGATCGTCGCCCCCTTCGTCGCCTCCGCCGTGGTCGGCCTGGGCGGCTACACCCCCCTGTTCTCGCTCGGCGCCGTGCTCGCGGTCGCCGGCGCACTGGCGGTCCGCCCGATCCGCGGCGTCCGCTGACCCGGCGCCCGGCACCCGGCCCCCTCGGGCGCGGCCGGCACCCGGAACCACCCCCGCACCACCTCGCACCACCACCCTCGCAAGCAAGTGACTGAACGTCAGAAAGGCTGTGGATCCGTGAGGTTGCACACCCAGGAATGGGGAACCGGAGACCGCCTGGCCGTGCTGGTGCACGGCATCATGTCCGACCACCGCACCTGGCGCCGGGTCGGACCGGCCCTGGCCGAACGCGGCTACCGCGTCGTCGCGGTGGACCAGCGCGGCCACGGGCTCAGCCCCCGGGGCACCGGCGCGACCCCCCGGGAGCGCTACGACCTCGACGCCTACGCCCAGGACCTCGTGGACACCCTGCCCACCGGGATCGAGCTGGCGGTCGGCCACTCGCTCGGCGGCATCTCGCTGCTGCGCGCGGTGGAACGGCTGAAGCCGGCCCGCGCCGTGTACGTCGACCCCGCCTGGCAGTTCGCCCTCGCCGAGGGCCTGGACCCGGCGGTGTTCGTGGAGTTCCGGCACGCCACCGCCGAGCAGATCGCCGCCCTCAACCCGCGCTGGGAACAGGCCGACATCGAGGTGGAGCTCGCCACCCTCGCCGCCTGGGACCCGGACTCCGCGCTCGCCCTCGCCGGCCAGCACTCCGGCCTGCCGGAGGCGCCCGCCGTGCCCTCGCTGGTGGTCCTGGCCGACGGAAGCATGCTGCTGGGTCCGGCCGACGCCGCGCTCCTTCGGGCGCGCGGTCTCGAGGTCCGCACCGTGCCGGGGGCCGGGCACACCGTCCACCGGGACGACCACGAGGGCTTCCTGGCCGCGCTGGACGGGTGGATCTGAGCCGTGCACAACCATGAGGAGAACAGCGACATGACCGGCGACATGACCGGCGACACCGACCGCACGCCCGCTCGCACCGACCGCGCTCCCGCCGACGCCCGCCGCGAGGCGGCCGTCGAGGCCGCGCTCGCCCGGCTGGACCTGCCCGCCAAGGTGGCCCTGCTCGCCGGCGCCGACATGTGGTCACTGCCGGCCAACGAGGAGATCGGCCTCGGCCGCCTGGTGATGTCCGACGGCCCGGCCGGCGTCCGCGGCGAGCACTGGACGGCCGACGACCCGTCCGTCGCCCTGCCCTCGCCCACCGCGCTCGCCGCCACCTGGGACGTCGACCTCGCCCGACGGGCCGGCCGGCTGCTGGCCCAGGAGGCCCGGCGCAAGGGCGCCCACGTGGTGCTCGCACCCACCGTCAACCTGCACCGCAGCCCCCGCGGCGGGCGCCACTTCGAGTGCTACTCGGAGGACCCGCTGCTCACCGGCGAGATCGGCGCCGCCCTGGTGTGCGGCGTCCAGGACGGCGGCGTGGCCACCACGCCCAAGCACTTCGTCGCCAACGACTCCGAGACCGACCGCTACACCGTCGACGTGCGGGCCGACGAGCGCACCCTGCGCGAGCTGTACCTGGCGCCCTTCGAGACCATCGTGCGCAAGGCCCACCCGTGGGGCCTGATGGCCGCCTACAACGCCGTCAACGGCACGAGCATGAGCGAGCACACCGCGCTCAACCTCACCGTCCTGCGCGAGGAGTGGGGCTTCGACGGCGTCCTGGTCTCCGACTGGACCGGCGCCCGCGACACCGTCCGCTCCGCGCTCGGCGGGCTCGACATCGCGATGCCGGGCCCGGCCACCGTCTACGGCGAGCACCTGGTCGCGGCCGTCCGGGAGGGCCTGGTGCCCGAGTCCGCCGTGAACGGGCTGGCCCGCAACGTGCTGCGGCTGGCCGCCCGGGTCGGGCTGCTGGCCGGCGCGCCCGCGGCCGTCCCGGCCGGGGAACTGCCCCCGCCGGTGGACGGCGAGGCCCTGGTGCGCGAGCTCGCGGCCCGCTCCTTCGTCCTGCTGCGCAACGAGGGCGGTGTGCTGCCGCTGGACCCGGCGCCCGCCTCGCTGGCCCTGATCGGGGCGGCCGCGACCGAGGCCCGGATCGGCGGCGGCGGCAGTGCGCAGGTCTTCCCCACCCGGATCGTCGGCCCGCTGGACGGCCTGCGCGCCGCGCTCGGCGCGGACACCGCACTGGTCCACGAGACCGGCGCCGACCCGCGGACCTTCGTCCCCGCTGCGGCCTTCCCCTGCACCGCCGACCTCCTGGGCACCGACGGCACCGTCCTCGGCACCGCCGCCCTCACCGACGGCAGCGTCCGCTGGCTGGGCTCGCTCCCCGGCGGCGTCTCCTTCGGCGACCTCGCCGCCGTCCGGCTGACCGGCGCCACGCCGGCCGGGCCGGCCGGGCGGCACCTGCTGGCCGTGCGCGGCGTCGGCCGGTTCACCCTGGAGGCGGACTGCGAGGTGCTGTTCGACGGGGTGCTGCTGCCCGAGGGCGAGGACCCGGCCGCCGCGTTCCTCAATCCCCCGGAGCGCCGCTTCGAGGTGGAGCTCCCCGAGGGCGGCCGGACGGCGGTCACGCTGACCTGCACCATGCCGGAGACAGGCGAGTTCGCCGGCTTCGGCCTGGTCTCCTTCGCGCTCGGCCACGCCGAGCCGACCGTCTCCCCGGACGAGCTGATCGAGCGCGCCGTCGAGGCGGCCCGCGCGGCCGAGGTCGCGGTCGTCGTGGTCGGCACCACCGAGGAGGTGGAGAGCGAGGGCGTGGACCGGGACGGCCTGCGGCTCCCGGGCCGCCAGGACGAACTGGTCGCCCGGGTCGCGGCCGCCAACCCGCGCACCGTGGTGGTGGTCAACGCCGGCGCCCCGGTGCTGATGCCGTGGCGCGAGTCCGTCGCCGCCGTGCTGCTCTGCTGGTTCCCCGGCCAACAGGCCGGCGAGGCGCTGGCCGACGTGCTGCTCGGCACGGTCGAGCCGGGCGGCCGGCTGCCCACCACCTGGCCCGCCGAGGAGGCTGACAGCCCGGTGTGGGAGGTGGTCCCGACCGACGGCCGGCTGGAGTACAGCGAGGGACTGTTCATCGGCTACCGGGCCTGGCAGCGCCGGGCCGGCGCCGCCCCCGCGTACTGGTTCGGCGCCGGCCGGGGCTACACCGACTGGTCCTACGAGGGCCTGGAGGTCCGGCTGGTGGACGGCGCGGAGGGCGCGACCGGCGCGGCAGGCGCGGAGGGCGCGGAGGGCGCGACCCCGGACGTCCTGGCCGAGGTCGCCGTCCGGGTGCGCAACACCGGGGCGCGGACCGGCCGGGAGGTGGTCCAGGTCTACCTGGGCACCGACGGGTCCGACCGCAGCCGCCCGGACCGCCGGCTGGCGGGCTTCGCGGTGGTCGAGGCCGCCCCCGGCGCCGTCGCGACCGCGCGGATCGCGGTGCCGCTCAGGGCCGTCCAGAGCTGGGACACCTCGGCCCGCGCCTGGCGCACCGACCCGGGCGTCCACCTCGTCGAGGCAGGCCCGCACGCCGGGGACCGTCCCCTCACGGTGGCCCTGGTGGTGCCGTCGGCATGACCGGCGCGGCCCGGCCCGTGTGCGCCCCGCACGCGGGCCGGGCCGTCCGGGGCCGGGAGTTCGGGCCGGGGCATTCCAGGGCCGGGCGGTGCGCCGACTGGTTCGCACCGGTGCGCTCCGCGACGATGGGAGCAGTGCCGACCGCCCGACCGAGAGGCAACGAACCGCCATGAGCACCACGACCACCGTGACCGCCTACGCGGCCCCCGCCCCCAAGGCCCCGCTGGAGCGCACGACCGTCGAGCGCCGCGCCGTCCGCGAACGCGACGTGCGGATCGCCATCGCCTACGCCGGCATCTGCCACTCCGACCTGCACCAGGTCCGGGCCGGCTGGGGCGGGGAGATCTTCCCGATGGTGCCCGGGCACGAGATCACCGGCATCGTCCGCGAGGTCGGCCCCGGGGTCACCCGCCACCGGGTCGGCGACCGGGTCGGCGTCGGCTGCATGGTCGACTCCTGCCGGGTCTGCGACGACTGCCGGGCCGGTCTGGAACAGTACTGCGCCGAAGTACCGGTCTGGACGTACAACGCCGTCGGCAAGGACGGGCAGCCCACCTACGGCGGTTACTCGCAGGAGGTCGTCGTCGACGAGCACTTCGTGGTGCGGGTGCCGGACGCCCTGGCGCTGGACGTGGCCGCGCCCCTGCTGTGCGCGGGCATCACCACCTACTCGCCGCTGCGCCACTGGAAGGCCGGCCCCGGCCGCAGGGTCGCGGTGGTCGGGCTCGGCGGGCTCGGCCACATGGGCGTGCAGCTCGCCCACGCGCTCGGTGCCGAGGTGACCGTGCTCTCCCAGTCGCTGCGCAAGCGGGAGGACGGCCTGCGCCTCGGCGCCGACGACTACCGCGCCACCTCGGACCCGGCGACCTTCGAGGAACTCGCGCGCACCTTCGACCTGGTGCTCAACACCGTCTCCGCCCCGATCGACTTCTCCGCGTACTTCGGGCTGCTGCGCACCGACGGCGCGATGGTCAACCTCGGCCTGCCCGAGGAGCCGGTGCAGGTCCACCTCCAGTCGCTCAGCGGGCGCCGCCGCAGCATGAGCAGTTCGGGCATCGGCGGTATCGCGGAGACCCAGGAGATGCTGGACTTCTGCGCCGCGCACGGGGTGGCGGCCGAGATCGAGACGATCCGCGCGGAGCAGGTGAACGAGGCCTACGACCGGCTGCTCGCCGGTGACGTCCGCTACCGCTTCGTCATCGACGCCGCGACACTCTGAAGCAGCAGGGGCGGCGGAGCCGTCGGCGGCGGACGCGGGGAGCGCGGCTGCGACCACGGCGCCCGTCCGCCCCGATCGGTCGCGGTCGGTCCCGTCCGGTGCAGGTCATCGGGGTGGGTCGGGCCGCCCTATGCTGGCGGCATGTCCGAGCTCCCCTCCTTCACCGTCCTGCTGCAACGGCTCCTGGACCACCGCGGGCCGGAGTCCGCCCCGGCCGCCGCGCGTGCCGACGGACCGGCGTCGGCCGCCGTCCTGGCCGGTGCGACGCCGGACGGACCCCTGCTGCGGGACCTCGCACCGGCGCTCGGGCTGGACCCGGCGGACCTGTTCGAGATCGCGGACGTCCCGCTGCCGCCGGACCTCGCACCGGGCGGGGGCATGGTCACCACCTCGGTCGTCGGCGTGCTGCGGCTCTGCCGGGCTCTGCCCGCCGAACGGCGGGGCGAACTCCTGGACTTCGTGGCCGCGTTGCCGCCGTCGCCACCGTCGTCCCAGGGCGCCCGGATCGAGGGGCTGCCGGCCCGGCTGCCCCGGTCGGCGCAGCCCGGCAACCTGCTGATGCGACTGGTCGCCGTGCGCAACCTCGGCTGGACGGGCACGGCGAAGGTCTTCCGCCTGCTGACCGGCCGCTCCTGGATGGCCGACGCCTACGGGCGGATCGCCACCGGCGAGCAGCCGGTGACGCCCGACCTGCTGGTCGACTTCGCGACGGTGCTGGCGTGGCCGGCACCCGAGCTCGCGGCGCTGCTGGGCGTGCCGCTGTCCGGGCAGCCGCCCGTGCCGCCGGCCGAGGTGGCCGACACCGCCCGCCTGCTGGTGGGCCTGCGGCGCCTGGGCGTCGCGCAGTTGCGCGAGGCGGAGGACCTGGCGCGGGCCCTCGGGTAGCCACGGTCGTCGGGCGGCTGCGGGCCCCGACCGGGCGCGCGGCCCCGGCCGGACGGGCATCGTGGTGCCGGTCCGGCCGGGGCGCCCGGAGGGGCGGTCCGGTCAGGCCTTGACGAGCGCCCAGGCGCCCAGGCCGCTGCACCCGCCGGCGTTGTAGGTCGCGGCGCGGAACCCGGCCGGGATCGGCGAGTAGGGGCAGGTCCAGAGGCCGACCCGGGCGAGGTTGTGGCGCCAGGATCCGGCGCCGCCGCAGCCGGTGGTGGTGTGGTCGGTGAGGACGTACCCGTTGACCACCGGCGAGCCGCTGCAGGTCCAGATGCCGTCCTTCGGCAGGTTGTGCCGCCACGAGCCGATGCCCGAACAGCCGGTGGTGGTGTGGTCGGTAATGACGTACCCGGGGACGACGGGCGAGCCGGAGCAGGTCCAGATGCCGTCCTTGACCGGCTCCTGGTACCAGGAGCCCCGGCCGCTGCACCCGTTGCGGTCGTAGAGGGTGAGGACCCAGCCGGACTGGATCGGCGCGCCGCCGCAGGCCCAGGTGCCCGGTCCGCCCCACCCGGAGGTAGCGGCCGAGGCGGCGGAGGTTCCCGCGGCGGTGCCGCCCACGACGAAGGCGGCGATCAGCGCGAGCGTGCCCACGGTGGCGGCGAGCCCCCTGCGGGCCGCGGCGGATATCAGGTGCTTCCACAACTGGCGGACGGCCATGGGCGTTGCGCTCCAATGCTGGTGAGGGCGGAGGTGGTGCGGCCCGCACGGGGCGGGCCCGGGGTGGAACGCGATCACCCTACGCAAAGATCATGTGTGCGTCCGGTGCGAGAGACGTGAACCGTCAAGCTTGACCGGAACCAGACCCTCCGGTGGCGGGCCGACGCCCTCGGGGCCCGACGGATGCCGTCACGGGCCGTCACCGTGCCCGCGGGCAAGCCTCCGGGCGCAGCCTCAGGCCCGCCCCAGCCACAACGCCGTGTCCGACGGCAGCCGGCCATCGGTCAAGGGACCGCTGCGGAGCAGGAGTTCGCCGGGGGTGTCGATCGGGACCGGCTGCGGGGAGAGGTTGACCAGGCAGGTGAAGCCGATGCCGCGGTCGAAGGCGAGCACGCCCTCGGGGGCGGGCCGCCACCGGAGGCCGCCGGTGATCGCGGTGCGGCGCAGGCGCAGGGCGGTGCGGTAGAGCTCCAGCATCGAGTCCGGGTCGCCGGTCTGGGCCTCGACGGTGAGCGCCGTCCAGTCGGCGGGCTGCGGCAGCCAGGGTTCGGCGGCGCCGGGGGCGGTGGAGAAGCCGTACGGGGGGCGGTCCCCGGACCAGGGCAGCGGGACCCGGCAGCCGTCGCGGCCGGGGTCGGTGCCGCCGGAGCGGTGGTGCATCGGGTCGCGGAGCCGGTCCGGGGGCAGGTCCTCGACCTCCGGCAGGCCGAGCTCCTCGCCCTGGTAGAGGTAGACCGATCCGGGCAGGGCCAGGGTGAGCAGCGCGGCGGCACGGGCCCGGCGGCGGCCGAGGGCGAGGTCGGTCGGGGTGCCGAAGGCCTTCGCGGCGAAGTCGAACCGGGTGTCGGCGCGCCCGTAGCGGGTGGCCGTCCGGGTGACGTCGTGGTTGGCGAGCACCCAGGTGGCGGGGGCCTCGACCGGCTCGTGCGCGGCGAGCGTGCTGTCGATCGACGCGCGCAACGCGGTCGCGTCCCAGGGGCGGGCGAGGAAGTCGAAGTTGAAGGCGGTGTGGAGTTCGTCGGGGCGCAGGTAGCGGGCGAACCGTTCGGCGTCGGGGACCCACACCTCGCCGATCAGGGCCCGCGGCGGGTGGTAGGAGTCGGCGACGGCGCGCCAGGAGCGGTAGACCGGGTGCAGGTCGTCACGGTCGACGTAGGGGTGCGGGCCTTCGGGGGTGAGGTCGGGCAGGTCCGGGTCCTTGACCAGCAGTCCGGCGGAGTCGATCCGCACGCCGGCGGCGCCGCGGTCGAACCAGAACCGCAGGACGGCCTCGTGCTCGGCGCGCACCTCGGGGTGGTCCCAGTTGAGGTCGGGCTGCTCGGCGGCGAAGAGGTGCAGGTACCACTGGCCGTCCGCGGTCCTGGTCCAGGGGAGGCCGCCGAACTCCGACCGCCAGTTGTTGGGCGGGAGCCGGCCGTGCTCGCCGCGGCCGTCGCGGAAGTGGAAGCGCTCGCGTTCGGGGCTGCCGGGCGGGGCGGCGAGGGCGGCGCGGAACCACGGGTGCCGGTCGGAGACGTGGTTGGGGACGATGTCGACGATCGTGTGCAGGCCCAGGCCGGCAGCTTCGGCGATGAGCTTCTCGGCCTCGTCGAGGGTGCCGAGCACGGGGTCGACGGCGCGGTAGTCGGTGATGTCGTAGCCGCCGTCCTTCTGCGGGGACGGGTACCAGGGGTTGAACCAGACGGCGTCCACGCCGAGCCGGGCGAGGTGCGGCAGCCGGGCGCGGATGCCCGCGAGATCCCCGACGCCGTCGCCGTCGCCGTCCGCGAAGCTGCGCGGGTAGACCTGGTAGACGGCCGCGTCGCGCCACCACGGGACGGCCGACGGCACGGACTCGGGCTCGGGCACGGACGCGGACTCGGGCACGGACTCGGACGACGGCACGGACGACGGCACGGACGCGGACTCGGGCACGGACTCGGGCTGCTGGGCCACGGGGCCCTCCTTCGGGGTCGGGGTGGGTCAGCCCTTGAGGCTGCCGGTGGTGAGGCCGGCCATGATGTTGCGCTGGAAGATCAGGAAGAACACGATCGTGGGCGCCGAGGCGATGGCCAGGGCGGCGATCAGGACGTTCTGCGGGACGCCCAGCGAGAGCGAGTTGATGCCGGTGTTGAGCGGCTGGTCGCGCGGGTCGGGCAGCACGAGCAGCGGCCAGAGGAAGTCCTTCCACACGCTGACCACGGCGAAGATCGAGACCACGCCGAGGATCGGCCGGGACACCGGCAGCACGACCGACCACAGGGTCCGCAGCGGGCCGGCGCCGTCGATCGCGGCGGCCGCCAGCAGCTCGTCCGGTATCGAGTCGAAGAACCGTTTCAGGAGGAAGATGTTGAAGGCGTTGGCCACGGCCGGCAGCCAGATCGCCCACGGGGTGCCGATCAGGTCGACGTGCAGCACCGGCAGGTCGAGCACGGTGAGGTACTGCGGGACGACCAGGACGGCGGCCGGCACCATCAGGGTCGCCAGCATCATGCCGAGGACCAGCCGGCCGAGGAGCGGGCGGAGCTTGGAGAGCGCGTACGCGGCGGCGACGTCGAAGACCAGTTGGAAGGCGAGCGCCCCGAGGGCGTAGAGCAGGGTGTTGGAGAGCAGTCGCCCGAGCCGCAGTTGGTGCCACGCCTCCGCGTAGGTGCCGGGGTGCAGTTCGTGCGGGACGAGGGTGGGCGGGCTCTGGACGACCTCGCGGGCCGATTTGAGGCCGCCGGTCACCAGCCAGTAGAGCGGGCCGAGGAAGACGAGGGTGAAGCCCACCACGGTCACGACGAGGACGGTCCGGTGGACCAGCCGTCCGCGCGGCCGGTTGAGCTGCACGTCGGAGATCAGGGTGCGCATGGGCGGCCTCAGTCCTGTTCGGTGCGACGGGCGAGCCGTGCGTAGAGGGCGGAGAAACCGGCGAGGACGAGCAGCATGACCAGGCCGAGCGCCGAGGCGCTGCCGTAGTTGTTGAAGTTGAAGGCGTACTGGTAGACGAGGTGGACCACGGTGGTGGTGGAGCCCTCGGGGCCGTTGCCGCCGGTGAGCAGGTAGGGCTCGACGAAGACCTGCATGGTGGCGACGATCTGGAGCAGCAGGAGCAGGGACAGGATCAGCCGGGTCTGCGGGATCGTGACGTGCCGGATCCGGCGGAACAGGCCGGCGCCGTCGAGTTCGGCCGCCTCGTAGAGCTCGCCGGGGATGTTCTGCAGGGCGGCCAGGTAGACCAGGGTGGCGCTGCCCATGTTCATCCAGGTGGCGGCGAGCACCACCGAGACCATGGCGGTGTCGGCCGAGTTCAGCCAGGCCGAGGTCGGCAGGTGGAGGAGTTCGAGGATCCGGTTGAACAGGCCGTGCCCGGGGTCGTAGAAGTACTTGAAGAGCAGCACGGAGGCGACCGGCGGCATCATCACCGGCAGGTAGACCAGGACCCGCAGGTACGTCCGGGCGCCGCGCAGCTCGTTGAGCAGCAGGGCGACCACGAACGGCACCGCGAAGCCGAGCAGCAGGGCGAGCAGGGTGAACAGCAGGGTGTTGCGCCAGGCCTGCCAGAACGCCGGGTCGTGGACGATGCGCTCGAAGTTCTCCAGGCCGACCCAGGTGGTGCGGCCGCGCCGGGTCCGCTGGAAGCTCATCACCACCTCGCGGAGCATCGGGTACCAGGAGAAGCAGGCGAAGCAGAGCAGGGCGCCGAGCAGGAACCCGTGGGCGGTGAGGTGGTGCCGGACCCGCTGCCGCAGGCGGCCGGGTCGGGGGTGGTGGGCGGTGGCTGCCAAGGGGTGGGCTCCTGACGGCGGACTGACGGCGGGCTTCGGGGCGAGTCGGGACGGGTCGAGGCGCTTCGGGGCCGTTCGGGGCCCTTCAGGGAGTTGCGGGGCGCCCGCCGGGCGGACGGTCGTCAGAGGTTGGCCAGCACCTGGTCGACCTGGCTCGCGGCGGTCGCCAGCAGCTTGTCGAGGTCGGCGTCCCGGTCGGTGAGGACTGCGGAGACGGCGGTGTCGAGGATCTTGTAGATCTGCTGGGCGTTGGCGGGCTCGGTCCTCCCGGGCACCGGGGCGGCCAGGTAGGGCGCGTAGTTGGCCACCGGGACGGTCGCCGAGGCCGACTTGGCCGCGTTGTCGGCGGCCAGGCTGGCGCCGGTGAAGAAGGAGGGCTGGGGCAGTCCGACCGGCAGGCCGTCGTTCTTGGTGCGGGCGTAGTCGAACTGGCCCTTGCCGACGGTGAGGAACTTGAAGTCGATCCAGGCGATGCCGGCCTTGATCTGGTCGGGGGTGAGTCCCTTCTTGAACAGGTAGTCGTTGCCCCCGAGCAGCGCCGCCTTCCCGCCGGGCATCGGGCCCATGCCGTAGTCGGCGTAGTTCCCCTTGAGGGTCTGGACCATGTACGTGATGTCGTCCGGCGCGCCGACGTACATGCCGAGCTTGTCGGTGGACATCTGCGTCATCAGGTCCGGCCACTTGAGGCCCTGGGTGGCGCCCATGGCGTTGTCGGTCCAGCGCAGGTCGTGCAGGTTCTGCAGGACCTGGCGGCCCTCGGGGGTGCGGAAGGCGGCCTTCTTGCCGTCCGGGGTGGTCATGGTGCCGCCGAGGCCGTACAGCTCGGCGGTGTAGTGCCAGCCGCCCTGGTTGGTGGCGCTGTAGTCGCCGTAGCCGTTGACGCCGTTGCCGAGGGCGGCGATCCGCCGGGCGGCCTCGCGGATGCCGTCCCAGGTCGTCGGCGGCTTGTCGGGGTCGAGCCCGGCCTGCTGGAAGAGCTTGCGGTTGTAGATCAGGCCCATCCGGTAGTTGGAGAAGGGCAGGCCGTAGAGCTTGCCGTCCGCCTTGAGGGTGGCGAGCACGGAGGGGTCGATGTCCTTGAGCGCGGGGACGGAACTCTCGTTCACGTAGGCCGAGATGTCCTCGACGGCGTCGGCGTCGAGGGCCTGGTCGAGGTCGGTGAGGTAGCTGTAGAAGAGGTCGGTCTGGGTCCGGCCCTTGAGCTGGGCGGTGAAGGCGGCGGGCTCCTCGCAGGGGAAGCCGTCCTTCGAGTCGACGGTGATGTTGGGGTGGAGCCGCCGGAACGCCTCGATGTCCTCGGCCCACTGCTTGCGCTCGGCGGGCTTGTTGACCGGCGGTTGGCAGTCGATCGAGATGGTGACCTCGGCCGCCGGGTCCAGCGGCGCGGCCGCGTCGGCGGCGGGGGTTCCGGGGGCGGCGCCACCGTCGGAGCCGCTGCCGCAGGCCGCGGCGGTGAGGGCGAGGCCGGCGGCGGCGAGCACGGCGAGGGATCTGCGGACACGCGGGTGTCTGGTCATGGGTGGTGGGCCCTTTCGAGCGGCGGGGCGGAGCGGGACGCGCGGGCCCCGCGGTTCCGGGTGGGGGTGCCTCGGCGGAAGGGGCATCGCCGGGCGGTGGCCTCACTTAAGCAGTCCGCAAGCGCCGTCCGCAATATCTCGACGCAAACTCGCAAACTTCTGACAGATGGCTTGCGGAGGCCGGGAGCGGGCAGAAGGGGGCGGGCAGAAGACCATGCGAGCCGCACGCGGGCAGCCCGGGCAGGGCGGGCGCACCGGGGCGCCCGCCCTGCCCGAACCGTGGACGACGGGTCCTGAACGGGTGACGGGTCCTACGGGTTGACGATGATCCGGAAGCCGGGGGTCGTGTTGCGGATGTCGACCGCGTTGCCGTTCATCGTGAGGTGATTGAACGTCACCTCACCGACCGCCGGGCCCTGCCCGGGCTCGGGCAGCTCATTGGCCCAGACGCCGAAACCGGACTTCGCGTCGAAGGCGTCACCGCTGCGCCGGGCCCCGCTGATCGCGATGTTGGTGAACACCGTGTCGGTGACCGGGTTCTGCGGCTGTCCGCCGCTGTAGTTGGTCTGGAACATGATGCCGCTGTAGGTGGGGTCGACGATGTCCACGTCGCTGACCCGGATCCCCTGCAGCTTCTTGGAGGCCGAGAAGACCCAGATCCCGGGGAAGGTCTGCGCGCCCCAGAAGTGGCCGCCGGCGCGGACGATCGAGATGTTCTGGAGGTTGGTCGGGTCGGTCCCGAAGCCGTTCATCGGGTAGCCGAAGTCCAGCGAGGAGATGGTCACCCCGGCGTAGCAGAGGGTGTCGGCGATGTGGATGTTGCGGAAGGTGTTGGCGTAACCGCCGTACACGGCGATGCCGGCCGCGCGCCAGGTGAGGATGCTGGTGAGGTTCTCGTAGACGTTGTTCTTCTCGTCCGCGCCGCCGGCGTCGATCGCCGAGAACAGCGCGAAGGAGTCGTCGCCGGTCGCCCTGGCCTCGTTGTTGGAGACCAGGTTGTCGGTCGAGCCGTTGGTCATGTTGACGCCGTCGGCGAAGGTGTCGCGGATCCTGGAGTTGGTGATCCGCATCGAGTCCGTGTTGGCGCCCCAGTACAGGCAGACCATGTGCTCGGCCCAGATGTTGTCGATGGTGATCCCGGAGACGTTGGAGAAGTCGAACACCTTGCCCGGGCCGTCGATCCGCGAGGTGTAGTTGCCGAAGTAGGCGAAGCCGGCGAAGGTCGAGCCGTTGGCGCTCGCCTCGGCGCGGAAGCCGATGTCCGTGTTGGACTGGTCGGCCGGGGCCCGGAAGCGGGTGAACCACGGTCCGGCGCCGATCACCTTGACCGGCTTGCCGTACACCTGGAACTTGCTCGCCGTCCGGTAGTCGCCGGCGGGCAGGTAGACGCCGACCAGGGTCCCGGTGGTGTCCATCCGCACCCGGTCCAGGGCGTCCTGGACGTCCTGGTGGCCGAAGCCGGCCGGCACCGCGTACTTCGCCGGGTCCGGGTTCGGCTGCTGCACCGCCTGCTCCAGCCCGACGAAGTCGATCGCGTAGCTGCTGGTGTTGGCGGCGTCCTTCTGCAGCCGGATCTTCGCCCCGGCCGGGACGGTCGTCCCGAGCAGCACGTTCGCCTCGTCGTAGATGTGCCGGGGGCTGCCCGCGGCGGGCGAGTTGCCGGGCGAGGCCTCTGCGCCGTACAGCCAGGCGTACCGGGAGGTGAGGTCGACGGACTTGAGGAAGGTGCCGTCCACGTACACGTCCAGGGTGGCGTCCGTGCCGCCGCCGGAGGCCGAGTCGGGGATGGAGAAGCGGGTGACCAGGGTGTTGGTCGGTGCCTTGGCCGTGAACTCCACCGAGGCGCCGGTGCGGTCCAGCGTCACGGCGCGGCGCCCGGACGCCTCGCCGGCGAGGTCGCCGATGGTGCGGTTGGGCCCGACCACGGCCGCGCCGCCGGCCAGCACGCCGTCCTCGGCCTCGTAGGTGTCGAACGGCAGGTTGGCGCCGCGGCCGACGTAGAGCTGCTGCGTGCTGGTGTTGTTGCCCTGCTTGACGGCCGGCTCGTCGGCATCCGGCGCGATCACCGTCCGCACGGTGTAGCGGCCGTTGCCCGCCGTCCAACTGCCGAGCCGCACCGGGGCGGTGGTGGTGCCCGGGGCGATCACCCCGGTGTACGAGCCGGTCAGGGTCTTCACCACGGCGCCGGTGGCGGCGTCGGTGACGGTCAGCGTGACACCGTGGGCTCCGGCCGCCGAGGCGCTGCTGCCCTGGTTGCGGATCGCCACGGTGAAGTCCACCGGGTTGCCCGCGGCCGGGTTGGACGGCGACCAGGCGACCGGGGCCGCCAGCAGGTCCGAGCCCGGGACGGGGCGGACGGTGAGCGGGGCGGGAGCGGTCCAGCTGTTGTTGGACTCGTCCTGCTCGATCACGGCGTTGGCCTCGTCGGCCTTCGCGGTGAGCGGGTAGCTGCCCGCGGCCTGCGGAGCGGCCTGTACCGAGACGGTGGCGGAGGCGCCGGCGGCCAGTGCCCCGACCTGCGCGGTGCCGGCCTTGGCGGTGCCCAGGTAGAAGGTGACGGCGCTCGGTCCGGCGGGGGCGGGCCCGGCGTTGCGCACGGTCGCCGACAGTGTGACCGGGTCGCTCTCCAGCGGTTCGGCCGGGGCCGCGGTGAGACCGGTGACCACCAGGTCCGGATTCGGCGCGGGCCGCCCGACCACCTGGAACTCGGCGACCTGCCCGGCCGGGGCACCGGAGTTGGCGGTGATCCGCAGCTGGACGTCGGCCACCCTGGCGCTCACGGGGACGGTGACGGTGTTCCCGCCCGGCTGGTCGAAGGTGTAGGACTTCGGCGCCACCAGGGAGGTGAAGGCCGTGGCGCTCTGCTCCCGGCCCAGCACCTCGACGGTCTGGGTCCGGGTGGACCAGGCCGCCGACGGGTCGAGCTTCAGCACGACCGCCTCGGTGTCGGCGTTCGCGCCCAGCGCCACCGTGAGCACGCTCGGGTAGCTGCCGCCGGCCCCCTCCCAGTAGGTGGTGACGTCGTTGTCGTTGGCGTTGGTGGCGACGAAGGTGTGGACGGTGGAGGAGGCGGTGATGGCGCGGCCCGCCGCCAGGTTGGTGCCGCCCGTGCTGCCGGCCCGGGTCACGGTGTTGCTCGCGGCCGAGAGGTTGCCGGCGGCGTCCTTGGCCTTCACGTAGTAGGAGACGGTGGCGCTGTCGGGGCGGCTGTCGGTGTACGACAGCACCGAACCGCCCACGCTGGTCAGCAACTGCCCGTCCGCGTAGAGGTCGTAGCCGGTCACACCGACGTCGTCGGTGGACGCCGACCAGCTCAGCCGGATCTGCCCCGGCCCCGGCCGGGTGTACGCCAGTCCGGTCGGCGCGCTCGGCGCCCGGGTGTCACCGCCCTGGCCGGTGCGGGTGACGGTGTTGCTGTTCGGCGACTGGTTGCCCGCCGCGTCCTTGGCCCGGACGTAGTAGGAGACGGTGGCGCTGTCGGGGCGGCTGTCGGTGTACGACAGCACCGAACCGCCCACGCTGGTCAGCAACTGCCCGTCCGCGTAGAGGTCGTAGCCGGTCACACCGACGTCGTCGGTGGACGCCAGCCAGCTCAGCCGGATCTGCCCCGGCCCCGCCTGGCTGTACGCCAGTCCGGTCGGCGCGCTCGGCGCCCGGGTGTCGCCGCCCTTCGGGCCGTAGACCTCGAAGGAGGCCAACTGTGCGGCGTGCCAGACCGAGTTGGCGGTGACCAGCAGCCGCAGGAACCGGGTGGTCACGGTCGGCAGGTCGACGCCGGCGGTGTTCCCGCCCTGCGGGTCGAAGGTGTAGGACGCCGAGGGCAGCAGGTCGGTGAAGGCGCTGCCGTCGGTCGAGCCCTGGACCTTCAGCGTCTGGGTGCGGCGCTCCCAGCCGACGGGCAGGCCCAGCACCAGCCGGCTCACCGGGACGGCCGCCCCCAGGTCGCCCTGGATCCACTGCGGGAAGGCGTTGTTGGCGCTCTCCCAGTAGCTGGACCGGTCGCCGTCGCCCGCGTTGGCCGCGGGATAGGACGCGGTGGAGCTGCTGGCGGTCAGCGGGCGCCCCCGGAGCAGGTCACTGGAGGCGGTGGCGGTGCCGTAGACCTCGAACTCGGAGATCTGGGCGGCCGGCCAGACGTCGTTGGCCGTCACCTGCACCCGCAGGTAGCGGGCGGTGGTGGCGCCGAAGTCGAGCCGGACGGCGTTGCCGCCGGCCCGGTCGAAGGTCCGCGCGGCGGAGCCGACCACGGTGGCGAAGCCGGTGCCGTCGGTGGAGCCGAGCAGGGTCAGCGTCTCGGTGCGGCTCTCCCAGCCGGCCGGGAGTTCGAGCACGACCTGGTCGACACTGAGCGCGCTGCCCAGGTCGACCTGGATCCACTGCGGCAGCGCGTTGCCGGCACTCTCCCAATAGCTGGACCGGTCACCGTCGTTGACGTTGCGCGCGACGTACGGGCCGTTGGCACTGCTGGCGGTGACCGTGCGGCCGGCCGCGAGGTTGGGGCCGCCCGCCGCGTGGGCGACCGGTGCGACCGGCCCCCCGAGCAGGAGCATCCCCACCGCGACCGACGCTGCCGTCAGTCGTCGGAGGATACGGGTCAGGTGCATGAGTCCCTCTGTCTCTGATCGATACCGGTACCGGTGGACCGGCCGGGCGTGGGCCGGCCGGGGGGCGGGCCGACGGCGTCCTCGGCGGCGGCCCGGGGGCTGTACGGAGCTGGCCGCGTCGAAGAGCCCGACGGGCGCGATCAGAAAAGCGCGATCAGGAAAACGACAAGGTTCTGTCGCACTTTTGCGGTGTGGCATCCAACAGTTACAGCGGGGCTACGGGCATGTCAACGGACCGGGTCACGGTGGGTACACGAAAATGCGGCGGGCACCCGAAGGTGCCCGCCGCTGTCCCGCTCCCGCGCCCGGTCCTGCCCGCTCCCCGCCCGGCTCCCGCCCGGGCCCTCGTGTCAGTCGCGCCCGCGCGCCGGCGCGGTCGACCCCCGCACCACCAGCTCCGGCTCGAACAGCAGCTCGTCGTGGGTGACCCGGACCCCGCCGATCTCCCCGACCAGCAGCTCCACCACGGCCCTGCCCATCGCGTCGATCGGCTGCCGGACGGTGGTCAGCGGCGGATCGGTGCAGGTCATGAAGGAGGAGTCGTCGTAACCGATCACCGAGACGTCGTGCGGCACGGTGAGCCCGGCGCGCCGCACCGCCCGGATCGCGCCGAGGGCGAGCGGGTCGCTCGCGCAGACCACGCCGGTGACCCCGCGGCGCAGCAGTCGGGTGGTCGCGGCCTGCCCGCCCTCCAGGGAGAACAGCGCCCGCTCGACACAGTCGTCCGGCAGCTCCAGGCCGAGCCGCTCGGCGGCGGCCCCGGCCGCGGCCAGCTTGCGCCGGGACGGCACGTGGTCGGCCGGACCGAGCACCAGACCCACCCGCCGGTGCCCCAGCTGCCGCAGGTGCCCGAAGGCCTGCTCGACGGCGACCGCGTCGTCGCAGGAGACCCGGGGGAAGCCGAGGTCGTCGACGGCCGCGTTCAGCAGCACCGTCGGCAGGCTGCGCTCGGCCAGCCGGGCGTAGTGGTCGTGCGGGGCGTCGCCCTGCGCGTAGAGGCCGCCGAAGAAGACCACCCCGGAGACCTGCTGGGCGAGCAGCAGGTCGACGTAGTCCGCCTCCGACACCCCGCCGGCGGTCTGGGTGCAGAGCACCGGGGTGAACCCGTGGCCGGACAGGGCGCCGCCGACGGCCTCGGCGAAGGCGGGGAAGATCGGGTTCTGGAGCTCGGGCAGCACGAGGCCGACCAGCCTGGCCCGCTCCCCGCGCAGCTGGGTGGGCCGCTCGTAGCCGAGCACGTCCAGCGCGGTCAGCACCGCCGCCCGGGTCGCGTCCGAGACGCCGGGCTTGTCGTTGAGCACACGGCTGACCGTCGCCTCGCTCACACCGACCTTCTTGGCCACCTCGGCAAGTCTTCGCGTCATGACGGGGAGTCTAGAGCAGGAACGCAAACGGCTTGCATCATTGTGCAAGACCGTTTACGTCGGAACGCGCGGAACGCGCGGGACACCCAGGACTCCCAGGACCCGCAGGACCCGCAGGACCGTTCCCGTCGGGACGACCGCGAGCGGACGAGGCGGGGGGTCAGTAGACGTCCCGCACGTAGCGCTTGTCGGCGGCCAGTTGCTTGAGGTGCACGGCGGCCTCCTCCTCGCCGAGTCCGCCGTGGGTACGCGCGATCTCGCGCAGGGCACGGTCCACGTCCCTGGCCATCCGGGCCGCGTCGCCGCAGACGTAGAGGTGGGCGCCGTTCCGCAACCAGTCCCAGAGCCCGAGGCCGTGCTCGCGCATCCGGTCCTGGACGTAGACCTTGTTGCGCTGGTCGCGGGAGAAGGCGAGGTCCAGGCGGTCCAGATGGCCCGAGGCCCGGAAGCCGGCCAGCTCCTCGCGGTAGTAGAAGTCCGTCGACTGCCGCTGCTCGCCGAAGAACAGCCAGTTGGGCCCGGTGTGGCCGAGGGCCCGGCGCTCCTCCAGGAAGCCGATGAACGGGGCCACACCGGTGCCCGGACCGATCATGATCATCGGGGTGGCGGGGTCCGCCGGGGGCCGGAAGCTCGCGGTGGGCCGGACGAAGACCGGCACCGGACCGCCGCTCGCGCGGTCGGCGAGGTAGGTGGAGCAGACGCCCTTGCGGATCCGGCCGGCCCCGTTCGGGTGGCGGACCACCGAGACGGTCACCCGGATCTCGTCCGGGTGGACGAGCGGGCTGGAGGAGATCGAGTACAGCCGGGGCTGGAGGGGCTTCAGCACCGCCGCCCAGTCGGCGGCCCCGGCCCGTACGGCCAGCGCGCCGGCCACGTCGACGGCCTGCCGGCCCCAGGTCCACTTGGCCAGCTCCCCGGTGTTGTCCGGCCGCAGCAGCCGCTTGAGGACGCGGTCGCCGGACCGTTCGGCGGCGAAGCGGAGCAGGTCCGGGGTGATCCTGGCGATCTCCAGGTGGCCGCCCAGGGCCTCGGCGAACGGGAGCTCCCCGGCGCCGGGGACGGTGACGGGCGCCTCCGGGTCGAGGCCGGTGACGGCCAGCCACTCGGCCACCAGCTCGGGGCAGTTCCGCGCCCGGACGCCCAGGACGTCGCCGGCCCGGTAGTCCAGGCCGCCGGTACCGCCGAGGCTGTCCCCGGTGCCGAAGGCGAACTGCCGGACCTCCTTGCCGGAGCCGGGCAGGCTGAGCAGCCGGTTGCCGGTCATCCGGGCGCCGAAGGGCGACTCCTTGGAGTACCCGGTCCGGGGCGCGGGGACGGCCGTCGGGGGCAGCGGCGGCACCGCAGCGGCGGGAGCGGCCGGGGTGGTGTGGTCCCCCGGGGCGCCGGGATCGGCGGGAGCGGTGCGGTCCGCCGGGGCGGCCAGCGCGGCCACCACCTGCTCCAACCACCGGTCGGCCGCGTCCTGGTAGTCGGGCTCGCAGTCCGCGCGCGGAGCGATCCTGGTCGCGCCGAGCTCCCCGAGCCGCTGGTCGAGCCGGCGTCCGTGGCCGCAGAAGTCGCTGTAGCTCGAATCACCGAGCGCGAGCACGGCGTAGCGCAGTCCGCCCGCCTCCGGCTGCGCCTCGGCGAGCACCCGCTCCCAGAAGCCGGCACCGTTGTCGGGGGCCTCGCCGTCGCCGAAGGTGCTGGTGATCAGCAGCACCGGCGTGCCGGCCACCAGGGCGCCCGGCCCCGCCTCGTCCATGGCGAGCAGCAGCGGCTGCCAGCCCTCGGCGGCCAGGCGCTCGGCGACCCCGGTGGCTATTCGCTCGGCGGTGCCCGTCTGCGAGGCCCACAGCACGGTCACGGCCCGCACCGGCCCGGCCGCGCCCTCGCCCGTACCGGGACCGGCGTCGGCGCCGACGGCCCCGACCGCTTCCGGACCCTCCGCCGGTCCGGACTCCCCCGCCGGCCACGGTGCACCCGTCGTACCCGGTGCACCTGTCACCCCCGGCGCTCCCGGCGCGAGGCGCGAGTACGCGCCGGCCAGCACACCGTTGACCCACCGCGCCCGCTCGGGGTCGACCGGCGCCTGCGCGGGCAGGACCGGCACCCCGGTGCCCCCGGCCGGAGCGGACGGGACGCCAGCCAGGAAGCCCGCCAGATAGGTGCGTTCGGTGGCCGTCAGCCGCGGTACCTCGACCGAGTCGACGCCCAGCAGCCCGGCCAGTGCCGCGAGCTGCGACGGCACGGGTCCGACCGACGCGGGTTCCCGAGCCGCGACCGGCTCCACCACCGCGACGGACTCGACGGCCGGCGGTGCGGCCGCCTCCGGCGGGACCGGCGCCGCGACCGGACGCAGCGCGACCGCGCAGACCTTCAGCTCCGGCTGGAACGAGACCGGGTCGACCTCGTCACTGGTCACCGCGTTGATGCTGAGGTACTCGCCGAACAGGTCGTTCCAGTGGAACGGCGCGAAGCAGTCGCCCGGCCGCACCCGGTCGCTGACCACCGCCGGCAGCACGGCCCGCCCTCGTCTCGACGCCACCTCCAGCCGGTCGCCGTCCGCCACCCCGAGCGCCTCCGCGTCCTGCGGGTGGATCTCGACGAACGGGCCGGGATCGAGCCGGTTGAGCGCGGCGACCCGGCCGGTCTTGGTGAGGGTGTGCCACTGGTGCTGCAGACGGCCGGTATTGAGGCAGAACGGGTAGTCCTGGTCCGGCAGTTCGGCGGGCGGCAGGTGCGGCCGGGCGAAGAACACCGCCCGGCCGGACGGAGTGGGGAAGGCCAGCCTCGGCCGGCTTCCGTCCGGCCGCTCCAGCAGCGTCTGGCTGACCCCGTCGTTGAGGTACCGGACCGGGTTGCGGTCCGGCCCGTCGGGATCAGCGCACGGCCACTGCACGGGGCTGTCCCGCAGCCGGGCGTAGCTCACGCCGCGCAGGTCCCAGCCGGTCTTCGGGTTCCAGGCCCGCTTGATCTCCTCGAACACCTCCTCCGCGCTCGCGTAGTCGAAGCCCTCGGCGAAGCCCATCTCGCAGGCCACCCGGGCGATGATGCGCCAGTCCGGCAGTGCCCCGCCGGCCGGGTCGGCGGCCGGCCGGGCCAGGGTGAGGCCGCGCTCGGAGTTGACCAGCACCCCCTCCGTCTCGGCCCACAGGGCGGCGGGCAGCACCACATCGGCGTAGGCGTTCGTCTCGGTGTCGGCGAACACGTCCTGGGTGATGACGAGTTCGGCGGCCTCCAGCCCGGCGATGACGGTCTTGCGGTTGCCGACGGAGGCGACCGGATTGGTGCAGATGATCCAGCAGGCCTTGATCTCCCCCGCGGCCATCTGCGAGAACATCTCGACGGTGCCCCGGCCGACCTCGGTGCGCAGCGTGCCGGGCGGCAGGCCCCAGAGCTCCTCGGTGAACGCCCGTTCCGCCGGGTCCAGCACCGAGCGCTGCCCGGGCAGGCCGGGCCCCATGTAGCCCATCTCCCGGCCGCCCATCGCGTTGGGCTGGCCGGTGAGGGAGAACGGTCCGCTGCCGGGGCGGCAGATCGCTCCGGTGGCCAGGTGCAGGTTGACCAGGGCGTTGGTGTTCCAGGTACCGTGGGTGGACTGGTTGAGCCCCATGGTCCAGCAGCTCGTCCACTCCGCCGCCGAGCCGATCAGCCGGGCGGCGGCGCGGATGTCCTCCTCGGCGAGTCCGGTGGTCCGGGCGACCTCGGCGGGCGGGTAGTCGGCCAGGAAGCCGGGCATCTGCTCCCAGCCCTCGGTGAACTCCTCGATGAAGGCCGGGTCGGTGTCGCCGTTCTCGACCAGCAGGTGCAGCAGTCCGTTGAGCAGCGCCAGGTCCGTACCGGGCCGGATCCTGAGGAAGAGGTCGGCCTTGTCGGCGGTCGCGGTGCGCCGGGGATCGACGACGATCAGCTTGGCGCCGGCCTTCTTGACCCGGTCCATCATCCGCAGGAAGAGGATCGGGTGGCAGTCGGCCATGTTGGAGCCGATCACCAGGAAGACGTCCGCCCGGTCGAGGTCCCGGTAGGAGCCGGGCGGGCCGTCCGCGCCCAGCGACAGCTTGTAGCCGCTGCCCGCGCTGGCCATGCACAGCCGCGAGTTGGACTCGATCCGGCTGGTCCGGACGAAGCCCTTGGCGAGCTTGTTGGCCAGGTACTGGGCCTCCAGCGTCATCTGGCCGGAGACGTAGAAGGCCACCGCGTCCGGCCCGTGCTCGTCGAGCACCGCCCGCAGCCGGCGCGCGGTCGCGCTGATCGCCGCGTCCACGTCCTCCGCCACCGGTTCGGCTCCACGCTCGGCCCGCACCAGCGCGGTGGTCAGCCGCCCGGGCGCGGCGAGCATGTCCGCGGTGGTGGCGCCCTTGGTGCAGAGCCGGCCGGCGTTGACGGGGTGGTCGCGGTCCCCGGAGGACTTCACCACGGTGCGCCGGCCCGTCGCCCCGTCGACGGCCACGTCGAGCAGCATGCCGCAGCCGACACCGCAGTACGAGCAGACGGTGCGAACACGCTCGACGGGGTTCGGGTCCGGTACCGTCACCACGGCTCCCTCTCAGGTAGCGATCTCCGGCCTCGGTCCTGCCGGTCCGTGCCGTCCGACGGTGGGAGGCCCACCACCGGCACCGTAGGAACACGGCGTTAACACGAGATCACGAACCCGGACGCCGTGCGTAAACCCCGCCGCACGGCCGGCACCCCACCCCGGTGAGTCCGGGGCCGGCCGCACCGCCCGCCGGAGCTGCCGGACGTGCCCGACCCCCGCGGACCCGCCCGGCCGGCCGACCGGCCGGCCGCCTCCGCACAGTGACACGGCGGGCGGTCCGTTGCCAAGACGCCGCCGCGCCCGGACCCGCCGGGCGGCGGGGACGGGCGCGGGGACGGACGCGGGAACGGACGCGGGCGCTGGGGGTGGGGACAGGCGCGGGCGCCGGGGGTGGGCGCGGCAGCGAGCGGGGGTGGGCCCCGGGGACCGGCGGGCCGGTCAGTGCGACACCGGTGACGGCGGCGCCACGGTGACCGGGGAGGACGCGCCGGGGAGCAGGAGACTCGGCGTCCCGCTGCCGTCGGCGGGCGTGGACCAGACGTCGGTGGCCTTGCTCCCGTGGGCCGGAAGCGCGTAGGCGAGAGTGCTGTCGTCGAGCCACGCGGCCTGGTCGTCGACACTCCGGGTCTCGGCGAGCGGGTGCTCACGGAGGTCGGCCAGGTCGAGGACGTAGAGGCGCCAGGGGGCGACCGGGTCGGCGGAGACCTTCTTCTTGAAGGCGATCCGGGTCCCGTCCGGCGAGAGCGAGGGGCACTCGACGTTCTCCCGCAGGGTGCGGGCCGACCAGGCCTTGAGGTCGCCCTCGACCAGGTGGGTGCGGCCGCCCGTCGACACCGTGGCGTAGAAGCGGTTGTCGTCGGCCGCGAAGTTGACACCCCAGTAGTTGACGTCGGCGGCGTGGTAGCGGGTGTCGCCGATCGTCAGGGGGATCTCCTCCACGGACTTGATCAGATAACCGGTGCGCAGGTCCAGGATCGAGGTGCGGGTCGAGAACCGGCCGGCGGCGTAGGAGTCGCCGACGGCGAAGGTGGTCCAGGACAGCACCTGGCCGGAGGGCGACACCCGGGCGCGGTTGGGGATTCCGGGGACGGTCACCCTCCGGAGCTCGGTGAACCGCCGGTCGTAGACCACCGCCTCGGTGCGGGCCGGGGTGCCCGGCAGGGCCCGCAGGCACAGCGCCCGCTCCCCCGCCGCGTAGAACCGGGCGCAGGACGGACCGTCCGCCGTGCCGCCCGGGCTGCGGGCGACCCGGCCGGTGGCGAGGTCACGGTAGTAGAGGCCGGGCTCCTCCAGAGTGAACGAGGCTTCTGCCGCGACGAGTTGCGGCCCGCCGCCGCGTTGCCGGGCGTGCAGCACATAGCCGGTCGAGCCGCCCACGAGGACGAGGAGGGCGAGGATCAGCAGGAGCGGGCGCGACGTGAGCGACCGGAGCGTTGCCGGGCCGCGCGTCGGCGGTTCGGGCTGCATCGGGTCCGGCGCGTCCGGTGTCGAATCCGGGTCCGTCGGGCCCGGCTCGTCCGGTGTCGGGTCCGGCTCCGTCGGGTGCGAGGTCGTCGTCGGGTGTGTCGTCATCGGGCCTTCCTCCCGGGCAGGATCCGCCAGGCGGCGGTGAGGGCGGCGGCCAGGGCGAGGGCGGCCGCGGCCAGGGCCGGGCGCGGCCCCCACCACGTCCAGGCCGCGCCGAAGCCGGCGGCGCCGACCAGGCGGGCCAGTGCCTGGCCGGTCTGCAGGACGGCGAGCCCGCTCGCCCGGCCCCTGGCCGGCAGCGCGGGCGCGGCCAGGGCCATCAGCACGCCGTCGGTGGCGGCGTAGAAGACACCGAGGAGGACCAGGACCAGCACGGCGACCACCGGTCCGGCCGGGGCCAGCAGGGTGAGGTAGGCCGCGAGCAGGGCACCGTGGCCGAGCAGGAACGGGATCCGCCGCCCGCTCCGGTCCGCGAGCCGCCCGGCCGGGACGGCGAGCAGCAGGTAGCAGGCGGCCGAGCCGAGCGGCAGCAGGGGGAAGAGCGCTGCCGGGAGGTCGAGGCCTCGCTGGAGCAGCAGGTAGAGGAAGGAGTCGCCGATGGTGGCGGCGCCGAGGAGGGCAGCGGCCACGACCACCCGCCGGAAGGCGGGGTCGGCGAGCACGCGTGCCGTGGTCCGGGCGGGCTCCGCGGGCACCGCGGTCCGGGCGGGCTCCGCCGACGTGGTGGTCGGCGTCGGCGGTGGTGTCGGCGACGGCGTCGGCTTCGGCTTCGGCTTCGGCAGCCGACCCGGCGCCCCCGGATCGGCGGGGACGAACAGCCTCAGCACCACCACGCCGAGCAGCCCGGTGGCGAAGCTGACCACGAACACCGCGTCGTAGGCGTCGGCCGTCGCCCACAGGACGAGGAACGCGACCAGCGGACCGAGCAGCGCCCCGGTGGTGTCCATCGCCCGGTGCACGCCGAACGCCCGGCCGAGCGCCTCCGGCGGCGCGCTGAGCGTGATCATCGCGTCCCGGGGGGCGGTGCGCACGCCCTTGCCGAGCCGGTCGGCGGCCATCGCGGCGGCGATCCCGCCGGCCGCACCGCCCGCCAGCAGCAGGCCGAGCCGGGAGAGGGCCGAGAGCAGGTAGCCCGCCCCGGCGACGGTCCGGTGGCGGCCGCCGCCGCGGTCGGCGAGCCGCCCGCCGAGCAGCCGCACCAGTGCCGTGGCGCCGTTGAAGAGTCCGTCGAAGAAGCCGAACTGGAGGGGTGACAGGCCGAGACCCAGCACCAGGTAGAGCGGCAGCACGGCGGTGACCATCTCCGAGGAGATGTCGGTGACCAGGCTGACCGCGCCGAGCGCGACGACCGTACCGGGGACGCGCCGCCCCACCCCGACGGGGCGGGGCG
This sequence comes from Kitasatospora sp. NPDC089913, assembly GCF_044748625.1. Classification (NCBI taxonomy): domain Bacteria; kingdom Bacillati; phylum Actinomycetota; class Actinomycetes; order Kitasatosporales; family Streptomycetaceae; genus Kitasatospora; species Kitasatospora sp. NPDC089913. Next base: position 151,209 of record NZ_JBIVGI010000003.1, on the reverse strand, counting down.
GTGCGTCCGAACGGCGGCCGGTGGTGGCCAGGTACATCATCAGTGGCAGCTGTAGTTCGGGCTGGTGTCCTTGGCCTTGCCGTCCGTGCCGATGTAGCTCCAGCCGTACCCGGAATCGGTGAAGTCGAGCTTCAGCACCCCGTACTCGCCGCTGATCCGCTTCTGGCTGTTCGGCTGGATCTGCTCGATCGGGTAGGGCTCGGCGCCGCCCATCCCGCCGACGATCTCGACGATCCCGTCCGCGGTGGCCTTGCCGTCCGGGTCCTGCGGGGCGAACCGCTCGTAGTGGTGGTCGTGCCCGTTGAGCACCAGATCGGCCTTGGCGTCGTAGAGGATCCGCCAGACCGGCCGGGAGACCGGGTCGTTGCCGTGCCCGCCGGAGGAGTACAGCGGGTGGTGCCAGTAGGCGGCGACGCACTTCTTGCCGTTCGCCGCGAGGTCGGCCTTCAGCCAGTCGATCTGGGCGCTCTGGTCGAAGGCGTTGGAGTCGAGGGCGACGAAGTGCCAGTTGCCCTCGTCGAAGCTGTACCAGCTCTTGCCCTGCGGATAGGCGATGCTGCCGAAGTAGGACTTGTAGCCGACGAGGGAGCCGGCCGGGTCGTAGGTCTCGTGGTTGCCGGGCACGGGGTGGGTCTTCGCCTTGAACGCGCCCCAGGTCTTGTCGTAGTAGGCCTTGAAGTCGGCCAACCTGGCGTCGTCGTACTGGTTGTCACCCATCGTCAGGTAGAACTTCGGGTCGAGCCGCTGGGCGAGGGCCGCGGTCTTCGGGTGCGCGCAGGCGCTGTCCGAGGCGGTGCACTGCGCGGCGATGTCGCCCGCCGCGACGACGGTGAAGGCCCCGCCCGGCGCGGTCGTCCCGGTCGGGGACGGTCCGGTGGGCGTGGGCGTCGGCGTGGTCCCGGTGGTCCCGTAGACCTCCATCTCGAGCAGCGAGTAGCCGTAGGACGTGCCGCGCGCCGTCCCGTACATCCGGACGTAGCGGCCCTTCCCGCTCAGGCCGGTCCACTCGTCCGTCCCGCCGTTGCCCGCCTTCTCCTCGGCCAGCTGGGTCCAGGTCGAGCCGTCGGCGGACACCTCCAGACGGTACGCCTTCGCGTAGGCGGCCTCCCAGGACAGCTTGATCCGCGTGACGGTGGCGTTCGCCCCGAGGTCGACCCGCAGCCACTGCGGGTCCTTCCCCTCCACGCTCGCCCACCGGGTACCGGTGTTGCCGTCGAACGCCTTGCCCGCCGCGTACGACGAGCTCTCCGTGGACGAGGCCGTGGCGGCCTTGCCCCGCGAGAGCAGCGGATCCGCCGCCGCTCCCGCCCGCCCGGACCAGCCGAGCAGTAGTCCGGCCACCAGCACGAGCACGGCGGCGAACACTCCGATGTGTACAGGCCTCACTGAGACTTCGGGACGCATCCCTGGACTCCCTGACCTCGATTGACGGCGAGAGCTGGACTCCGGCGCAGCCCGTGCACGGGCTGCGCCGGCAGAGCGGCGGCCCGCACCACCGCGGCGGCCGGGTCAGAGCTCTCGCTGAGCACGTCACGCCCCGGAGGTGCGGGCGCCGCGCCAAGCCGCCGTCGGGGAGCCTAGTGGTAAGTAAAGTTTACTGACAATACCTGACGCGCACCGAACTGCCGTGCGGGCAACCGGCCGTGCGCCGACCGACCGCCGGCACCGGTCCGGAATAATACCCCCGGGGGTACAGTGGAGAAGAGGAACGAGCACGACGCACGGGCGGCACGGCCGGAACCGCGCCGCCGCACCACGAACGGAGCACCACATGGACCACGGGATCGCCACCACCCTCGACCTGCCCTTCGCCGAGGCCGTCGAGCAGGTCCGGGCCGCACTCGCCGAGCAGGGCTTCGGCGTGCTCACCGAGATCGACGTCCGCGCCACCCTGCGGGCCAAGCTGGACGAGGAGATCGAGGACTACCTGATCCTCGGCGCCTGCAATCCGCCCCTCGCCCACCGCGCCCTGGCGGCGGACCGGCACATCGGGCTGCTGCTGCCGTGCAACGTCGTGGTGCGCGCGGTCGACGGGGGCACCCTGGTCGAGGCCATGGACCCGCAGCTGCTGGTCCGGGCCACCGGAAAGCCCGAGCTGGCGCCCGTCGCCGACGAAGCGGCCGCCCGCCTCCGCGCGGCCCTGGACTCCCTCGCCCGGGAGCGGACCACAACCCGTCCGACGACGGTCGACGGGGACACCCGGTGAAGCCCCACCGAACCCCGGGTACGAAGTCTCCGGCTAGTCTGCTCGGATGAGTCTCCTCGATGACGTGGCCGAACGCGACAACTGGCGATGCTGGGTGTGCGACGAACCGGTCGACCCCGACAAGTCGGTGAACGACCCGCGGGGGCCCAGTGTCGACAGCCGGACGGCCGACCGGAAGGCCAAGGTCGCCGAGCGGCTCGCGCACCGCGGGTGCAACACCCGCAAGGGCGCGGTCAAGGTGGTCATCGCCTGGCCGGAACGCCTCTTCGTGGTCGAACCCGCACCGCTGATCGCCGTTGCCGCGAGACTGGAGCACAAGGGGGGCCGCGAGATCGTGGGCCGCTGCCCGACCAGGCAGGACGCCCAGGAGACGGCGGAATGGCTGGCCGACCGGTTCTCCCGGCTGACACCGGGGCTGCCGGTGACCACCCGGATCGAGGCGGGCGGCGGCCAGTTCCTCGTCGTCCTGGCCACCGGGCGCCGGTGAGGGGTTGCCCCTTTACGGCGTGCGGCGGCCCGCGTTCCCGCGTCCGGGCTTCAACGCGGCTGTGCTGTCGGGCATCGGCGGACCGTCCCCCTCTCCCCGGGCGTCACACGTGAAGGAAGATCGCAGCCCGTCCGACGAAGATCAACCGGGGTGCCCGACAGAGCCGTAGTGGGCAACCGGTCGCCCACCGGGCGCAGTACAGGCCGTGGGTTTCGCGGCCCGGAGTGCGGTCCGCGCCCGCGCGGCGCCGCTGCGGGTACACGCCTCGTCGGCGCCCACGACGACCGCCGGGACCGGGTGGCCGGCGCAGCGGCGGCAGACACCCGGCCGGGGGATCGGGTCCCGGCATTCGGCGCACTCGTCGTACCGGGCCGGTGCCGCCCGCGCAGGGGTCTGCGCGGGCGGCACCTTGTGCTCCAGGCGGTGACGGAGCACCGCCACCGCCGAATGGATCCGGAGGGGAAGGCCGGGCAGCAGGGCGGCAGCGAGGTCCTCCCGGGTCGCGCCGCGTTCCAGCCACTGGGCGACCTGGGGTGCGAGCTCCCGCGCCTCGGCCTCACCGAGGCGCAGGCGCGGCTCGGGGCGGATCACGCGGAACAGCACGGCGACCGCCTCGCGGACCTGCTCGTCCGGCAGAGCGCAAGCGGCCCTGTCCTCGTCCGCCCCGCCCGCGACGGGGCCGTCGGGGAGGGAGGGCCTTTGGCTCCGGTTCTTTACTACAGGGACGCCTGCCCCACCGGCGTTCGCTCCACCGGGGCCCGGACGGGTGGTACCCGGCAGGCCGAGCTGCGGGGTGTCGTAGACGTGGGAATCGGTGCGGATCGTGCCGTCCGGCAGACGGACCTTCTCGACGCGGTAGAAGCCGGCGTCGGTCAGCTCCTTCAGCGCCTTGCGGACCGCACCCCGGCCCTGGGGGCTGCTGTCGGCCATGTGCCTCCCGTCCTCGCGCCAGCCGTCGGGCCGGGAGAGGAGGTCGGCGAGGATTCCACGGGCGGTGTAGGACAGCCGCCGGTACTGGAGGAGGGCATTGGGCAGCACGGTGAAATTGCGCACGTGGGCGCTACGATGGACGTGCATCGGGAGTTCTGGCTCCTGTTGCCGGACCCCGGGGTGTTGGTAGCACCGCCGGGGTCACCTGTTTTCGATTTGTCCACGGAACGTAGCACGTCGCACCGGGCGCCAAGGCCCTTTTGCCACAACAGCCCTGATCGCACGCCACCCGGGCCGGGTGGCGTGCATCGGGCCGCCGGGCTCAGCCGCGGCCCAGGATCTTCGCCAGGAGGCCGCCGAGGCCGCCACCGCCGCCCGTGCTCCGGTCGCAGGTGCAGCGGGCCGCCTTGGGGACACCGGCCAGGACCTGGTCGACGTGCATGCCGCACCCCGCGTAGCCGGCCTTGCCGCAGGTGCGGCACGTGGTTCGTCGACACATCTCGGGACTCCTCTGATCCGGTGGGGAGGTCTTCCTCCCCCTCCAGGATACCTGGGGGGGTATTTTTTCGGTCACCGGTCCTCGACGAGACGGAAGGCCAGACAGACCACGGCGGTCGCGTCCTCGACAGGGGTTCCCAGGCGGCTCCAGTAGCCGCGGTGCCCTTCGCGCCACTCCGCGAGCGAGGCGTCCCCCTCGCCCTCCGCCCGAGCGTGCTCCCAGGTCACCTCGCCGAAGGTGGTCACCTCCACACCGGTGATCTCGATCGCGGCGACGAACCCTCCCTCGTCGTCCACGAGCGCCAGCCGCTCGCCGGGGAGCTCCAGCTCCTCGGACTCCTCGGCGTACTCGGCGAGCAGGCCGGTGGTGGCCGTCTTCCGGCCCGCCAGGACCAGGGAGTTCAGCTCGGCGCGGATCCCGTCCGGGGTGCCGAGCTCCATCGAGCGCATGCCGTTGACGCGAGGCCACATGTCGGCCGCCCCTTCTGTCGGGCACTCCCGCCGACCGACCGGTCCGGCGCCGACCGACCGGAATCCGGCGCCCGCACCCGGGTCCGGACCACGGAGGTCACGGTCGATTTCGGTTCGGTTACGGTGTGTCGCTTTAGTGATCGATTGCGCGGGAGTGTGGCGATTGATCTTGTTGGCACCGGGACGGAGCCGCTCTCATAATTCCAGCCAGACGCGTGTTGTGCGGCCGTGACGGCCGCCCAGGTGCCCGTGAGCCGCGCGCGAAACCTTCTGCTTCTTTCCTGGGGGAACCCCTTGTCCGCGCACGATCACGTGCCGCCCGCAGCCGACCCGGCGCAGGCGTCCGCACCGGACCCCACCGTCCCCGGCGCACCCGTCCCGGCGTCCCCGCCCACCGAGACCCCGGACGCCCCGGGCCGGAAGCTGCCGCGGTCCGTCGGCGTCGCGCTGGCGACCGTCGGCCTGCTGGCCGTGACGGCGGTCAGCGCGACCGTGACGGTCGCCGTCGGCAAGCCGGAGCCCCGACCGGCCGTCGCCGCCGCGACGGCCACCGCGACGGCCACGACCGCGGCCGGCGGGACCGCGAGCACCGCGCCCGGCGCGTCCGCCCCGGCCTCCGCCACGCCGACCACCGCTCCCCCGGCCGCGCCGGCGCCCGCGCCCGCGCCGACGAGCACCCTCAAGGGCACCGTCAGCAACGGCCGGCACGACGGCGACCTGCAGTACTTCCTGCTCCCGATCCCCGAGGGCGGCGAGTCGTACGGCCCGGCCGACGGCATGCTGCTCACCGAGAAGGACATGGGCGAGCAGCTCGGCGGGGCGGACGCCATGAAGGCGCTCAAGTCCTTCGGCTACAAGGACTCCGCCACCCGCACCTACCGCACGGCGGACGGCAAGGCCGAGGTCACCGTGACCCTGCTGCGTTTCGCGACCGCCGCCCGGGCCGCCGAGGTCGCCCGCACCTACACCCTGGACGGCCTCGACCCGGTCGAGATCACCGGCGACCCGGCCGCCCACGGATACCTCGACAAGCCCAAGCAGCAGGCCTACACCGGCTCGATGAGCGGCATCTCCAGCCAGGGCGACGTGCAGTACATCATCGACGTCGAAGTGAAGGGCACCCCGGACAAGGCACTGCTCAGCGAGCTGATGAAGCGCCAGCGCGACTGGCTGACCTCCGGCCGCTGAGCCCCCGGCCCTCCCCTTCCCCCTTTACTGGAGCACTCGCATGACCACCGACCCCGTGGCGCCGTCGCCCGTCGACGCGCCACCGCCCACTCCGCCCGCCGGGGCGCCGGAGCTGCCGTCCGGCCCGCCGGAGGCCACCCCGGCCGCGCCTTCCGAGGCACCGCCCGCCCGCACCCCGCGCCGACCGCGCCCGGTCCTACTGCTGGTCTCCGGGCTGGTGCTCGGCACCGTGGCCGGCGGCGGCGCCGGCTACGCGATCCAGGCGAACCGGCCGCCCACGCCGCTCCCGCCGATCCAGGTCGCACTGCCCTCCTACCCCGCCGGGGCGCTCGACCCGGCCGTGGCGGCCGCCGCCGCGCCCTCGCCGCTCGCCATCGACGGCGACCTGCGCAAGCTGCTGATCGCCGCGCCGAGCGGCAGCACCGCCTGGGGCGACTACCCGGACACCCCGAGCTGGATCACGGCGGGCGAGCTGGCCGAGCACGACGGCATGACCGCCGCCGTGTTCAAGCAGCTGAACACCCACGGCTTCCGGCGCGCCGTGGAGATCGACTGGAAGCAGGGCGATCTCAAGGTCCGGATCTCGCTGATCCAGTACACGGCCGACCGGGCCGCCGAGGCCGGCGCCCGTACCCTGGGCCGGTCCCTCGAACTCTTCGCGCCCGAGGCCAACGGTGGCTACCAGGTGGACTCCCGGGCCTCGTACTGGGCCGAGACCACGGAGCCCTACTACGGCGCCGACGCCGTCGCGCAGCGCGGCACCGTCGTGATGGAGGTCAAGGTGTTCGGCACCCGACCGGTGTCCCCCGAGGTCGTCAAGGACCTCGCCAAGCGGCAGTGGGAGCGGCTGGCATGAGCGACAGTGACGTCATCGTCCCCGGCGCGCCCGCGGTGCCGGCGCCCGGGGCACCGGCCACCGCCACCCCCGAGGTCCCGGCCGTCATCCCGTCCGACGTACCGCCCGCGGCCCGGCCCCCGCGCCGACTGCTGCGGGCGGGAGGCGCGACCGTGGCTGCGGCCCTGGTCGGTGTGGTGATCGGCATCGGGATCATCGAGGTCCGCTACGACGACCCCGCGCCCGCGACCGCCGCCCCGGCGCCGGCCACCGTACCCACTCCCACCGCGACCGCCACCCCGTTCGGCGCGAAGTCCAACGGCAACCACTTCGGTTCGCTGCGCGACCTGCTGCTGCCCGTCCCGGCGGGCTTCGGGCTCGGCCCGGACGACAGCGGCTTCGGCAACGACGTCGAGCTGACGGGGGAGCAGATGCTCGCCGCCGAGCTGGACCAGGAGGTGCTGCCGCTGCCCAAGGAGCAGCAGGACAAGCTCCGCAAGTACTGGAACGACCTGCATGTGAAGGCCGCCGGAGTGCGCACCTACACGACCCAGGCGGGCGAACTGACGATCAGCATGAAGCTGCGCCAGTTCAACCAGCAGGAGGTGCAGAAGCTGAACGAGTACACGGCGATCTTCACCGGTGAGACCGGCATCTTCCGCACCGGACCCACCGTGCCCGGCCATGCCGAGGCGCACTGCTACCTGCTGCCGGCGCCGCCGTCCGCACCGATCGACCGGCTGGAGTGCTCGGCCGCCCAGGGCGACCTCCTGGTCGTCATGGCGGTCGAGGGCGTGGCCCCGCTGCCCAAGGACCGGATCGTCGCCCTCCTCGCCCAGCAGCTCGACCGCCTCGCCGTCCCGGGAGCGTCCGTATGACCGACAGCGCCACGCAGCAGGACGCCTCCGCCCCGGTGAAGGGTCCCGTCCTGCCCGAGGAGACCTCCGCCCCCGCCGTCGAGGAGACACCCGTCGTCGCGGAGACGGCCGCCGCCGCGCCGGAGGACGGCGAACGGGCGGCCCGCCGCTCCCGGCGGCGCCGGGCGGCCGTGCGGTGGAGTGCGGCCGTCGTGGTCTGCGCCCTCGCCGGTACCGGGACCGCGCTGGCCGTGACGGCCCAGGAGCGCACCGACCTGCCCGGCCTGGCCACCCCGAAGGACGGCCGGTACACCTTCCCGGCCCTGGTGCTCCCGCAGCTGCCCTCCGGTCAGCCGGCGCCGAAGGAGAACAAGGGCCGCCACACGGCCGACCTGCGCGCCCTGCTCCTGCCGGTGCCTGCCGAGGCGGGCGGCTCACTCGTACCGGCTGCGGTCCCGGGCGTCGGCAGCTCGGCGTCCCCGTCCGCTCCGGGCTCGGCCTCGGCCTCGCCGACCGGCTCCCCCTCGGCGTCCTCCGCCGCCCCGTCCGGCGCCACCCCGTCCGCTGCGGCCCCGGTCGGCCGGGTCCCCTGCGAGGCGATCACCGCCGACTGGAAGGACCCCGGCGCACTGCGGGCCCTGCTGCTGCAGAAGGCCTGCCGCGATGCCGCTGTCCGCGAGTGGACCGCCGCCGACGGCACCCGGACGCAGATCCGGCTGCTGTCCTTCGGCTCCCAGGCCGAGGCATGGCCGCTGTTCGACAAGCTGCGGAGGACGGGCGAACCCAAGGACTCCTCGGGCGGCGTGGCGACCGGTGACACCCAGGGCTGGGACACGGTGTTCGGCGTCGACCTCGCCACCCGTGAGGTGCCCGGCTCCCCGGCCGCAACCCGGATCGCCTTCCTCTCGGCGGGGAACGTCACGGGCGTGATCACCATGACCAACCCCAAGGGCGTGCCCACCGCCGCCTTCCGGCAGGTGGTGACGCTCCAGTCCGACCTGCTCGCCTGAAGGCCGGCGGGGGACGGACCGGGCGGTGGCTCCGCCCGGTCCGTCCCCCGTGCCCCCGTTCCCCCGTAGCCCCCGTCCTCCCGTGCCCCCGTTACCGGGAGGTCAGGCGCAGTTGGTGAAGGTCGGGCTGGTGTTGGCGATGTAGAGCGTCGCGCCGGCCTGCGGGTCGTAGGTGAGCGGCACGGTGAGGGTGTCCTCGGCCGTCCAGGGGATGCCCCGGGCGTCGAAGGTCCAGGTGCCGGTCACCTTGCGGGCCAGCTCGGCCAGCGTCACCCAGCCGTACTGCTGCGGCGGGACGGACACCGCGACGCTGTTGTTGACGGTCGTCGACCCCTGCCAGACGTTGTTGTAGTGCAGCGCGGTGCTGACCACGGTGGTGAGCGCCCCGCCGGGCACGCCGCCGGAGATCTGGGTGCCCATGTCGCCGCCGATGCTGTTGGACCATCCGCTCATATTGGTGACCGAGAAGGCCTGCTGCACGGTGCCGGAGGTGTTGTTGAACCAGACCGAGGAGACGCAGACCTTCGGCAGCGGGGCCGCCGGGGCCTCGCTCTTCAGCGCCCAGGAGCAGGTCGAGATGTCCTTCTGGCACTGCTTGGCGGCGTGGTCGACGGCGAGGTTGCGGGCCGCCGCGGGGAAGCCGGTGGACCAGCGCTGGTTCACCGTTCCGTTGCAGGCGTACTGGTCGGTCCAGGCGTCGTCGTAGTTGCCGCCGAGCAGCAGGTCGAGACAGGTGTTGTCGCCGTGGTGGCGGATCATGAACGAGTCCTCGGCGCCGGGGACCGGCTGGAGGAACCACTTCTGGCTGGCCTGGCCGGCACAGGTCTGCTGGCGCAGGGCGGGGGTGAACCACGCGAGGTCGATGCACTTGCCGGTGGTGTTGTTGACGATCGTGAACGAGGAGTCCGAGGCGTCGACGTTCAGCCGCCAGGACTGGTGGTAGCCCGGCGCCGAGTTGGTGACGATGTACGCGCCGTCGCCGGTCGAGCCGTTCTGGACGTCGAGCCGGCGGCCGTTGCTCAGCGAGGTGATGGTCAGGCACTGCTGCGGGGTGGCACAGGCCGCGGCGGCTCCGGTGGTGGCAGCGTCGGCCCGGGTCGCCGTGAACGGCGCGGCGGTGAGACCGAGCGCGGCGCAGCAGGTCACCAGGACGGCCGCGAGCAGGCGCAGCCAGGGGGCGGAGCGGCGGCCGGGGGCCGCGGGCGGGGCGGAGGTCGACAGCACGGGTCGGTCCTTTCGTCGGGAGGGGAGCCGTGGTGGGGTGCGGACGGGCGGCGCGCGGACGGCGACCGTGTCGGGCGCGCCCGGGTCAGGCGGCGAAGGCGGCTTCGAGGCGCGGCACGTAGTCGACGAGGTCCTGGGCCCAGCAGCCGTAGCTGTGGCCGCCGTCGCAGGCGGGGCCCCAGCCAGCGCCGTTGCCGTAGTCGACGTAGCGGTGCGGGATGCCGAGGGCGGTCAGCCGGTCGGTGAAGCGCTTGGCGGTGCCCTCGGCCCAGAACTCCATGCCGGCGGGGTTGCCGTTGCCGTTGCCGGTGTAGACGGCGATGCCGGTGTCGGCCAGCAGTCCGGCGTGTGCGGTCGGGTCGGCCGCGTTCCAGCGCCAGTCCGCGTCGAAGACCGGGTAGGGGGTGCCGAAGATCGCGTCGCTGGACACCGTGGGTCCGAAGTCGAAGCCGCAGGGCTGTCCGCCGCTCGGGGCGCACAGTACGGTTCCGGCGTTGGTCAGGGTGCCGACGACCGCGCCGCGGATGACCATCTCGTCGGCCGAGAGGTCGTTGGCGCCGGACATGGTGAGGACCTGGCCGAAGAGCTCCGGTCGGGCCTGCGCGTAGTGCAGCGCGCCGAAGCCGCCCATCGAGAGTCCGCCGACCGCGCGGTGCTTCCGGTCGGTGAGGGTACGGAGGTTGGCGTCGACGAAGGGCACCACCTGGTTGAGGTGGAAGGTCTGCCAGTTCTGTGCGCCGGCCGCCGTGCCGCTGTCCTGCCAGTCGGTGTACCAGCCGCGCAGGCCGCCGTCGGGGATGACGGTGATCATCGACCTGGCCGCGGTCAGGGCGGGGTAGGCGAGGCCCTGGTTGGCGGGGTTGTCCGAGGCGCCGTGCAGGAAGTACAGGACGGGGTACCGCCGATCGGGGCGGTCCGCGTAGTCGTCCGGCAGCAGGATCCGGATCGTGTGCTCGCCGGCGACCTGCGTTGTGGTCACGGTGAGGACGAAGTTCGTGGCGCTGCCGGTGACGGCGCCGACCCGGGTCAGTCCGAAGCCGTCGCTCATCGGCGGCGGGGCGGGCGCCGCGGCCCGGGCGGACGACACTCCGGGCAGGAGGAGCAGGAGGAGGGCGCCGACCAGGGCGGCGACCGCCGTCCGGGCGGGTGCCGTCCGGGCGACCGCCGTCCTGGCGGGCGCGGGCCTGGCGGTGGGCGGAGCAGCTGTCATGGGTCGTCCTTGGGCGTGAGGGCGCGGCCGTGCACCGGCCGTCCGGAGGGGGCGCCCGGTGAACTGTGCGGACACCGAGCAACTCTCGCGATCCGACCCCGCCGCGCGCCAGAGCGCCCGGCGGCCCGCTTGGGCCACCGGCGCATGTGCGCCACCGACAGGGGTAGGCTTCGACGATCCGTCATGTCGCCATGGACATGGCGAAACTGGAGGTCACGTGCTCCACGACGTACTCGATCCCGACTCCGAGCGCGGCCGGGTCTACCACTGGCTGATCGGGCGCCCGCAGGGGCGCCTCCCCGACCTCGCGGCGGCCGCCGGGATCGACGAGGACGCCCTGCTCGCCCTGCTGGGCGGACTCGCCGACGAAGGCATCGTGGTGGCCTGCGACCACCGTCGGCTCACCTGGGAGGCGCTGCCCCCGGGCCAGGTGGTCGAGGCCGCGCTCCAGCGCGACGCCGTCCGGCGGGCCGACGCACGCCGGGCCGGGGCGGAACTCGACCGGCTCTACCGGCTCGCCCGCCGCGGTGCCGGCGGCTACGCCGCGCTGGAGGTGGTCGAGGAGCACGCCGAGGTCCTCGCGGCCGGACGGCGGCTGCAGCTCGCCGCCCGCCGCGAGGTGCGGGTCATCGACGTCCCGCCGTACTCCGGGGACTCCGCGCACTACCTCGACCAGGAGGTGCTGCAACGCCGGCGGATGGCCTCCGGTGTCGTCTACCGCTCGATCTACGGCGGGTGCGCCTTCGACGATCCCGTGGCCGGCCCCAACATGGCGCGGATGATCGAGGCCGGGGAACAGGCCCGGACGCTCGACGAGCCGCCGCTCAAGCTCGCCCTCGGCGACGACGACCTCGCCATCGTCACCCTGCCCGCCGACGACCGGGCGGGCGTCGTCTCGCTGCTGATCCGCCCGTCCAGCCTGCTCGGCGCCCTGGCCGCGGTCTTCGAGACGCTCTGGCAACTCGCCGTCCCCGCCTCGACCGCCGGCGTCGGCCTCCAGCTCGACGACCGGGACCACCGCATCCTCGTCCTGATGGCCAGCGGCGCCACCGACGACGCGATCGCGCGGCGACTGGGCCTGGGGCGGCGCACCGTCGTGCGGCGCGTCTCCACCCTGCTGGCCAGACTCGGCGCCACCACCCGCTTCCAGGCCGGGGTGCAGGCGGCACGGCGCGGCTGGCTCTGACCTGACGTTGACCGCGCCCCGGGCCGGGCCGACCCGACCGGTCACCAGTTCAGCTGATGACGCGTTCAGTAGATCGGCAGTTCTGCTGATGATCATTCGGCGGCAGAGTGATGGCCATGAACCACTCCGCCGAACGGGACGCCACCCGGAGCACCACCACCGCCACCGCCGGCCCGGCGACCGTCGCCACCCCGGCGACCACCACGACCACCACCGCCGCCTCGAACCGCGCCCCGCGCCGGGTCGCCGTGATCGGCGGGACCAGGTACTTCGGCCGCCACCTGGTCACCCTGCTGCGCGACGCCGGCACCGAGGTCACCCTGATCAACCGGGGCTCCGCCCCGCCCCCGCCCGGCGTCGACCACGTCCAGGCCGACCGGGACGACGAGGACGCGCTGACCGCCGCCCTCGGCGACCGCACCTTCGACGCGGTGATCGACCAGGTGCTGTACACGCCCGCCCAGGCGGTGGTGGCCCGCCGGGTCTTCGCCGACCGGACCCCGCGGTACGTGATGACCTCGACCATGGAGGTCTACGACCCCGCGACCTCGCCGCTGCTCCGCGCCGCGCCCGGGCTGCCGGTCGCCGAGGAGGCCGTCGACCCGGAGCACTGGCCGGTGGACCTCGGCCTGCCCTGGCACGACCCGGCGGCGCTCGCCCGGCATTTCGGCGAGGCCACCGCCTACGCCGAGGGCAAGCGCCAGGCGGAGGCCGTACTCGCCGCCGGGCGGCCCCCGTTCGGCTGGGCGAGCGTGCGCAGCGCCCACGTCCTCGGCGGCGGGGCGCTGGACTTCACCGGTCGGCTCGCGCACTTCACCGGCGCGATCGCGGCGGGGCGGCCGGTCGCGGTGCACGAGCACCCGCAGCCGACCTCGTTCGTCCGGCACGAGGAGATCGCCGCCGCCCTGGTCGCGGTCGCCGCCTCGTCCTCGGCCGGCGCGGTCAACGCCGCCTCGGCGGAACCGCTCGACGCGGTCGGGCTGTCCGAGCTGATCGCCGGGCACCTGGGCACGACCGTCCGTTACCGGCCGGCCGAGGGCGCGGACCACGCCCCGTTCTCCTTCGACCGCTGGTACCCGATGGACACCCGGCGGGCTGCCTCGCTCGGCCTCTCCTTCTCGCCGCTCGGCTCCTGGCTGCCGGCCGCCGTGGCCGAAGCCGTCGCCACCCTCGAAGCGGCTGCCACCCCCGGAGCCGTCGCCACCCTCGAAGCGGCTGCCACCCCCGGAGCCGTCGCCACCCTCGGAGCGGCTGCCACCCCCGGAGCCACTGCCGGAAAGGACGTGTGACCGTGCGACAGCGCACCCTCGGCGAGCGGAGCGTCGGCGCGATCGGGCTCGGCGCGATGCCGCTCTCGGTGGAGGGGCGCCCCGGCCCCGGGGCCGCCCTCACCACCCTGCACGCCGCGATCGACGCGGGCGTCACCCTGCTCGACACCGCGGACTCCTACCACTGGCACTCCGGCGAGACCGGCCACAACGAGCGTCTGATCGCCCGCGCGCTGGCCGCCCGCTCCCCCGCCGACCGCGCCGGCGTGCTGGTCGCCACCAAGGGCGGGCGCGGCCGCCCGGGGGACGGCTCGTGGACGGTCGACGGACGGCCCCAGCACCTCCGGCAGTCCTGCGAGGACTCGCTGCGCCGGCTCGGCGTGGCGGCGATCGACCTCTACCAACTGCACAAGCCCGATCCCCGGGTGCCCTGGGCCGAGTCGGTGGGAGCCCTGCGCGAACTCCTGGACGCGGGGAAGATCCGCGCGGCGGGCATCTCCAACGTCGACGAGGGGCAGATCCTGGCGGCGCGGGAGATCCTCGGACCGGGGCTGGTCTCGGTGCAGAACCGGTTCTCCCCGGCCGACCGCGGCGCCCTGCCGCAGCTGCGGCTCGCCGAACGGCTGGGCCTGGCGTTCCTGCCGTGGAGCCCGCTGGGCGGCCTCGCCCGGAGCGTGCTGGACGGCCCGGCGGACGGCGTACCGGCACGCACCGCCTTCCACCGCGTCGCCGAGGCACGCGGGGTCTCGCCGCAACAGGTCGGCCTGGCCTGGCTGCTGGCCCTCTCCCCCGCCGTCGTCCCGATCCCCGGCGCCCGCCGCCCCGCCAGCATCCGCGACAGCGCGGCAGCGGCCGGACTCGTCCTCGACGCGGACGAACTCGCCGCCCTGAACGGCCCGTTCACCGGCCTCGCCGAGCGGGCCGACCCGACCGGGCGGCCCGAACCGACCGATCGGGCCGATCCCGAGCCTCCCGCCTACCCGACCGCCCCCGCCGGCCCGGCCGCCTCGGCGAGCAGCCGGTAGGAGGTGAGCAGTTCGGCCCGGTCGTAGGTGCTGGTGGTGACCAGGAACTCGTCCGCGCCGGTGCGCTCCAGCAGGCCCGTCAGCGCGTCGAGGGCCTGGTCGGGGGTGCCCGCGATGTGTCCGGTGAGGGCCTGTTCGAAGGCGGCGCGCTCACGCGGGGCCATCGGCCTGGCCAGGATCTCCTCGGCGGGTTCGAGCGACGAGAACTCGCCGTGGGTGCGGCTGTGGGCGCTCGACCAGGCCTCCGGGACGAGCAGCGCCCGGGCCCGCTCCTCGCTCGCGGCCACCGCGACCGTCCCGGACACCACCACGTAAGGCCGTTGGGCGCGGACGGAGGGCCGGAAGCGCTGCCGGTAGCGGTCGATCGCGGCCACCATCGCCTCCTCGCCCCGCACGGCCGCGATCACCAGCGGCAGCCCGGCGTCGGCCGCGACCTCCGCGCCCGCGCCGGTGGCCAGTACGTACGCGGGAACCTCCAGGCCCTCCGCGGGACGGGCGTGCACGCCGCCGGGTCCGCGCGCCTCGGGGTCGAACCAGGAGAGGAGTTCGGCGAGTTGCTCGGGGAAGCGGTCGGCGGCGTCCTTCTCCCGGCCCAGCGCGCGGCGGACGCCGTCGGTGAAACCCACCGACCGGCCGAGGCCCATGTCGATCCGGCCCAGGAAGAGCGCCGCGAGCACCCCGAACTGCTCGGCCACGACCAGGGGCTGATGGTTGGGGAGCATCACCCCGCCGGTGCCGACCCGGATCCGTGAGGTCGCCGCGGCCACCGCCGCCGCCAGCACCGTCGGCGCCGAACCGGCCACACCCGGCACGCCGTGGTGCTCCGAGACCCAGAACCGGTGGTAGCCGAGCCGCTCGGCCTCCACCGCGAAGGCCACGGTGTCGCGCAGCGCCTGCGCGGGCTCCTCCCCCCGGCGGGTCCGGGAACGGTCGAGCACGGAGAGGCGAAGGGCGGGCGAGGCGGTCACGTCCGTGGCAACAGCCGTCCGCGGCGGAGACATTCCCCGACCGGGCCGCCGCCGGGCAGGGTCCGGGCCGCCGCCGCGCCAAAACCGATTGCCGGGAGAGTCCACAACCGATAGCAATGTGACATGCTACAGAACTCCCGCATCGCCCTCCGCGCCCGCCACGACAGCGATGTCGCGGTGCTCCAGGGCGAGCTGTACGACGACGTCCCCACCCGCTCCCGGGCCGACTCCCGGCCCTGGCGGCCGATCTCCCCCGGCGCGGCCGAGTCCCCGTACACCGTGACGCCCCCCTCGGACGACGCGGCGCTCTTCTCCGTGGTGGACCTCGCCTCCGGCGAACTGGCCGGCGAGGCCCTGCTCTGGGGCATCGACACCCACAACCGCCTCGCCCACCTCGGCCTCGCCCTGCGACCCGCCTTCCGGGGGCGCGAACTGGCGGGCGAGGCGGTCCGGCTGCTGTGCCACTACGGGTTCACGGTGCGCGGCCTGCACCGGCTCCAGCTGGAGACACTGGCCGACAACCTCCCGATGGTCCGCGCCGCCGAGGCCGCCGGCTTCGTGCTCGAGGGCCGGCTGCGCCGGTCCGCCTGGGTGTACGGCGAGTTCCTCGACGAGGTCGTGCTCGGCCTGCTCGCCGAGGACTGGACCGGGAAGCCGTAGCCGGGCCGGAACGCGGCACCGCCGGCCGTCCACGCCCCGGACGACCGGCGGCCCGGACTCACGACGCTTCTCAGCAGGGGCCGCCCCCGGATCAGCCGCGCGGCAGGACCAGCGACTGCACGGCGGGGAGCTTGCGCCAGTCGCTCGAGACGATGCTCGCGTGGGCGCGGGCGAGCAGTTCGGTACGGGTGCGGGCCTGGTCCGCGGTGGGGTCGGTGCCGCTGATCGCCGGGGCGACGTTGTGGGCGTCGGTCATCGTCAGCAGGTAGTGGTTGGTGTCGTACCAGGAGGTGTCGATGCCGTTCGCATAGGCGGCGGCGTCACCGTCGAAGACCACGAACCACGGCCGGATCGAGGTCTCGCTGTACCGGGTGCGCGGGTCGCCGGCCGCGGCGCCGAGCGCGGTCGGGAACATCCGGGCCTCGCCGATCCGGTTCGCTGCCGCCAGGTCGCGCAGGTAGCGGCCGTACTCGACGTCGGTGTGCAGGGTGTCGAAGGGGTTGTCCAGCTCGACCGTACCGGGGATCACGTACACCAGCGCCCGGCCCGCGAGCGCCGCCCGGGTCGGCCAGTTGCCGGCGCGGGCCGCTTCGTCGAGGGTCGCGTAGCTGCCGCCGCCGGGCTTGGCGAGCAGGTCGGCCGGGCGCAGCGCGGCGGAGCCGAGGTGGGCGGCGATCAGCGCGTCCAGCTGGGCCGGGCCCATGCCGAGGTTCCCGGAGAAGCCGGGCTTGAGCTCCAGCTTGATCACCAGCGGTCCCGCGGCGGGGTGGGCGGCGAGCCACACCCGGACGTCGTCGAGGCAGGTGTCCAGGTTCTTGTTGCCGCTGCCGGTGTAGAGCTGGGAGGCCGCGGTGGCGCTGACGCAGTTGTTGGTGTTGCCGAGCGGGTTGGAGTGACTGACCTTCCACTCCTTGGTGATGGCGTTCGGCCAGGCGTCCAGCTCGATCATGCCGGTGCCGGTGTCGAGGCCCTGGGCGAGGTAGCGGAAGGCGGCCGGGTCGTAGGTGTTGTGCAGGCCGACGGTGGTGGCGGAACCGAACGGGAGCTCGCCGGGGGTGCGCTCGGCGGCCTCGGCGGCGGAACCGATCGGCACGAGCGCGGCGGCCGCGGCGAGCAGACCGACGGCGAGGGTGCCGATGAGGGAGCGGCGGACGGTCACGATGGGGGTCCCCTTGTCAGTGCGCCTGAGGGCCGGCGCGCCTTCGGCGGTGGCTTCCGCCGTTGCAGAGCATGACGGGGCCGGTCGTCGGACCGGTGAAGGGGACATAACAAGTGTGTGACCGTCAGCTGCCGGTACGTCACCGCGTGCGGCGACAGGTCGGCCGGGCGTCCCGCCCGGACCCCTGGGCGCGGGGACGGATACCGGCGCGACCAGGGCGCGTGGCAGGGAGGGCGCGGACGGTGGGAGTAAAGCGGACAGTTGGTGCGAAACGGGCAGATCGGACGGTCTCGGCAGTGCGGTCATCAGAAGATCGACCAGCCGGTCGCCGTCGTCAGCGCGTCCAGGGCGGCCACGCCCAGCACCGAGTTCCCCGCCGCGTCCAGACCGGGGCTCCAGGTGCAGACCGTGCCCCGGCCGGGCAGCACCGCGAGGACGCCGCCACCGACCCCGCTCTTGCCCGGCAGGCCGACCCGGTAGGCGAACTCGCCGGCCGCGTCGTAGGTGCCGCAGGTGAGCAGCACGGCGTTGATCCGCTTGGCCTCGCTGCGCGACAGCAGCCGCGACCCGTCGGCGCGCACGCCGTGGCGGGCGAGGAAGAGACCGGCCAGGGCCAGGTCACGGCAGTTCGTCGCGATCGCGCAGTGCGCGTAGTAGTGCGCGAGCACGTCCTCGACCGGATTGCGCAGATTGCCGTAGCCGGCCATGAAATGCGCCATCGCGGCGTTGCGGTGGCCGTGCTCGGCCTCGGAGGCGGCGACCGCGCGGTCCACCGCGACGGCCGGGTCGCCGGACTCGGCGCGCAGGAAGTCCAGGACGGTGCCGACCGCGTCGCCGGTGAGCTCCAGCAGCCGGTCGGTGACCACGAGGGCGCCCGCGTTGATGAAGGGGTTGCGGGGGATGCCGTGCTCGGTCTCCAGCTGGACCAGCGAGTTGAACGGGTTGCCGGAGGGTTCGCGGCCGACGCCCGCCCACAGGCCGTCGCCGCCCTCGGCCAGCGCGAGCGCGAGGGTGAACAGCTTGGACACCGACTGGACGGAGAACGGCTGCTGCCAGTCCCCCGCACCGAAGACCCGGCCGTCCACGGTCGCGATCGCCATCCCGAACGCCGTCGGGTCGGCCTCGGCCAGGGCCGGGATGTAGTCGGCGACCCGGCCGCGCAGCGGCGAGCGCACGGCCGCCGCCATGGCGTCCCGGACCAGCTCCTGGTAGTCCACGCCCGGGTCCGACGGCTGCTGCGGGCCGTGCGCGCGGGGCGGGTCGATCGTGTCGTTCACCGCGCCATTGTCCTCGTCGGGGGTCGGCGCGCTGCGGGCGGGGGTCCCACCGGGGTGTCGCCCGGGGCCCGCGGGGCTGCGGCCGGGGTGTTCAGGGGGATTCGCCCGGGGTGTCGCAGGTCTGTGGCAGGCTGTCCGCCATCCGACGGAGGGGACGACGATCATGCACAGGCCGAGCCGGCCCGAGGACCTCGACGACGCCGGGCAGGTGTGGGCGCGCGCCGTGCTGCTCGCCCTGCTGGACGCCGCCCAGGGCAACCGCGAGCACTGGCTGGACGAGCAGGGCGTGTGGAGCGAGAACGGCGGTGGCTCCTTCTGGTGGCGCCTCACCCTGGTCGACGACGACCGCGCGGTGTTCTGCGGCCAGGACTCCGACGGCAGTCACACCCACGTCGACGGCCGGCAGATCGACTTCCTGGCCGGCGGCCCGGACTGGCTGCCCTGGGAGCAGCTGCGCGAGGACGCCCAGGGGAACCTGTTCGGCTTCCTGTACTGGTGGCAGGACGGCTCCTGGCACCGGATCCCCTACCCGGACGCCCTGATCGAGGACGGTCTCGCCGCCGCCGCGCCGTGGCTCGGCTCGGAACAGCTGTTCCTCACCGAGGCGGCGGAGCTGGCGTGGGTGCTGCGCGCGGACGCACCCGCCTTCGCCGCCGCCGTGACGCGGTTCCTGCGCCGCGCCGAGGAGCGCACCGTCGACGCGGCAGCGGTGGCGGAACTGCTCGCGGCCGCCGGGGTCGGGGACGACGACCGCGAGGCGCTGCGCTTCGAACCGGCGCTCGACGTCGCCGTCCGGGCCGGGCTCACCCGGCACGCACCGGTGCCCCACTGACGTCCGGCCGGGCGGGTGAGCGGGATCAGGCGCAGAGCACGTCGGTGCCCTTGAAGCCGATGACGCCGTCGTTGACCGCGGCGCCGCCCTGGTACTCGTAGTACACGTACGAGTAGAAGTCGACGTTCAGCCCGCTGCCGCAGGTCGAGTCGGGGGCGATGGTGTAGGTGATGCTGTAGCTCGTACTGGCCCCCGGGGCGAGGGGCAGCGCGAACATGGCACCGCTGGCACCGGCCTGCGAGTTGCCGCAGTACGTCGTGGTCGGCACCCCGTTGCACCCGGTCTCCGCGTACTTCAGCCCCGAGTACGCGACGTCCAGGGAGGTGTCGTAGTTCTGCTGGATGGTCTGGTAGACGAAGCTGATCGGGGTGTCGTAGGGGTTGGTGAGGGTCACCGTCAGGGTGAACGAGCCGCCGGGCGGCGTCGTGGCCCGGTCGCTCACCGGCGCTATCGGGATCGGCAGGACGGCCGACCGGGCGGCGGCGCGGTGGGCCGGACCGGTCCGGGCCGACGCGGCCTGGGCGGGCACGGCCGCGAGCAGCGGACCGGCGAGGAGAAGGGGCAGCATCGCGCGCACGGCGCGCTTCCGTGATGTCAGGCGCATGACGATGCAGCGTAGAGGCCGGGGCCACGAACGCGGCCGCCCTCGGGGCGGGACCGTACCGATGGACGAGCGATGGACGGACGGACCGGCCCGCCGCACTCGTGTTCGACCGCCGACGGGCGGGCGGCGGGCGTACGCTGCGGTGCCCCCGTCACCCGGCCTTCCGGCGCCCGGCCGGCTCCCGACCGGCCGACTCCCCCGGCGACGCCCGCTGGTGCCGCCGACCCGCCGGCGGTCGGGTCAGCGGCGGACCATGCGGACGCCCGCGACCTCCAGCAGACCGTCCAGCTCGACCTTGCCGACCTGCTGGTCCGGGCTGACCACCAGTCCGTCCCGGCGGACGATGTCGAGGATCCGCTCGGCCAGCGGCAGCACCATGTGGCGCCCCCAGCAGCGTTCGCTCGCGTGCCCGAACGGCAGGTAGCCGGGCTGGTTGTCGGGGTCGAGGTGCTTCCAGCGCTCCGGGCGGAACTCCTCCGGGGCGTCCCACAACCGGGGGTCGCGGTGGCTCAGCAGCGGGAGCAGCAGCAGGTCGTCCTTCGGCCCGATCCGCCCGTCCACGGCACCGAACTCCGGGGAGGCGACCCGCAGGATGTTCCAGGAGGGCGGCAGCAGCCGCAGCGCCTCCAGCAGGATGTCGCGGTTCGGCACCTCGTCGTCGAACGGCGCGCCGAGCCAGACCGCGTTGGTCACGAGCGCGGCCACGGTGAAGCAGATCGGCCCGGCCACCCGCCGGTAGAGGTACATCGCGTAGCGGCGGTCGTCGTACGTCTCGGCGTCCAGCACCCGGGCCGCCAGATTCGACAACGGAATTTCGGTGCCCGGTTTCCCGAGCATCGCGGTACCGGCCGTGACGGCCATCCAGGTCAATTTCGGGGTGAGTTCCAGACGACGGTCGACCAGGATCCGGAAGCGGAAGCTCTCCTCCCCGAAAACCAGGTCGCGCAGATAGTTGTGCGGCGTGTGCGGCCATTTCCCGGCGAGATCGGTCCGGTCGCCCAGCGGCTTCTTCAGCGCCGCCCGGACGTCGGCCGACACGGCCTGCATGAGCGCCGCCGCGTCGGGCTTGGTGACCGGCCGCCCGCGCACGGGCTTGAAGGTCGGCCGCTCCTCCGCGTTGGCCGGCCTGCTGCTCAGCAGTCCGTCCATGAGATCGGCACCGGACACACCGACGGTGTCCGCCTCCAGACGGAAGAGGTCCTGACCTCGGTATTTGTTGAGGAGTTCGTCGATCCGCGGCGCGAAGACGGTGACGCGGGCACTCCGCCCGGTGCTGGACATGGCCATCCGTGACTCCAAGGGTGAACGGCTGTGGTGACAGGGGCCCGCCCCCGGCGAACCGCCCGCCCGCGGTGGGCGGGCCGTGCCCGGCGGGTCCGCTCGGGACCCGCCGGGCACGCGTCCGGCATCGGACCGCCGGAATCAGATCCAGCCGTACCAGGCGTAGGCCTTCAGGCTCTTCTCCGGCATGACCTTCTTCACGAAGTGAACGAGCTTCATGACAGCACCTCCATGTCTCAGAAAACGATGACGGACAACATTCCGGCGGACGGCTCCCGGAGCGAACTACCAGGAATTTCTTGTTCCGTTTGCCCCCCCGCCGAAACGAGTGAATCCCAGCCGCAATTCACGGTCAAGTGTGACGCGGATCACTCGACCGAACGCCCGGGTGGGCGGTTTGACGCCCCGGCAGCGGCCCCCGCCGACGTTGACGCGAGCGCGACAGTGCTGGTCAGCGCCACGTCCGGCCGGTGGCCACCGGGTGAACGGGGCATTCCCGGCAAGGGTCGACCGGGGGCCGGGGCGCCCCAACGGAACGTTCGGTCTGCCTCATGGGGCATCGCGGCTGCCCGGTCGTGGCACCCGGGCGACGGCACGGGCCGGCCGGCTTGCACCTGCCCGGCACGGCGGGCACCGGGCCGGGACGGCCAGCACCGGGCCGTGACGGCCGGCACCGGACGTCGACGCGCCGCCCGGCCCGATTCCCCTTGCCCGGACCATGGTTGGGGCGCGCCCGCACGCGTACTCTCGGTCGCGGGGCGGGACTGCGGAGCCAGGGGGCGACGGCTGTGGCTGTGGGACTACTTTTCGCGTTGGGCTGCCTGGTGACGTCCGCGTCCCTCTGGCGTTCGACCTTGCTGGCCGCCCGGCAGGCCGCCCGTTCGGCGGCCAGGGCCGAGGCCGCCGCCCGCAGCGTCACCGCCCTCATGGCCGCCGCCGGCACGGGCGACCACGCCGACGCCCCGGCCTCCGTCGCGCCGTCCGTCGCGAAGACCGCCTCGACGGAAGCCGCCCCGACGAAGACCGGTCCGGTGAAGACCGGTCCGGCGAGGCCCGCCCCGACGAAAGCCGCCGCGACCGCCGGAGCGACGCCGAAGCCCAAGCCGAAACCCAAGCCCAAGTCCAAGCCCGTGCACCCACGTACGCCGACGACCGCCGAGGCAGACCTCCCCCGACTGCGCCCCGCCACCGGGCCGAGCGACGACCGGGGACCGGTACCCCAGCGGCAGGAGGGCGAGCGGTTCCACTTCTCCGGACGCTGCGAGGGCGAGGACAGCGAGTACGAGTTCCCCATCGAGTGGCCGGAGGACGCCGCCGCCGTGGCCCAGATCGAGGTCGCGACCGCCGGCTACCTCAGCATCAAACCCGTGACCAGGACGCGCGACCGCATCGAAACGCACTCGTCCCTCGTCTTCCTGAGCTCCTCCGACAAGCGGACGGGCGTGCGCACTCTCCTGACCCGCGACTTCACCCACCTCCTCGTGGACTCCAACGGCCCCGGCGAGTGGTCCGTCCGGCTGTACAGCCCCGACGAGATCGACGAGCTGGCCGGCGTCATGGAGGGCTACGGCTCCACCGTCCTGGCCGTCGGCCCGGACACGCCGGTGGACTGCGTCGCCCACGTCAAGTCCTCCTCCTGGTCCGCCGTGTTCCTCTGCGCGTGCGGACGGACCTCCGACGCCTTCAAGAAGTGCGGGTGCCCGGTGCCTCCCGGTGTGCCGCGGAACCCGACCCTGGGCGCCTTCTCGAACGGCGAGGCACTGCGCACCCTGCAGTTGCCGAGGCCCGGAGTGCTCCAGTTGCAGACCAGCAAACCGTCCGACCCCTGGCGCCTGGAGATCCGTCGACGCACCTCCGGCCCGCAGGACCGCTGACCGTCCCGCCCACCGCGCGTCGCTCTTCGACCGATCGTTACCGCCACTTCGCTCCCGAACGCGCGGGTACGGCGACGGCGCCGCTACCCTGTGCTCCGCAGCGGAACGGCAGCCCGGCCGTTCCGCCCTCGCTGGGGGCGATTGTGGTCGAACGTCTGGTGGTGGACCTCCACACCGACGGCCGTTTGCTGGTGGCGGAGTGGCCGTCCGGGGAGGCGTCCCCGGCGCCCGCCGTCGACTCCGGATGGCTGCGCCGGCCCTTGGGCGACGCACCGATGGAGGACCTGCGCTGGTACCTGGAGGACTACCTGCGGACCCCGCTCGGCCCGTACGGCGAGCGGGGCCCGCAGATCGCCCGGCAGCTGCCGGACTGGGGCGCACGGGTGTTCGGCGCGCTGTTCGGCACCGGGGCGGGACGGGACGCCTACCTCCGGGCCCGCGGTCGCAGCCGCGCCGGCGACGGTGCCGACGGCGCCGGGCTGGAGATCGTGCTGCGCTCGCGATCGGCGCAGTTGCTCGCCCTCCCCTGGGAATTGATGACGGACCCGGAACGACCGGTGCCGCTGCTGCTGGACGGCGTCGCGCTGAGCCGCCGGACACCCGACCCGGAGGACGCCGGAAGCCTCGTCGGCCCGCCGGAGGGCAACAGGTCCCGTCTGCGGGTGCTGCTGGTGGTCACCGCCCCCGCAGACCCGGCCCGCCCCGGCCACCGGAGCCTCGCCCCGGCCGTGCTGCGGCGACTGCGCGCAGAGCACGGCACGGTCGAGCTCACCCTCCTGCGCCCGCCGATGCCGGAGCGGCTCGCCGAAGCGCTGCAGGAGGCGCGGGAGGAGGGCCGGCCGTTCCACGTCGTCCACTTCGACGGGCCCGGGCCGACCGACCTGCCGGCCCCGGCCCGGGTCCCGCTGGTGGTGCTGAGCACCGGGCGGTCCGCCCCCGAGGCCGGACTGCCGGAGGCCGTGGCCGCGGTCCGGCTGCTCCGGGAGGGCGCGCACGCTGTGCTCGCGCTGCCCTACCACCTCGACGCGCCGGCCGCCGCCGGGTTCCTGGCCACCTGCTACGAACGGCTCCGCACCGGCGAGCCGGTGACCCTGGCGGTGGCGGCCGGGCGCCGCCGCCTCGCCGCCGACGACCGGCGTCCCTCCCCCCGGGGCGCGCTGCCCCTGGCCGACTGGTCGGTCCCGGTCCTGTACAGCCGCCCCGAGGCGGCACGCCCCGGACCGGACACCGCCCGGGCCGTGCAGCCGGGCGTTCCGCCGGTCGTGCAGTCGGCCGTTCCGCCGGTCGTGCAGCCGGCGGCCGCGCACGGGACGACCGGGGCCACGGCGACAACGGGGGCTCCGGACTCCCCGGACCACTGGGGAGAGCTCGCACCGGTCGGCGGGTTCGTCGGGCGGGACGGACTGCTGCTCGGCCTCGACGCCGTGACCGGCCGGCACCGGGTGGTCCTGCTCCACGGCGCCGCCGGCATCGGGAAGACCGAACTGGCGAAGGCCTTCGGTCGCTGGAGCCGGGAGACCGGCACGGTGGACGGGCCGGACGCGGTGGTACTGCACGCCTTCGGACCGGGGGCGACCCCGCCCACCCCGGCCGGAGTGGTCGAGCGGATCGGCCGCCGGCTGTTCGCCCCCGAGGAGTTCGACCCGCTCCCGCCGGCCGAACGCCGGACGGCCGTCGAACAGGCGCTGGCCACCCGCCGCCTGCTGCTGATCTGGGACGGCGTCGACTCCCCGGCCGCGGAACCCGGCGCTGCGGACGAGGAGCGCGCCGGGCTCCGGGCCCTGCTCGACCTGGTCGCGCGGCAGGGGCGCAGCACCGTCCTGCTCACCAGCCGCACCCGCGAGGACTGGCTCGGCGCGGCGGCACTGCGGATCGAGGTGCCCGGCCTCGACCCGGGCGAGACCGTGGAGTACGCCGAGCGGTTGCTCGGGCCCTCCACCGACGCCCCCGCCACCCCCGGCTCCCCCGACACCGTCCGCCGACGCGGCCTGCGGGTGTTCGGCGAACTGCTGGAGTGGCTGGGCGGGCACCCCCTGGCCATGCGGCTCGCCCTGTCCTCGCTCGACGCCCACGAGCCGTGGCAGACCCTGGACACCCTGGTGCGCGACGCGGCCGCCAGGCCGGGCACCCCCGGTCCGCCGGACACCCCCGACCGGCCGGACGCGCCCGCCGAGGCGGACCCGCGGCCGACTCCCGAAGCCGTTCCGACGGCGCTCGCCGTGAGCACCGACTACGCGCTGGCCCGCCTCGGCGCGGCGGACCGCCGGGCGCTGACGGCGGTCTCGCTCCTGCACGGGGTCGCCGATGCCACCGTGCTCGCCCTGCTCTCCCGCCATCCGCTCGCGCCGGAGCGCTTCCGCGGTCTCGGCACCGAGGACTGGCAGCGACTGCTGCTGCGGGCAGCGGAGCTCGGTCTGACGACCCCCTGCGGCCGTACCGCCCACCGCGTCCACCCCACGGTCGCCGCCCGGCTGGCCGCGGGGTGGCGCGCGGACGGGCCCGGCTTCGCCGAGCAGCACGAGGCCGGACTGCAGGCCCTGCTGGGCGCCCAGGTCAACTTCTGTCTGCTGCTCACCCGCGAACTGCACAACGGCAGCGCCGAGTTCGCCCTGACCGCGCTCGACCTCCAGCGACCGGCCATCGGCGCGATGCTCGCCCGGGCCCTCGACCGGGGCCTGTGGCTGCAGGCTTTGGCACTCGTCCGTCCGCTGCACGACCACTGGAACGCCCGGGGCACGGACCTCGAGGCGCGCCGCTGGATCGACCGGGTGCGGATCGCCGTGGAGGAGCCCGACGGCTCCCCGCCCGTCCTCGACAGCCCGGCCGGGTCGCTGTGGCTGTACGTGGTCGGCGCGGACGCCCGGCGGCTGCTGCGGCTGGGCCCGGTGGAGGGGGCCGAGCGCGCCCTCCGGGAGATCCACCGCGCCGCCGAGCTGCACCCGCCCGGTGCCGACCAGCTCGACGAGCTGGCCGACTGCCACCAGCGGCTCGGCGGGATCGCCGTCGACCGGGGCGACTTCGGCGAGGCCGAGGAGTGGTACTCGCGCTCGCAGGCGCTGCTGGAGCGGCTCGGGGACGCGGAGGGACTCGCGATCGGCCACCACCAGCTGGGGGTGATCGCGCACCGGCTCGGCCGGCCGGACGACGCCGAGCGGCGCACCCGGCAGGCCCTGGAGCTCTTCGAGCGTCTGGGCGAGACCGGCCGGGCGGCCGCCTGCCACCACCGGCTCGGTGTCCTGGCCGAGGAGCAGGGCCGCTTCGAGGACGCCCACGAGAGCTTCGGGAAGGCGCTGGCGGCCGTCCGCGCGACGTTCGGCGGCGGGACGACCCGCACCGGAACGGCCGGCGGCGGGGCGACCGGTGGCGGGACGACCGGTGGCGGGGCGACCGACCTGTCCGTCACGGTGGAGCTGCACCACCGGCTCGCCGCCGTCGCCGCCGAGCTGGGCCGACTGGACGAGGCCGAGGACTGGTGCGAGCGGGCGCTCGACCTCGCCGAGGAGTCCGGCAGCCGGGCCGGGGCGGCCGACGCCCACTACCGGCTCGGTGTGCTGGCCGCCGCACGGGAGCGGTTCGCCGAGGCCGAGGCCCGGCACCGCAAGGCACTGGAGATCCGGCAGGACCTCGGCGACCTGGCCGGCACGGCGACCGGCGAGCACCAGCTGGGCCTGATGGCGACCCGGCGCGGGGACCTCGCCGAGGCGGAGCGCCGCTACACCCGGGCGCTGGCGCTCCGGGAGGAGCTGGGCGACCGGGCCGGGGCCTCGGCGGGCCACCACCAGCTCGGGCTGACCGCCCAAGCGGGCGGCCGGGTGGCTGAGGCCGAGGCCCGGTACCGCAAGGCGCTGGACGTCTCGCACCGGATCGGCGACACCCCCGGGCTGGCCCGCACCTTCGGGCAGTTCGGGCTGTTCGCGGCGGAGCAGGGGCGGCCCCGGGAGGCGATGGAGTGGCTGGTGCGCAGCATCACCAGCTTCGAGGAGTTCCCGCACCCGGCAACCTGGCCGAGCGTGCTGGGCCTGCGCCGCCTGACCGTCGACCTCGGCCCCCGCGCGGTCGAACGCGCCTGGCGGTCGGTCACCGGCCGCCGCCTCCCGGACGCCGTCCGGGACCGGCTCGCCCACTGACTTCCGGGCCGCCGCCGGTACGGGGCCGGCCGCTACGGGGCCGGCCGCTACGGCCGGGCTACTCGGCCGGGGCCCCGCCCAGCAGCAGGCCCCGGATCCGGGTCAGGGTCCCGGCGTCGCGGGCCGTGGTGAAGGGCAGGGCGTTGCCGCCGGCGAGGCGGAACGGCGCGCCGGTGAGGGTGGCGTGGGCGCCGCCCGCCTCGGCGACCAGGAGCAGCCCGGCCGCGTGGTCCCAGGCGTTCTCCCAGGCGAACACCGTGGCGTCGACGGCGCCCCGGGCGATCGCCAGGTACTCCAGCCCCGCCGACCCCGCGCACGGCCGGGTGCGCACGCCCTCGGCACGCAGGCCCAGCAGCGCGCGCTTGTGGTCGGGCGTGGTGAAACGGGGGTGGGAGGCGGCGATCTCCAGCGGGGCCCCGGGCCCGGGTGCCCCGGCCCGCAGCGGGACGCCGTCCAGGTGGGCGCCGCCGCCCCGCACGGCCGTCGCCATCTCGCCACTGACCGGCGAGTACGTCCAGGAGGCCAGCAGCTCGCCCCGGTGCGCGAGCGCGACCAGGGTGCAGAAGCCCTCGTCGCCGCGGACGAAGGTACGGGTCCCGTCGATCGGGTCCACGATCCAGACCGGCCGGTCACCGCCCAGTTCCGCGTACAGGCCCGGATCGGCGTCGACCGCCTCCTCCCCCACCACGACCGAACCGGGGAGCAGCTCGGTGAGCGCCGCCGTCAGGTACGCCTCCGCGCCCCGGTCGGCGACCGTCACCAGGTCGTGCGGGCCCTTCTTCTCGGCCACCTGCTCGGCGGTCAGCGAGCGGAAGCGCGGCATGATCTCGGCAGCCGCCGCCCGCCGGACCGCCTCCCCCACCGGGCCGAGGCACTCCGCGGCGAAACCTTCGTCGATCATCCGTCCATCACACCACAGATACGGGCACCCGAGCTCCAACCGAACAGCCGGACGGGACGGCCACCGGCGCACTCCCCCGCCCCGCCCGCGCCGCCCCGCCGCCCGGCACACCACCCGGCCCGGCCCGCCCCCACCCACTGCCCTGCCCCGCCCGCACGAACACGCCGCGCCGGAGGCCGCGCCGGCTCAGCCCTCGGCCTCCAGCGACCGCGATGCGGCTCGGGAGCGGGGCCCGGACAGCAGGGAGACGAGGGCCAGCACCGCCGCCATCCCCGCGACACCGCACAGGGCGCCCCGGAGGCCGACCGAGGAGGCGGTGAGGCCGACGGCGGCGGGCCCGAACAGGCAGCCGCCGTAGCCGATCGACGCGACCACCGCCACCGCCGACGAGCGGGCCTCGGGGCGGGCCCGCTCCCCGGCCAGCGAGAGGATCGTGGGCGTGCACACCGAGGTGCCCAGACCGGCCACGACCAGCGCGGCCAGCATCGACCGCACGCCCGGTGCCAGCGCGGCGCCCAGGGTTCCGACGGCCGCGACCGCCGCGCCGAGGGCGAGCAGGTGCCGCTGCGGCAGCCGGGCGGTGAGTCCGTGGCCGGCCAGGCGGCCGACCGCGGCGGCGGCGGCGAACACCACCGGTCCGGCGGCCGCCGCGCCGGACCCGGTGTGGAAGACCGAGCGCAGCATCACCGCGCTCCAGCTCTGCCAGGCGTTCTCGATCAGGTACGCGAGGCCGCACAGCGCCCCGAGGGCCAGCAGCGGTCGGTCCGTGACGGTGGACCGTCGCCGCTCGCGGCGGGGTGTGACCGGTGACCCCGCCGGACCGGGGAACCCGACCACCACGGCCGCGCCGGCCAGCAGCACGGTGGCCACCAGCAGTACCCGGTCCGCCCCGAGGCCGCGCTCCAGCGCGAGACCGGAGCCGATGGCACCGAGCACCACGCAGGCGGAGAAGCAGGCGTGAGCGGCGTTCATCAGCCGGCCCGAGCGGCTCTCCTCCTCGCTCGCCAGCGTGTTGATCCCGACGTCGACGGCCCCGGACGCCGCGCCCAGCACGGCGAGCGCCGCCATCAGGCCCCTCGCCCCGTTCGCGAGCCCGGGCAGTACGGCGGCGGCCGCCATCAGCAGGAGGATCACGGCGACGGCCGAACGGCCGAAGCGGTCCACGGCCACCCCCGCCGGACGCATCGAGCCGAGGGCACCGAGTCCGATCATCAGCACGGCGACACCCAGTTCGGCGTTGCCCACCCCGGCCTGCCGCTGGACCTCCGGGATCAGCGCGCCCCAGGCACCCCAGAACACCCCGAACGCACCGAATCCCACCAGCACCTGAACTCGCACCAGAACCACCAGTCCCATCCGTCACTGACGGACAGGGCCCTTCCCATCGCTGCACCCGCGCAGCACACACCCCCCAGGGCGCCAAAGAGCGCGCCCTCAGCGCGTCCGGCCTCCCAGGCGCTGCCTTTCGGCGCGGGCGCCGGAGCGGGACGGACCGGAGCAGCCGTCAGCGCCCCCCGCCGGCCGGAGCGGTGCAGTGGTCGCGCGCCTCCTCGAGCGCGGCGGCCAGGGCGGCCGGACGGCGGGTGGAGAGGTAGACGTAGGGGCAGAGGAGGGAGGGTTCGGCGACCTCCACCCGGACCGCGCAGGGGAGGTAGGTGCGGATGAGGAGCCGCGCCCGGGGGCTCGCCAGCCGGGTGCGCCAGGCGAAGGCGGCGGCCCGGTCGAGGACCTCGACCGCACCCGTGTGCTCGCCCCGCAGCACGATCGGACCGGCCACCAGCACGCCGTCGCACACCCGGATCCGCGCCCCGCCGTACCGGCCGAACGCCCACGCGAGCGCCATCAGCAGCACGGTGCCGGCGCCGGCGGCGAAGGCCGCCGAGAGCGGGAGCAGCGCCGCCGCGAGCGCGCCGGCGGCCACCAGCGCGGCCAGCCACCAGCGCAGCGGTACGGAGAGTCGTTCGTCGTAGATCACCACACCCGGGATGCTGCCATGCCGTCGGCCGGCCGCCGACCCGGGGCCGCCGGGGACGGCCCGGGACGGCCCGCTGCCGAACCGTCGGACCGGAGCGGGTCAGGTCGGGTCCGGCGCAGTCCGGCGCGGTCCGGTGCGGTCCGGTCGGACCGGCTCGGGTCAGGTCCGGTCGTGCCAGGAGAAGGCCGTGATCCGCCAGCCCTGCGGCGTCCGCACGAACTGGATCGTCTTCGTCCCGCCGCCCTCGTAGGGCTTGCCGTCGAGGAGGCCGGACTTGCGGTACTCGCCGAAGCGGGACGCGACGTCGCCCTCGATCTCGGTCCGTTCGGAGGTCTCCCACTCCGAGAAGCCGACCAGCCGGCCGTCCACCGCCAGCAGCCGTTCGCGCGGCTCGACGAACTCCTCGACGGAGTAGACCGTGAAGGCCGGAGCGGTGGCGACGATCACCCCCTGCGGGAGCATCAGGCGGCGCAACCGGGCCACATCGGCGCCGTGACCGTCCCGATTGTCGAACGCCCCGAAGAACTCGGCGGTCAGCTGGTCGATTTCGGCCTTGGACATGATCCGACCGTAGCACCGGAGCTTTCGCGAATCACCCCTCTGGCGCAATGTCACACACCGTGCCAGGGCGAAGCTTCCGCCGGGGAGCGCACACCCAGGTGTCCCGCCCGCGTGTGCGCCCTGTCCCGTGCCCCTGGCCCGGGCCCCTGTCCCCGGGCCCCCGCCTCCCGCTCCCGCGGCAGGGGGAGACTCTCCCCATGACCCTGCTTCTCTCCCGTGCGGAGGTCGAGGCCTCCCTCGACCTTCCCACCGCACTGGCCGCCCTGGAGGCGGGCTTCCGCACCGCCGACCGGCTGCCGCCCGCCCACCGCGTGGGCAGCGCGCTCCCCGGCCCCGGCACGGCGATGTGCCTGCTTCCCGGGCTGCTCCCCGACGTGCCCGCCTACACCGTGAAGGTCAACGCCAAGTTCCCCGCCGCGACGCCCGCGCTCCGCGGGATCGTCTGCCTGCACGCGCTGGCCGACGGCGAACTGCTGGCACTGCTGGACTCCGCCTCCGTCACCGCCTGGCGGACCGGCCTGGCCGCGGCGCTGGCCACCCACACGCTCGCGCCGGAGCACGCGCGGACGGTCGCCGTGATCGGTGCCGGCGCGCAGAGCCGGGCCACGCTCCGGGCACTGCGCACCCTGCGTCCGGTCGACGAGGTGTACGCCTACGACCTCGACCCGGACCGGGCCTCGGCGGTCGGCCGGGCCGTACCCGACGCACGGGCGGCCGTCGAGGCCGCGGACATCGTCATCACCGCCACCTGGTCGCGCGAACCGCTGCTGGACGCCGACGTGCTGAGGCCGGGTCTGCACCTGACGGCCCTCGGCTTCGACGAGCGCGGCAAGACCGAGCTCTCCCCCGCCCTCCTGCGCGCGAGCCGGCTCGTGGTGGACGACCGCGCCCTCGCCACCGCCTCCGGGGTCCTGCACGGCTCCGGCCCGGACCCGGACCTCGCCGTCGAGTTCGCCGATGTCCTGCGCGGCACCCTGCCGGCCCGGCCGGACGACCGGCCCACCGTGTTCGCGCCGATCGGCCTCCCCTGGCAGGACCTCGCCCTCGCCTGGCCGGTCCTCCTCGCCGCCCGCTCCGCCGGTACCGCCCCCGTCTTCGACTTCCACTGACCGACCGGTTCCACCGGTTCCACCGACCCACCGGTGCGGCCGGCGGACCGGTCGGCGGACCGGCAGCGGCGGACCGGCGGCGGCGGACCGGCGGCCGCGGGAAAACCGCTGGCGGCGCGCCTGCCCGCCCGGTAGGAAGACCCCCATGAGTACTCCCGCCACCGCGCCCACCGCCACCGACCCGGACGGCGCCGAGCCGCGCACCTTCCGCCGCACCACGCTCGACCTGGGCGACACCGTGCTCAGGCCCTGGGGGCGGGTCGACGCCGAGCCGGGACCGGTGCTGGACAGCCTGGTCGCCGCCGCGGCCGATCCGCTGATAGCCCTCTGGAACCCGCTCGCGACCCACGATCCCGCCGCCGCCCTGGCCTGGCTGGAGGCCCGCGAGGACGGCTGGGACCGGGGCGTGGCCGCGCCGTTCGCCGTACTGGACGCCGCCGACGGCGCCCTGCTGGGCTGCGTCAACCTGCGCTGGGTCGACCGCGCGGACGGCCTGGCGATGATCGGCTACTGGGCGCCGCCGGCCGGGCGCGGCCGGGGCGTGATCGGCCGGGCCACCAGGGCGGTCACCGCCTGGGGCTTCCGCACGGCCGACGCCCGGCGGATCGAGATCGCCCACGCGGTCGGCAACGAAGCCTCCTGCCGACTGGCCCTGAACTGCGGCTACCTCCCCGAGGGCACCCTGCGGGCCTCGCACCGCTTCGGCGACGGGACGTACCACGACGAACACCTGCACGCCCGCCTGGCCACCGACCCCGAGCCCGCCGCGCGGTAACGCCCCGCCTGCCGCGGGCTCCACCGGGACGCCCGGTGGAGGCCACGGACCCGCAGGGATCGGTCACCCGACCGTCAGCCGACGCGGAGCGGGTGGTCCGGGGAGAGCCGCTCCGCGATCCGGCGGGCCACGTCCTGCGCCGTGTTGCGGTCCGGCGCCGCGCAGTTCCGCGTCGTGCTGACGGCGATCGCCAGGTGCTCGTCCGGCTGGTAGGCCTCGATCGCGGCGTAACCGGAGAACGAGGGGTTGGACAGGATCCAGCCCCGGTCGACGATGACGCCGAGGCCGAAGTGCTGGGCCTCGGTCTGCGGCAGGCAGACGTCCTCCGGGCAGCCGTGCACCGGACCGGGCAGGCCGACCGTGCCGGGGTTCAGCTGGGTCCGGAAGGACGCCTCGGAGAGCAGCTCACCGGTGCCGACGGCCTCCACCGAGCGGGTCAGGTCGCAGATGTCGCTGATCAGCACCGCGCCCGGGGCAGTGGTCCAGGACGGGTTCCAGAACGTCGACTCCTCGTACCTGCCGCGCGAGGCGGTGAAGGCGTGCTGCACCGGGGTGGGGATGTCCGGGGTGAAGCTGTTGACGGTCTGGCGCATGCCGAGCGGGCCGAAGATCCGCTGCTCCAGCAGGTGGTCCAGCCGGGTGCCGGTGATCCGCTCCAGTGCCTCGCCGAGCAGGACGAAGTTCGCGTGCGAGTAGCTCCAGTTGGTCCCGGGCTCGTACCAGAAGTTCTGCCCGGTGGAGATCGCGACCAGTTCCTCCGGGGTCCAGTGCCGGAACGGCTCGGCGGCCAGCTCGTCCAGGAAGCCCCGGTCGGTGACGTAGTCGGCGAGCCCGGAGGTGGTGTCGCCGAGCATCCGCAGGGTGATCCGGTCCGACTTAGGCAGGTCCGGCAGCCAGCGAGCGACCGGGTCGTCCAGGCCGATCCGGCCCTCCTCGGCGAGTTGCAGCAGGATGATGCCGAGGAACGGGAAGGCCACCGACCCGGCCCGGAAGTGCATCGCGGGTTCGGCCGGAACACCCGTCATCGACTCGCCGAGGGCACCGGTGACGAGTTCGTGGCCGTCGACGGTGACCCGCAGGATCACCGACTTGAGGTCGAGCTCCTGCTGGACCTGCCGGGCGATGTCGAGCACCTCGCGGGCCCGGGGATCGGCGTCGGGATCCGAGCGGACGCAGGAGTGCGCGGGCGAGGGGGTCTTGGCGAGGGCGCGGGCGGCGGCCGGCGGTACGGCCGGGAGGGCGACGGAGGTCAGGCTCGCGACCGTCAGGACGGCGGCGGCGAGCGCCTTGCTGCGGGAGAAGGTCATGACCGCACTATGGGCGGACAATCCGGACACGATCCGGCGCAACACTCCGCAGCGTCCTCCGGTGGAAGCAGCGCCGCGCCCGGACGGTCCGCCCGGCCGGACGCGCGCGAGCGCCCCGGGGCCCGCGGCCCCGGGGCGCTCGAGAAGCGTGGGATCAGCCGTTGGAACGGTCGAAGTACTGCACCCAGCTGCCGCGCGGGCCGACGAGGCCGACCGCACCGTTGCCGGCCTGCAGGCCCGACGAGGCGGACGGCTGCGAGCCCCCACCGTGAGCCACCGCAGCGGTCGGCGCGATCACGGCCGCCGCGGCGGCGACGGTGGCGATCACGGCGAACTGGCGGAGCTTTCCACGAACCGACATCTCAGGGTCTCCTTGATGGATGGTCAATAGCCTTGGCCGACCGCCTCCGAGGACGGCCGGACGCGACACACGTTTGCACACGAACGTGGAAATACCGGATACCGCCGCAACCCGGACAGGCCGAACGGGTGAGAACTTACGCCCCCGGGGTGACCCCGACAGGCCCGTCCGGCCGTACGCCGCCGACCCGGCCCACCGCACCCGGGCGAACACCGCTGTTGACCGGATCACGGCCCCCGCGAAGGGACCTGCCGGGCATAGGATCCGATCCGGCCCGGGGGAGCCGCGCCCGGTCGTGCGCGGGAACGAGCCCTCGGCCCGTTCCCGTCCGTCACAGATCCGAGGAGCGCCGTGAAACGAAGCCTGTCGATACCCGCCCGCCTGCTCGCCCTGGTCGGCGCCGCGCTGCTCGCGCTCGTCGTCGCCGCACCGCCCGCGAACGCGTACGTCCTCGAGCACCGGGTGTGGATCATCAACGACGCAACATCCACCACGACAGCCAGGTGCCTCGACGTGCCGGGCGACGGCGCTCCGTGGCCCGGCGACCGGGTCGGGGTCTTCCAGTGCATCTCGGGGGACAATCAGATCTGGGACCTCATCGGCACGGGATCGTTCGACTACACCTACCCGAACGGTGATGTGAAGCACCTGGACCGGTTCGTCATCCAGAGCAGCCTGAGCCCCTACCTCTGCCTCGACGTCCCGGGCACCGGCGGCGATCTGCCCAACGGGACCGAGATCCGACTCCACGGCTGCATCACCGCCCACGACAACCAGGAGTGGTACTGGCTCCCGTGGCCGACGAAGGACTCGGGCGACAAGCTGCTCGTCAACTACCAGACCGGGAAGTGCCTCGACGTCGACGGCGTGGCCGCCGACGGCACCGACTGGGGCAACCGCACGACCTGGCTCTACGACTGCTTCGTCCCCGGCGGCGGCACCGACGACCACGTCTGGCGCACCCTCGATCTCTGACAGTGCCCCGGCCCGACCCCTCCGCCCCCGCCGACCCCGGCGGGGGCGGAGCCGTTCCGCAGCGTCGACACTCCGGGCGCGGCGGCCACCGGGGCGACGGTTCGCAGAGCGCGGTCGACCGAGGCAGGATCGCCACGGGCCGGAAGCCCACCACTACGCCCGAGGAAGACCAGTGCCCCTCCCTGAAGCCGCCCACCGGACCGGCCGAGCCCACCCCGCAACCGCGTCGAGGAGGTCAACGGGTCGCGCCGGACCGACGGATCGGCCCGGAACGACGGCCGAGCGGTGACACGCATCACAGGAACCGGTCGGCCCGCTCGGACAAGGCATCACGTGAACCATCCGCACTCCCGGCTCCGGGCCGGGAACCCCGAAGCATTTCGCGAGCTCTTCCGGGAGCACTCGTCCCTGGTCTACCGCCATGCCGTGCGGGTGACCGGGGACTGGGCGCTCGCCGAGGACGTGGTCTCGCTGACCTTCCTGGAGGCCTGGCGCCTGCGCGGGAAACTGCGCGACGAGGGCGACGGTCCACGGCCGTGGCTGATGGGCATCGCCGTCAATGTGCTGCGCAACACGACGCGTGCCGCGCGCCGCCACAGCGCGGCGACGGCCCGCATGCCGGCGGCCGGTCCGGTGCCCGACTTCGCCGACGAACTCGTCGGCCGGATGGCCGACTCCGAGCAGCTCGCGGCCGCCCGGAAGGCGCTGGGGCGGCTGCGGCGCTCGGAGCGCGAGGTCTTCGCGCTCTGCGTCTGGTCCGGACTCGGCTACGCGGAGGCGGCCGCCTCCCTCGGGGTACCCGTCGGCACCGTGCGCTCGCGCCTCTCCCGGGCCCGCACCCGGCTGCGGAAGCTCGCGGACGACGAGCTGCGAGCCGCGAAGAAGAAGAGCGCGAAGAACCGCACGGAGAACACGGCGAGGACCGCGGCGCAGGGCGTCGCGCACAAGAACGCGGAACCGCTCCGCATCCCCGGACAAGTACAGGGCGGCCGCGGCATCGCGGCCCGGCCGCACGAGGAGACGCACCGATGATCCGCAACCCGTGGCGGCACCACGAACCGCTCGACCACGCGGAGCTGGCCCGTCTGCTGCCGGCTCCGGCCGATCCCCGCCTGGCGGCCGACCGCCAGGACCTGCTCGAGGAGTACCTGATGAGCGAGATCCACCAGTCCGACCGCGCCCCCGCGGCACTCCCGGCACGGCGGCCGCTGCGCCGCGCCGTGCTGTTCGCCGCCCCTGTCGCCGCCGCGGCGGCCCTGGCCGTGGTGGTGTACCTGGGCGGCTCGCCCGGCGTCGGCACCGTCGCCGCCCCGGCGCCGGTCAAGGCACCCGTCGTGCGGGTCGAGGAGGGGAGCACCGTACAACTCGCCTCGACGGTCCGCGAGATCGCCGCCGCGGCGACGGCGCGCAGCACGCCCCGGCCGGGTCCCGGCCAGTACATCTACATCAAGAGCCGGGTCTCCTTCATGTCCACCAGCCACAACGCGGACACCGGGGAGGAGGCCACCTGGGTCCAGCCGCTGCACGACCGCGAGGTGTGGAAGTCGCCCGACGGCACCAAGGGCTGGCTGGACGAGCCGGGTTACCAGGACAAGGGCGGCATCACCCTGGACAACAAGGAGCCCCGCAAGCAGAACACCTACGACTGGCTCGCGGCCCAGCCGAACGACCCCGACGCCCTGCTGCGGTCCGTCTACGCGACGGTGAGCGGCGACCGGGACCACGACCAGCAGGCGTTCAACGCGATCGGCTCCGTCGTTCGGGAGCAGCTGGTGCCCTCCGCGCTCGCCGCCGCGCTCTACGAGGCCGCGGGCAGGATCCCGGGCGTCGTGGTGGTCGAGCACTCGCAGGACGCCTCGGGCCGGGACGGGATCGCGCTGGCGCGGCTCGACCCCTGGACCGGCGAGCGGTCGGAGTGGATCTTCGACCGGGAGAGCCACCAGTACCTCGGCAGCCGCGGCGTGCAGGTCAGGGAGTTCAACGGGGTCAAGCCCGGCACCGTCGTGGAGCGGACGACCATCGTGACCCGGGCGGTCGTCGACGCGAAGAACCAGCGGCCCGGCGCCGGTCAGGCCACCGCCTGACGGTCCCGCCCCGGAGGGCCCGTCGGATCACCCGTGCGGGCGGTGCCCGGTCGCGCCCCGCCGTGTCACGCTCCGGTGGCGCGGCGGGGCACCGATGCTGGCCCTGGCACGGCCCGACCGGGCCCGCCGCCGGCCCCGAACCGCGGTCCGGCGTACCGAAAGAAACGGGTGAGCTGATGTCCCGACTGCTGTTTTCCAGGGCCCTGCGGGCGGCGTGCGCGGCGGTGCTGCTGGGCGCCGGACCGGCGGCCGCCGACGCGTGCGCGGCCGGCGCGGACCTCGTGGTCTCGGCCGCCGACCCCGCCCCGGTGGCCGGCGGCGGCTCCACCCTGCTGAACCCGGTGGTGACCAACACCGGGGGTACCGCCACCGCCGTACCGTTCACGCTGTACGTGCACCTGCCGCCGGGGGTGGTGGGGACCGGGAAGTCCTCCGGTGCGACCTGTGCCACGCTGCCCCACGGCCACACCGTGGCCTGCACCGTCCCGGCCGGCCTGGCGCCGGGTGCCTCGGTCACCGCCGAGGTGCGGATCTCGGTCGCCTCCGGCATGGACCCCGAGGTGTTGGAGGGCGACGTCGAGGCCGCACTCCCGGACGACCCGACGCCGGACGACAACCGCACCACGTTCAGGATCACCGTCGTCTGACCCCTCGCAGCCTGCGCGCCGCCGCTCCGGAGCAGCTTCCCACCCTGCTGTCAACACCCCTCCTGCACACGACAGATGGCCGAAAGCAGGACAACGCCGGGGCCGATTCACTACGGTCGTCCTCACGACAGCGGCACCGGCGGCACCGGACTCGTGGTCGGCGCGACCCGCCGGGCAGCACGGCAGGGGGTGGCATGGCACAGGCACGGAGGCGTCTGTCGCGTGCGGAGGCGGTGCGGCAACGCACCGGTGCGCAGTTCATCGGCCGCAGAGCGCAGCTGGCGCTGTTCGTGGACAATCTCGCCCGCGATCCGGACCCGGACTCCGGGCCGGATCCGGCGGACTTCCTGTTCCATGTGCGCGGGGTCGGCGGGGTCGGCAAGTCCACGCTGCTCGCCCAGTGGCGGGAGGCGGCCCGGCGGGCCGGTGCGCTGACCGCCCTGGTCGACGAGACCGATGTGCACAGCGTCGAGACGGCGCTCGGTGCGCTGGCCCGGCAACTCGCCGAACAAGCCGGTCCGCTGCGGGAGTTCGACAAGGCCCTGGAGCAGTACCGGCGTTCGCTCCAGGCCGCGGCGGACCGCGAGCCCGAGCAGCCGCCCGGCGGGGAGAGCGCGTCGCTGCCGACCCGGCTGGCGGCCCAGGCGGCGCTCGGGGCGGTCTCGGTACTGCCGGGCGCGGGTGCGGTCGCGGCGATGGCGAACCCGGACGCGGTGGCCCAGGGCGCCGAGCGCCTGATCGCGGGGGTGCGGCAGCGCCGTCGCGGCGGCGACGTCGAGGAGGCGGCGCTCGGCCGGGCCTTCGTCGCGGAACTGTCCCGGCTCTGCGACCGTGACCGCGGCCGGGACCGTGACCGCCGCCCGTGGATCGTGCTGTTCCTCGACACCTGGGAGCTGACGGGCCGCTATCTCGACGGATGGCTGCGGGAGATCCTCGACGACGCGTTCGGCCCGTTGCCGCTGGAGGTGGTGTTCGTGCTGGCCGGCCGGGACGAACTGGCCGAGCGCGAGTGGGCACCG
Source organism: Kitasatospora sp. NPDC089913 (assembly GCF_044748625.1). Taxonomy (NCBI): domain Bacteria; kingdom Bacillati; phylum Actinomycetota; class Actinomycetes; order Kitasatosporales; family Streptomycetaceae; genus Kitasatospora; species Kitasatospora sp. NPDC089913. Next base: position 112,318 of record NZ_JBIVGI010000003.1, on the reverse strand, counting down.
TGGCGGCCGGTGCTGGTGGACGTGCCGCTGGAGGTGTTCACCGAACAGGAGGCCCGCGACCTGCTCACGGCGCGCGGAGTCACCGACCCGCTGGTGGTCGACGCGGTGCTGCGGATGTCGATGCGGCTGCCGCTGCTGGTCGCACTGCTGGCGGCGGCGGATCCCGGCGCGGTCGAGGAGGTCGCCGATGTCGGCGCCGACATGGTCGACCAGGCGGTGGTGCGCTTCCTGCAGTGGATCCCCGAACCGGAGCGCCGGGACACCGTACTGGCCGCCGCGCTGCCGCTGCAGCTCAACCGCGACCTGTTCGCCTGCGCCGTCCCGGAGGCCGAACCGGCCGTGTGGGACTGGCTCTCGGTGCAGCCCTTCGTGACCGGGCGCGGCGACTTCCTGCAGTACCACTCCGTGGTCCGCAGCAGCATGGTGCGCCGGCGCCGGATCCACACCCCGCGGGAGTGGACGGCCGCGCACATCCGCCTCGCCGAGCACCACGCCGCGGCGAGGGCGGCGGTCGAGCAGTACCTGCCGGCGGCCCGGTGCGGCGCCGACCCCAGGTGGCGGCGGCAGCTGCTGAACGAGACCTACCACCTGCTCTGCTCCGATCCGCTGGCCAGGCTGCCGCACGCCCTGGAGCACACCGCGCGCACCGCCGGGGACGCGCCGGACGCGCTGGCACCGTGGGCGGAGATGCTCAACCAGGCCGCACAGGACAGCGACGACGCCGAACTGACCCGCTGGGCCCGCCGGATCCACGCGGCGGCGGCCGGCGAGCAGCCGGTGCTGGCGGTCCTGGACGTGCTCGCCGGTCCCGGTCTGCCGGTCCGGGTGCGGGCGTGGGCGCTCACCCATCGCGGCTACCAGTACTTCGTCGAGGACCGGGACGACGATGCCCTGGCCGACCTCGACCAGGCCGTCGCGATCGCCGCCGATCTGCCGCAGGCGCTCGCCTACCGGGGGCGTGTGCTCAACTGGCACGGCCACCACGAGCGGGCGCTGACGGACTTCACGGCGGCGCTGGCCCTCGACCCGGAGTACGCCTGGGCGCTGTCCCGGCGCGGCGAGGCCCGGCAGTTGGCCGGGCTGACCGAGGAGGCGATGGCCGACTTCACGGCGGCGCTGGCGCTCGACCCGGACGACGCCTGGGCGCTGGGATCGCGCGGCCAGGCGCACCGGCTGGCCGGGCGGGTGGACGAGGCGGTCGCCGATCTGACCGCCGCCATCCTGCTCGACCCGGAGTACGCGTGGGCGTTCACCCAGCGCGGCGAGGCGTTCCGGACGGCCGGGCGGCTGGCGGACGCGGTCGCGGACTTCACCGCCGCGCTGGCGCTGGATCCCGGTGACGCCTGGTCGCTGAGTTCACGGGGCCAGGCGCTGCGGCAGGCCGGACGGCTGGACGACGCGATCGCCGATCTGACCGCCGCGCTGGCGCTCGGCCCGGAGAACGCCTGGGCGCTGGCCGAGCGGGGCGAGGCGCACCGGCAGGCGGGCCGGCCCGAGGAGGCGGTGGCCGACTTCACGGCGGCGATCGCGCTCACTCCCGAGCACGCGTGGGCGCTGGGCTCGCGTGCCCAGGCGCACCGGCAGGCGGGGCGGCTGGAGGAGGCGATCGCGGACTTCACCGCCGCGCTGGCCCTCAACCCGGAGTACGCGTGGGCGGTCGGCGAACGGGGCGAGGCGCACCGGCAGGCGGGCCGACTGGAGGAGGCGATCGCGGACTTCACCGCCGCCCTCGCACTGGACCCGGAGTACGCGTGGGCACTGGCCGAACGCGGCGAGGCGCACCGGCAGGCGGGCCGGCTGGCGCAGGCGGTGGCCGACCTGAGTTCGGCGCTGGAGCTGGACCCCTCGGACGTGTGGGCGCTGCGGGCGCGCGGGCAGGCGTACCGGCAGGCGGGCCGGCTGGACGACGCGATCGCGGACCTGACGGCCGTCCTCGCGATCGACCCGGAGTACGCCTGGGCGCTGGCACTGCGGGGCGAGGCGCACCGGCTGGCGGGGGACCTCGCGGAGGCGATCACCGATCTGAGTGCCGCGCTGGCGCTCGAACCGGACGACCCCTGGGCGCTCGGGTCCCGGGGGCAGGCCCGGCGGCAGGCCGGTCTGGTGGAGGAGGCGATCGCCGATCTCACGGCGGCGGTCACCCGCAATCCGGAGTACACCTGGGCCCTGGCCGAGCGCGGTCAGGCACACCGGCAGGCCGGGCGCCCGGCGGCGGCGGTCGCCGACCTGGCGGCGGTGCTGGCCCGTGATCCGGGGGATCCGGCGGTGCGGTGCGCGCTGGCGGCGGCGTACCGGCACGACGGCCGGTTCGAGGAGGCCCGGGCGCTGCTGGCGGAGGTGTCGCCCGAGGCCGCGGCCTCGTCGACGGTGCTGATGGAGGTGGCGGTGCTGCGGCTGCTGACGGAGGGGCCGGCGGATTCGGCGGAGGCCTGGGAGGCCTTCCTGGAGTGCCCGTACGAGGATCCGCAGGACCCGTTCGAGCCGGCGGTGCGCAAGCTGCTGCACGGTCTGGTCGCCGGGGAGGCCGGTCCGGAGGAGTTGGCGCGGGCGTTCCTCGCGGTGCCGGGTGCCGGTGCGGCGCGGGCGGATGTCTGCCTCTATCTCGGCGAACTCGCGTGCGCCGGGGCACCGGTGGGGGATCGGGCGGCGGCGGCGCTGCGGATCCTCGGGTAGCGGTGGCGGACCGGCGGGGGCAGGGCGGGGCGGTCGGGCCGACCGGGCCGGGACGGTCGGACGGGCTGCCCGTTCGGGCAGGCGAATTTTAGGGGTTGCCACCAGAAACGATCATTTGGGTAGATTCATGATCGACTGATTGACCGGCTCACGGCCGGTCGGCCTGCACCCGTACCACCCCGAGAACAGGATCCCGATGCCGAACCCCAGCTCCGCCGTGAGCCGTCGCACGCTGGTGACCGCGATCGGCGCCACCGCCGCCGCGATCGCCACCGCCCCGGCCGCGCACGCCGCCGCGCCGAGCACCCCGGCCGGGCCGACCACCCCGGCCCCCGCGGCTCCGGCCGCGCCCGGCAGCCAGGCCGCCCGGACCGTGACCGTCCCGGCCACCCGGGCCCGCTCGGCCGCCGGTCGCGCCGCCGCCGGTGTGCGGACCGACTTCCCGATCCAGTACGTCGGCGTCAGCTGGGACGGCCCGCGCCGCGGCGGCGCCATCCGGCTCCACCACGAGGAGACCGGCCCCGGCGCCTGGCAGCCGATCGCCACCGGTTGCGCGGGCGGCCCCGACGTCGCGGGCACCGCCGCGAAGGCCGCCCCGGTCTCGGCCGCGCTGGTCCCGGCCGACGGCGCGGTCGGTTACGACCTGCGGCTGCCCGACGGCGCCACCAACCTGCGCTCCACCGCGCTGGACACCACCGCGGGCCCGGCCCGCACCACCACGCTCTCCCCGACCACGCCGGTCACCTTCTGCGGCGTCGAGTACCTGAGCCGGGCCGCCTGGGGCGCCGACGAGTCCAAGCGGTTCAAGAACGGCGTGGAGAACTCCCCCGCCAAGTACTACCCGCTGCAGACCCTGACGGTGCACCACACCGACACCCCGAACGCGGACCCGGACCCGGCCGCCACCGTGCGCGCGATCTACGAGTACCACGCGATCACCAACGACTGGGGCGACATCGGCTACCACTTCCTCATCGACGAGGCCGGCCGGATCTACGAGGGCCGCTGGTCCGGTGACGACGGCATCCCCGGGTTCGACGCCAACGGCAACGCGGTGACCGCCTTCCACACCGCCGGCTTCAACTCGGGCAACCTCGGTGTCGCGCTGCTCGGTACCCTGGTCAACCAGGAGCCCACCGCCAAGGCCCGTCGCTCGCTCGCCCTGGTGCTCGCGCTGGCCGCCCGCACCCACGGGCTCGACCCGCAGGCGAAGGTCACCTTCGTCAACCCGGTCAACGGCGTGACCAAGCCGGTCGACATGATCAGCGGTCACCGCGACTGGCTGGCCACCGACTGCCCGGGCGGCGTCATGTACGCCGCCCTGCCCGCGCTGCGGGCCGAGGTCGCCGCGATCTGAGTCGCGTTTCGAGCCTCGCTCCGAGTCGCGGTCCGAGTCGCGGTCCCGCGGCACGACCCGTCGTCGCCGTCGCGGGGGCCCCCGGGGGGGGGGGGGGCCCGGCCCCGGGGCCCCCCCCCCCCCCCCCCCCCCCCCGGGGGGGGGCCGGGGGGGCCGGGGGGGGGGCCCCCCCCCGCGCCCCCCGCCCCCCCCCGGGGGGGGGGGGGGGGGGGGGGGGGGGCCCCCGCGCCCCCCCGGGGGGGGGGGGGGGGGGCCGGGGGGGGGCCGGGGGGCCCCCGCCCCGGGCCGCGCCCGCCCGGCCGCCGCGCTCAGGCGTGCTCGACGTCGGCCGCGTCGGCCAGGCCCAGCAGTTCGACGGCCCGCTCCCGCATCTCCACCTTGCGGACCTTCCCGGTGACCGTCATCGGGAACTCCTCCACCAGGTGCACGTAGCGCGGCACCTTGTAGTGCGCGATCCGGCCCGCGCAGTACTCGCGCAGCGTCTCCGCGGTCAGCTCGGGCGCCCCGGGCCGCGGCCGGATCCAGGCCATCAGCTCCTCGCCGTACTTGACGTCGGGGACGCCGACGACCTGGACGTCCAGGATGTCGGGGTGGGTGTGCAGGAACTCCTCGACCTCGCGCGGGTAGATGTTCTCGCCGCCCCTGATCACCATGTCCTTGAGCCTGCCGGTGATGTTGAGATACCCCTCCTCGTCCATCACCGCGAGGTCGCCGGTGTGCATCCAGCCCTCGGCGTCGACCGCCTCCGCGGTGCGGTCCGGCTGGTCCCAGTAGCCGAGCATGACCGAGTAGCCCCGGGTGCGGAGTTCGCCCGGGGTGCCGCGCGGCACGGTCAGGCCGGTCTCCGGGTCGGCCACCGCGACCTCCAGGTGCGGACCGACCCGGCCGACGGTGGACACCCGCCGCTCCAGCGGGTCCTCGGCCCTGGTCTGGGTGGAGACCGGGGAGGTCTCGGTCATGCCGTAGCAGATGGAGACGTCCCGCATGCCCATCCGGTCGACGACCTGCTTCATCACCTCGATCGGGCACGGTGAGCCGGCCATGATCCCGGTGCGCAGACTCGACAGGTCGTGCTCGGCGAAGCCCGGGTCGTTCAGCTCGGCGATGAACATGGTCGGCACGCCGTAGAGCGAGGTGCAGCGTTCGGCCGCCACCGCGCGCAGGGTGGCCGCCGGGTCGAAGGCCGGGGCCGGGACCACCACGCAGGCCCCGTGCGAGAGCGCCGCCAGGTTGCCCATCACCATGCCGAAACAGTGGTAGAAGGGCACCGGGACGCAGATCCGGTCCGCCTCCGTGTAACCGCACAACTCCCCGACGAAGTAGCCGTTGTTGAGGATGTTGTGGTGCGACAGGGTGGCGCCCTTGGGGAAGCCGGTGGTGCCCGAGGTGTACTGGATGTTGATCGGGTCGTGGGCGCCGAGTCCGGCGCCGGCCGCCACCAGCCGCTCCCGGTCGCCGCGCTCCCCCGCCGCCGCCAGCTCCCGCCACTCCGGGGAGCCGATCAGCAGCACGTCCCGCAGGCCGGGGCAGCGCGGGCCGGCCTCGGCGAGCATGGCCGCGTAGTCGGAGGTCTTGAAACCCGCCGCGGCCACCACCGTACGGATCCCCGCCTGCCGCAGCACGTACTCGACCTCGTGCGCGCGGTAGCCCGGGTTGACGGTCACCAGGATCGCGCCGATCCGGGCGGTGGCGTACTGGGTGAACACCCACTCGGGGCAGTTCGGCGCCCAGATGCCGACCCGGTCGCCGGCCCCGACTCCCAGGCCCAGCAGCCCCAGCGCGATCCGGTCCACCTCGGCAGCCAGCTCCCGGTAGGTCCAGCGGCGCCCGCTCGGCAGGTCCACCAGCGCCTCCCGGTCCGGGAACGCGGCCACCGCGCGGTCGAGCGCGACGCCGATGGTGTGCTCCAGCAGCGGCACCGAGGTACTGCCGGCGCTGATGCTGGGAGCGGGCACGGGAGGGGGCGGGGTCATGGCAACGGCTCCAGGACTCGTCCGGGCACAGGGCGACCGAGTCTACGCAGACCACCACCCCCCGTCACGCGGTTCGGGTCGGCCCCCCGGCCTGCCCCGCCGGCCCGCCGCGTCTGCCGCGCCTGCCGGGCCCGGGGCCCCGAACGGAACGCCGCGGCTCAGGCCAGGACCACCGGGGTGCCCGTCAGCTCGACCCCGGCGTCCCGGAGTTCGCCCAGCGCCGTGGCGGTGGTACCGGCGGCGACCCCCGCCGTGTAGTCGAGCAGCACCCGGACCGCGAAGCCCGCCTTCGCCCCGTCCAGGGCGGTGGCCCGGACGCAGTGGTCGGTGGCGATGCCGACGACGTCGACGCCCTCGACGCCGCGGGCGCGCAGCCAGTCGGCCAGCGGGGTGCCGTCCGCGGCGAAGCCCTCGAAGCCGCTCTTCGACGCGGACCGGGCACCCTTGAAGAACACCTCGTCGACCGCCCCTTCGGCCACGGCGGGGGCGAAGTCGGGGTGGAACTCGCCGCCCTCGCTGCCGACCACGCAGTGCACCGGGAACGAGTCCCGGAAGTCCGGGTGGTCGGAGAAGTGCGGGCCCGGGTCGATGTGGTGGTCGCGGGTGGCGACGACGCAGCTGTACTCGCCGTCCGCCGTGCGGACCAGCTCGGCGATGGCACCGGCCCGCCCGGCGCCGCCCTTCACCGGGACGCTGCCGCCCTCACAGAAGTCCTTCTGCACGTCGACCACGATCAGAGCCCGACCCATGGCGAAATCCCTTCCTCGGGGGGTGACTTGTCCCTCGGTATGCTCACCCGCCCGGCTCGGGGAGGACCGGCGCACGCGCCGGGCACTCACCCGATCGGGTCCGCACTCGGTCGGACCCGCACTCGGTCGGGCCCGCGCCCGATCAGGTGCGGGTGCCGTCCTGGGCGGGAGCGGCACCGGCCGCCCCGGCCGCCCCGGCGGACTCCTGGGCGGCGGCGGACTTCTGGGCGGCAGCGGACTCCTGGGCGGCGGCGGTCCCCGGTACCGCGGGGAGCGGCGGCGCCGGCACGGCGGCGGCCACCGCCGCGGCGGCCAGGGCCACCCCGCAGCCGATCAGCAGACCCACCCGGAAGCCGGTCTCGGAAGGCAGCACGTGCCCGCCCACGGTGGTGGTCAGCTGGGCGAGCACGACGCCGACCACGGCCGCGGAGACCGAGGTGCCGAGCGAGCGCATCAGACTGTTGAAGCTGTTCGCCGAGGCCGTCTCGGAGAGCGGCACCGCGCTCATGATCAGCGCCGGCATCGCACCGTACGCGAGACCCACACCGGCGTTGCAGATCAGCGTCACCACCAGCACGCCCCAGGTGGACCCGATCAGCACCATCGACAGCCCGTACCCGGCCGAGATCGCCAGCGCCCCGGCGACCAGGGTGAACTTGGGACCGCGCGCCGCCGAGAGCCGGCCGCCGAACGGCGAGACGACCATCATCATCAGGCCGGACGGCGCCATCCACAGCCCCATCGCCAGCATCGACTGGCCGAGCCCGTACCCGGTGGCCTCCGGCAGCTGGAGCAGCTGCGGCACGATCAGCGCCTGCGCGTACATCCCGAAGCCCACCAGGACCGACGCCGCGTTGGTCAGCAGCACCCTCGGCCGGGCCGTCACCCGCAGGTCGACCAGTGGCTCGGCGAGGCGCAGCTCCCAGACGCCCCAGGCGAGCAGCAGGACCACCGCGGCCGCGAACAGGCCGAGCGTGGTTCCGTCGGTCCAGCCCCAGTCACCGCCCTTGGAGACCGGCAGCAGCAGGCAGACCAGGCCGGCGCCGAGGCCGAGCGCCCCGACCGCGTCGAAGTGCCCGCCGGCCGGCCGGGTGGTGGGCGCGGGCACCAGGAGGCGGATCATCACCGCGACCGCCACCGTCAGAACGGCCGCGCCCCAGAACAGCGCCCGCCAGCTGGTGTACTGGGCGACGGCCGCCGAGATCGGCAGGCCGAGGCCGCCGCCGATGCCCATCGAGGCGCTCACCAGGGCGATCGCGGAGCCGAGCCGCTCGGGCGGCAGCACGTCGCGCAGCAGGCTGATGCCGAGCGGCACCACCCCCATGCCCATGCCCTGGAGGCCGCGCCCGGCGATCATCGGCAGCACCGAGGAGGTCAGCGCGCAGACCACCGAGCCGAGCAGCAGCGGGACGCAGCAGGCCAGCAGCATCCGCCGCTTGCCGAACAGGTCGCCGAGGCGGCCGCTGATCGGCACGAACACGGCGGCGGAGAGCAGGGTCGCGGTGATCACCCAGGAGGCGTTGGAGGGGGAGGTGTCCAGGATTCTCGGCAGCTCGCCGATCAGCGGGGTGACCAGGGTCTGCATGATCGCCGCCACCGTGCCGGTGAGGGCGAGCGTGGCGACGACTCCCCGGGTCCGGTCGGGGGCGGTGGTCTGTGGGGCGGCCATGAGCGGGGGCTCCTCGGTTCCGGTCGTCGGGCAGGACGGTTCGATGTTCATATGCAGAGTACACATAATATGTATCGTGCACATCAGTGCCGATGAGCGACCGCCTGCCATACTGTGCGCAAACACCGCAGGTCAGCGCCCCGGAATCAGGGACGGGAAGGACGGCATCATGAGCGGGCCCACAGACGAGGTGGCGTTCGAGTACATGGTGCTCAGCCGGCACCACTACCTGAGCCCGGCCGGCGCCCGGCCGGAGGGCAGCCGGCTCGACCGCAGCGCCTACATCCTGCTCAGCCGGATCCGGATGCAGGGCCCGATGTCGATCGGCGAACTCAGCGACGCCTTCGGACTGGACGCCTCCACCCTCAACCGGCAGACGGCCGCGATGACCCGGGCCGGGCTGGTCGAACGGATCCCCGACCCGGACGGCGGGATGGCCCGCAAGTTCCGCACCACCGAGGAGGGCGAACGCCGCCTCGACGAGGACCGCGCCGCGCACGCCCACGCCCTCGACCTGGTGATGGCCGACTGGCCCGCCGAGGACGTCCGGACCTTCGCCGACTTCCTGCGGCGCTTCAACACCGGCATCGAGCGCCTCGACGGCCGGCCCTGGCCCCGCCCCTGACCCACCACCGCCGGGCGCCCGGCCCCGACGGACCCCGCCCGCCGCACCAGGAGCCCCACCGCATGGACCGTCCGCACGCCCCCGCCCTCCTCCTCGACGCCCTCGCCCCCGGACATCCGGCAGGCATCCTCGACGCCGCCGAGCGGGCCGAACGACGGGGCGCGGACCGCCTGGTGGTCTCCGAGACCGCCTACGACCCGTTCCTCCAGCTGGCCCGGGCCGCCGACCGCACCCGCTCGATCGAACTCGCCACCGGCGTGGCGGTCGCCCTCGCCCGCACCCCGATGACGCTCGCCTACCAGGCCTGGGGGCTGCACGCGGCGTCCGGCGGCCGGGCCGTGATCGGGCTCGGCTCGCAGGTCAAGCCGCACATCGAGAAGCGCTTCGGGATGCCCTGGGACCGGCCCGCCGCGCGGATGCGCGAGTACGTGCACGCGGTGCGGGCGATCTGGCACAGCTGGCAGACCGGCGACCGTCTGCGCTTCCGGGGGGACTTCTACACCCACACGGTGATGACGCCGGTCTTCGCCCCCGACCCGGTCCCGGCCGGGGTGCCGCGGATCCTGCTGGCCGGGGTCGGCCCGCTGATGGTGCGCGCCGCCGGGGCGGTCGCCGACGGCTTCCTCAGCCACCCGTTCACCTCGGTCGACTACCTGACCCGGCAGGTGCTGCCGGCGCTGGCCGAGGAGCGCGGCGCGGCCGAGGCGGCGGGAGCGGCCTGGACCGGACGGCCGTTCGAGGTCGTCGGGAGCGTGCTCACCGCGACCGGCCGCACCGAGGAGGAACTGCGGGCCCACCGCGCCTCCGTCCGGGAGCGGCTCGCCTTCTACGCCTCCACGCCCGCCTACCGGCCGGTGCTCGCCCAGCACGGCTGGGAGGACCTGCACGAGGAACTGCACCGCCTGTCGCTGCGCGGGCGCTGGCCGGAGATGGCCGCGCTGATCGACGACCGGGTCTTCGACACCTTCGCCGTCGCGGGCACCGTCGAGGAGGCCGCCCGGGAGGTCCACCGCCGCTACGCGGGCCTGGCGACCAGGGTCTCGGTCAGCCTCCCCGAGAACGCCGACCCGGAGCTCGGCCTGGACGTCCTGGACGCGCTGCGCGCCCTCGACGGCCGCCCGGCACCGAACTGACGCGGCCGGTGCGGCTACGCTCCGCAGTCGCCCGGGAAGGGGCGGCCGTGGGGAAAACCGGACGCGCCGTATGCTTCGCCGCCGTCACCTTCCGCGCGGGCGAAGGGTCGTGACGGCGGATCGACGTGTTCGGCCCGCCTCGGCCCGCGTCAGCCCGCGTCGTCGGCCCGGTCGCCATCCGGGCCGGCGGCGTCCGCCGCCTCACGCACCGCGGCCTCCCGGGTCGCCGTCATCTCGGCGTAGACCCGCGCACCCCGGTCCGGGGCCAGGTCCAGACAGGCGAGCACACCGGGGACGGCCACGCTCGGCATCAGGTGCCGGTAGAGCGTCGAGACCCGCACGGCCAGGTCGGCGCGACCGGTGAACCGCTGCGACTGGAGCTGCACACCGACCCAGGAGGCCGTCATCAGCCCGGCCGTGTCGGCCGGCACCACGTGCGGCAGCAGTTCGCCGCGCTCGCCCGCGTCGACCAGCAGCCGCTCCAGTCGGGAGATCCAGCCGGGCGCCGCGTCGATGCCCATCTGCTTGTCGGCACCCTGGTCCACCGAGAGCCGGACAGCCGCGCTGACCAGCGGATCGATGGGCACCAGATGCGTGACCACCATCCCGGTGTCCACGAACTCCTGGAGCTTGCAGGAGCGCTCCGGCACCGCCTCGGCCTCGAACTGCCCCTCGATCACCCCTTGCGCGAGCTCCCGCTTCGAGGCGAAGTGGAAGTAGACGGCGCCCCGCGTCACCCCGGCCCGGGACACGACCTCACCGATGGTCGCCCGCTCGTAACCGAACTCGTCGAACACCGAGGCCGCGGCCTCCAGAATCAGCCGCCGCGTCCGCAGCGCCCGTTCCTGTCGTACCACCCCGACCACCCCCACCACACCAGCACCGAAACAAAACCAAACAGCCCGTATCTTACCCGGGGCACGGAAACGCCCCGACTTCCGCATCGGCGGGGGCACCCGCGCACGGGCTGTCAGAGAATACCGACCGTGCGGTCCACTCCGGACGCACACCCCGGGACCGACCCGGGGCCGGGGCCCGCTCACTGACGTACCTCCCGGGCGTGCTCGGGGCGCTCCGGGGATTCGACGGGGCTGCGACGGGGATGCGACCGGGCTTCGACGGGGGCGCCCCGGACACGCTCGGGCCGAACTCCCGGGCGGCGACCGGCCGAAGGAGCGGCCGGGCTCCACCGGCCCGGCCCGGTGCCGCTCGCTCACCCCGCCTCGGCCCGGTCCAGCACCGCGACCGCCTCGACCTCCACCAGCTGGTCGTGGTAGCCGAGCACGGAGACCCCCAGCAGGGTGCTCGGCACGTCGTGCTCGCCGAGGTACTCGCGGTAGACCTCCCAGACCGCCACCAGGTCGCTCTGCCGGGAGGAGGCCACGTAGACCGTGGTGCGCACCAGGTCGGTGAGTGCGGCGCCCTCGTCCTCCAGCACGGTGAGCAGGTTCCGCATCACCTGGTGGGCCTGGCCCGCGTAGTCGCCCACCGCCACCGTGCGCCCCTCGGTGTCCAGCGGGCAGGCGCCGGCCAGCCAGAGCGAGCGGACCGGCGCGTCGACGGCCGCCGCGTAGGCGTAGTCGACGGCCTGGGTGAGCCGGTGGTTGCGGATCAGCCTGACGGCGCTGCTCATGGGTGCCTCCCGGACGGTCGTTCGGTGCTGTCGGAGCCATCGTTCGAAGCCGGGGCCGGGACCGTCAATCGATTTACCGCGCCGCCCCGGGCACCCCGGGCCCCGTCGGCCGGGAATTCACCTCTGCGGGTGATGGCGGCGCGGGAGCCCGAACCGGGATCCTGGTGGTTCGCCGACGACCGAGGGGGCTGCCGTGCCGTTTCCGCACACCACCGGGGGCTGGGGCCGCCGCGGACTGCTGGGGGTCGCCCTGGGGGCCGCCCTGGCCCCGCTGGGGGCCGGTTCCGCCGCCGCCCGCCCCCGCGAGGAGGACCCAGGACTCCCGCTCGGCCTCCGGGTCGCCGCCGTGGCGGCCGCACAGATCGGCGTGCCGTACGCCTGGGGCGGCGGCGACCGGCTGGGGCCGAGCCTCGGTTTCTGCGACGAGGAGAACGGCTACCTGGACGGGAAGTGCCTGGGCGAGAGCACGACCGGCTTCGACTGCAGCGGACTCTCCCTGCACTGCTGGTACCGGGCCAGCGGCGGAGCGGTGGAGCTCGGCCACTACACCGTCGCCCAGTTCCACCGCTCCGCCCCGGTCGACCGGTCCGGCCTGCTCCCCGGCGACCTGCTGTTCTTCTCCCGCCCGGACGCACCCCTGCACCACGTGGGCCTCTGGGCCGGTGACGGCGCGATGATCCACGCGGAACGCACCGGCACCCTGGTGGCCCGGGTCGAGGGCGTCCTCGATCTGCCGCGCTGGGCCGGCGAGTTCGCCGGCGCCCGCCGCCCGCTGCCGCTCGACCGCTGACTCTCCGACCCACGGACCGGCGGCCCCGCGGACCGAGCGGTCGCGGCCGGGCGGATCACGGGGTGCCCGGCAGCTCCGCGTGGATCCGGGCGAGCAGCTCGTGCAGGACCCGCCGCTCCGCCCCGCTCAACGGCGCCAGCACCTCCTCCTGCACGGCCAGCGCCTCGGCGCGCAGCTCGGCGAGCAGCGCGCGCCCCGCGTCCGTGACGGTGACCGAGAGCCGGCGGCGGTCGGCGGCGTCCCGGACCCGTTCGACGTAGCCGGCGTGGGCCAGCTGGTCGGCGACCTTCGCCATGTCGCTGGCGTCGACACCCAGCCGTCGCACGAGGTCCCGCTGCGCGTGCGGGCCGAAGTCGGCCAGCGCGGCGAGCACCGCCATGTCCCACAGCCGCAGCCCGCGCCGGGCGAGGCGTTCGGCGAGCCGGGAGCGGGCCGCCCTGCCGGTCCGGGACAGCAGATAGGTGCTGAGGTCCAGCAGGGTCGGCGGGGTCGCACGGGCGGGCGGCGGAGCGCCGGGGGCGGGAGCGGTGGAGCCGGGTTCCTCTGAAGCCATGGGAGAAGTCTAGGGTGCTGCCCTATAGTGGGTGCCGACCCATAATTCTGTGACCGCGAGCACCAGCACCCGAGGCGAGGAACCCCGACCATGGACGCCCTGTACCACCGCCTGCTCGTCGCCGACTTCCCCTCCTGCTTCGGCTTCTACCGGGCCGTCCTGCCGCCGCTGACCGGCGCGGCCCTGGTCAAGGGGACGCCCGACGGCCCGTACGCCACCTGGGACCTCGACGGTCAGGCCGTACTGTCGCTGTTCGACCGGGGCATGCTCGCCGCCGCCGTCGGCACCGCCGCGCTGCCCGCCGAACCGGCCGCCGCCCAGGACGGCACCATGCTGGTGCTCCGGGTCGAGGACGTCGGGCGGGCGTTCGACCTCTGCCGGCGCCACGGCGCCGACCCCGTCGCCGGCCCCACCGACCGCCCCGAGTGGGGGCCGGGGCTGCGCACCGCCCATCTGCGGGACCCCGAGGGCCGGCTGATCGAACTCCAGTCGTACTGACCCGCGCCGGCCTCCCTCGCCGGCGGGCACCCGGTCCGTACGGGCCGATCCGGCACCGCCCCGCGGCGCCCGCGGCCCGGGTGCCCGGTACCGGGCGGACGGGCGGACGGGCCGCAGGCGTCGCGGGGCCGTCGGCGCGAGGGCGGTGGGCGGTCGGCGCGAGGGCGGCGGCGGCCGCCCGGCGGGGTCCGAGGGACAGGACCTAGCGCGGGGCGTCCAGGTGGTAGAGCGCGGAGCAGGTCCGGCCGTGCAGCGGGACGACCTGGCGGGCGGCGACCGGGGAGTGGCCGACCGCGGCCGTGCAGTACCGGGAGTCCGGGACCGGCAGCGGGCGCAGCGTGACGCCGGTGGCGGGGGCGGCGAGCGCCACCCCGCCGAGGGCCAGCCCGGCCGTCAGGGCTGCGACGGTGATGCGGCGGGCGAGGCGCATGGGGTACCTCCGGAGGAGCGCGAACGGGGGACGGCGGTGGCCGGGGACGGCCGCCGCCCCCATTCGAACGGCGGGTGCGCCGGGCGGCCCGGCCGACACACCGCGCGCGCCGCTAGTCGTACGTGTACGACTGCGGACGGGGGGATCCAGCGGCGGCCGCCCGGCCTCATCCAGAGGAACCGCCCCGCCACTCCCCCGGCCCGTCCCACAGCTCCTGGGCGCACGCGCCGACGAGCGCGCGGATCCGGGCCAGCGCCTCCCCCGCCGCCAGTGGTTCCGGCCGCCGGCCGTCGCGCAGGCGCAGGGCGAGCAGGTCGTCCGCCGCCTCGCGCGGGCCGAGCACCGCCTGGTACGGGACCAGCCGGGCCTCCCGGATCCGCGCGCCCAGGCTGCCGCGCTCGGGCCCGGCCACCTCGGCCCGCAGCCCGAGGTCCAGACAGCGCTCGCGGAGCTGCTCGGCCCGCACCCGCTCACGCTCGGTCACCGGCAGCAGCACCAGCTGGACCGGTGCCAGCCAGGCCGGGAAGGCCCCGCCGTACAGCTCGATCAGATGGGCGACCACCCGCTCCACGCTGCCGATGACGCTGCGGTGCACCATCACCGGGCGGTGCTTCGCCCCGTCCGGTCCGATGTACCGCAGGCCGAACCGTTCCGGCTGGTGGAAGTCGATCTGCACGGTGGAGAGGGTGGACTCGCGCCCGGCCGCGTCGGCGATCTGGACGTCGATCTTCGGCCCGTAGAACGCGGCCTCGCCCGCCGCCGCCTCGAACGGCACCCCGGAACGGGAGAGCACCTCGGTCAGCAGCGCGGTGGCGCGTTCCCAGAGCGCCTGGTCCGCCACGTACTTGCCGCCCTCCCCCGGCAGCGAGAGCCGGTACCGGACCGGCCGGATGCCGAGTGCGCGGTGCGCCTCGGCGATCAGTTCCAGCGCGGCCACCGCCTCGTCGGCGGCCTGCTCGGGGGTGCAGAAGACGTGCGCGTCGTTCAGCTGGATCGCCCGCACCCTGCTCAGTCCACCGAGCACGCCCGAGAGTTCGGAGCGGTACATGCCGCCGAGTTCGGCGATCCGCAGCGGCAGTTCCCGGTGGCTGCGGGGCCGTGAGCGGTAGATCAGGGCGTGGTGCGGACAGAGGCTGGGGCGCAGGACGACCTGCTCGGCGCCGAGGTCCATCGGCGGGAACATGTCGTCCCGGTAGTGCTGCCAGTGGCCGGAGATCTCGTAGAGCTCGCGTTTGCCGAGGACGGGCGAGTACACGTGGCGGTATCCGGCGCGCCGCTCGCGGTCGCGGACGAACTCCTCCAGGGTGTGCCGGACCGCGGCGCCGTCGGGCAGCCAGTACGGGAGGCCGGAGCCGATCAGCGGGTCGGTGTCGAAGAGTCCGAGCGCGCGGCCCAGCCGCCGGTGGTCGGCCTCGGGAAGGGGCGCGGGAACAGGCGCGGGAACAGGCGCGGGGGCGGGAAGGGCGGCGGCATCGGGGGCGGGGACGACGGGGTGGCTCATGGGGTCTCCACTCTGCGTGCGGGCGAGTGGACCGGTACGGCGAAGCCCCGGGGCACTCGCCCCGGGGCTTCGGACCAGCTCAGCTGTCAGCGCGCCGGGACTCTCTCCGGCGTCGTCGTGAGGACGGCTGCAGCGCGCTTCATGCCGTCCACGCTAACAGCCGAACACCACGGCGGGCGAACGGTTTTCCGTCCGGTCCCGGCGCAGTTCCTTTTGGCGCGGCCCCTCC
This sequence comes from Kitasatospora sp. NPDC089913, assembly GCF_044748625.1. Classification (NCBI taxonomy): domain Bacteria; kingdom Bacillati; phylum Actinomycetota; class Actinomycetes; order Kitasatosporales; family Streptomycetaceae; genus Kitasatospora; species Kitasatospora sp. NPDC089913. The sequence goes on along the minus strand of NZ_JBIVGI010000003.1, from coordinate 96,505 downwards.
CGGCGCAGCTCCTCCTGGCGCAGCTCTCCTGGCACAGTTCCTCCTGGCGCGGCTCCTCCCGACACAGGGCGTCTCGACGCAGGACCTGTCGGCGCAGCCCCTCCCGACCGAGGACCCGTCCGCGCGGGTCCCCTCAGCGCAGCACCTCGCAGCCGCGTTCCGCCAGGGCGGCGAGCAGCGGCGGCGCCGGTTCGACCGGGTTCCAGCGCAGGTCCAGCTTCTCCAGCGCGGGCAGCCCCGCCGCCCCGTCCGCCAGCCAGTCCGGCAGCGCGGTGATCCGGTTGCCGCGCAGGTCCAGTCGGCGCAGCCGGGGCAGGCCGGCCAGGGCCGGAGGCACCTCGGTGAGCGCGTTCTCGCGGAGCTCGAGTTCACGCAGTTCGGCCAGCCCGCCGAAGGAGTCCGGCAGACCGGTCAACGCGTTGCCGCGCAGCCAGAGTTCGCGAAGTACGCGCAGGCCGCCGAGCGACTGCGGCAGCGCGGTGAGCAGGTTGTGCTGGGCGCGCAGCTCGACCAGGCCGGTCATGGCGCCGAGCTCGGAGGGGAGTTCGGTGATCCGGTTCTCGCCGACGTTGAGGTAGCGGAGCGCCGTCAGCCGGCCGAGGGCGGCCGGGAGCCCGGTGAGCGCGTTGTCGTGCAGGTAGAGGAAGTCGGTGAGGCCGGCGAGGTCGCCGAGCTCCTCCGGAACGGCGGTGATCCGGTTGTGCCCGAGGTCGAGGGTCCGCAGCCGGCGCAGCCGGCCGATCCGGGGCGGGACTTCGGTGATGCCGGTGTCCGCGAGGACGAGGACGGTCAGATCGGTGCGGTCCCACACCTCCTCGGGCACGGTGCCGAGGTGCTGCCGCCAGAGGTCGAGGATGATGTCGGTCACCGGGCCATCCTCCCGCCCGGGCGGCGCCCGGGCACCGTGGTCCCCCGGTCGCTCACGATCGCCCCCGGCCGGTTCCCGAGCGCTCCCGGGCAGCATCCATCACTTGACGCTTGCATGCCATGCTCGGGAGGATGCCGGAACCGTCCGACGAGCAACGCGCCGACCGTCCTCGCCCCACCCTCCGGTCGGCCGGGAGAGGGCCCCCCTTGGCCGTCCATCCACTGATCCGACGAGCCGGCCGACTGGCCGGCGCCGTCCTCCTCGCCCTCGCCGGGGCGCTGACGGCCGCCGGTCCGGCCCACGCCGACTTCGGCACCGACTACCACGACCCGTTCACCGCGGCGAAGCCGATCACCCGGCCCGACACCCGCTCCTGCACCGTCGAGGTGATGCACGACCAGCCGTTCCGCAACGGCTACGGGAACCCGCCGGACACGCCCTACAACACCACCGTCACCCCGCCCGCCGACTGCGCCGGCCCCTGGTCCGCGGTCGTGCTCGACCTGCACGGGCAGGTCGCCGGACGGCAGTTCGACCGGCTGTTCACCGTCCGGGTCGGTGGCGTGCAGGTCCTGCTCTCCTCCACCCCCGAACCGTCCAAGGACGGCATCGAGTGGGCGCTCGAACGTGATGTCACACGCTACGCACCGCTGTTCGCCGCCGGGCCGCAGCCCTTCGCGCTCGACCTCGCCAACGTCACGGACGACACCTACACCGGCGTGTTCCGGATCTCCGCGAGCCTGACGTTCTACACCGCCTCCGCCCGTTGGCCCGCCGCCAGGACCGCCGACCGGCTGCTCACCACCGGGCCCTTCGGACTCGACCGGGCGACGACGAGCGCCGGCACCGACCTCACCTTCCCGCCCAACCTGGAGCGCCTGACCGCCGAGGTCTACGCGCGCGGGGGCGGCGCCTGCGAGGAGTTCGCCTACGCCTCCGCACCCGAGGAGTTCGCCCGCGCCAACGCCGGGACCGGCGTCTGCGGCCAGGGCCCGTTCCGCGAACTGCGGCTGAGCGTCGACGGACGGGTGGTCGGCGCGGTCTGGCCCTACCCCGTGATCTACACCGGTGGCTGGGACCCGCTGCTGTGGCGGCCCACGCCCGGCATCCTCGCCTTCGACCTGCCCGCCTACCGGCTCGACCTCACCCCGTACGCCGGACTGCTGGTGGACGGCCGGCCGCACCGGGTCGCGATCGCCGTCAACGCCGCCGAGGCCCGCAGCAACGACCTCTGGACCGGCCAGGTCAACCTGTTCGCCGAGGTGGACCACGGCGCCGCCCGCACCACCGGCGGGCTCACCGACTACCGGGTCGCCCCGGAGGCCGCGACCACCACCGCCCTCCGCGACCACGGCGGCGGCAGCGGCGACTGGACGGTCACCGCCGCCCGGCACGACCTCGCCCGGGGCTGGCTGCAGACCTCGCACGGCCGGATCACCACCGAGGTCCGCGACGAGCTCGTGTTCGGCTCCACCCAGCGCTTCCGTGCGAACGGCAACGACCTGACCCTGCGCAACCGCACCGACCTCACCCGGACCACCGCCAGCTGGGGCTCCGGTCCCCGGCGCACCAGCACGGTCCACGAGAGCCAGCCGCTCGACGTCAGCTACCGGTACACCCAGGACGCGGCCGGCAACACCGACCAGATCACCTCGATGGACCTCGGGCAGCACCGCGAGGCGACCACGGCGACCGGCGACCGGGTCACCGGACGCAGCACCGTCGACCACACCCTGCGCCCGACCGCCCACCGCCACGACGGCGACACCACCGTCCGCACCGGCAGCGCCACCGAGGACTACCGCAGCACCGGCCCGGACGGCCCCTACCACCGCACCGTCACCACCGTCGACGGCTGGCCGGTCGGCCAGGGCGCCGCTGCCGCACCGGACCGCGGCGCCGGGCCCCTCCCCCGCACTCCGGGGGCCGACCGGAACCCCGCCTGACGGCCCATCACATCCGACGGCACTTCACGGCCGAAGGCGGCCCGGGGGCCGGGGCCGGGGTGCACGATCCCCGGGCCCGCCCCTCCCGAAGGCGGCCCAGGGGCCGGGGCCGGGGTGCACGATCCCCGGGCCCGCCCCTGAACCCGGCCCCGCGGCAGGCCGCCGAGGGAGCGCGGGGCCGGCGGAGACAGCCCCTGGCCCATCCGGAACACCGGGCGGGCCGGATGTGGATGCCGGCGATGCGGATCATGGTGGTCGGCCCGTCTCGGGAACGATCGCGTGGTGCCGGTCCGGCAACAACGGCCCTGTCCGCGCCCACTGCGCGGCAGTCGACGGCACGACCCGGACCAACGGTCCGAGGATCGGAAGGAAGTTCCCTACCCCCGTTCGCGGCACAGCAGTTCGGCCGCCGGCGTGCGCAGGTAGAGCACGCTGCGGCCGGTGCGGTGGCGGGCGGCCAGGCCGGCGTCGTGCAGGGCGGCCAGGTGGTGCGAGACGGTGGGGGCGGACAGGCCGGTGCGGACGGCGAGTTCGGTGGTGGTGGCAGGGGCCGCCAGTTCGGCGAGCAGCCGCGCGCGGGCCCGGCCGAGCACCCGGGCCAGGCCCGCCGGAGCGGGCGGGGCCGACTCCCAGAGGGTGGCGACACCGCGCGGCGGGTAGACCAGGCCGGGCTGCCAGGGCGGATTGAGCTGGGAGAACACCCCGGGCCAGGCGAACACGGTGGGCACCAGGACAAGTCCGCGCGCGCCGTCCAGCCGGCGGTGCGCGTCCACGTGCCGGTGGCCGATCCGCAGCAGGTCGTGCTCCCAGCTCACCGACGGGTGCAGGTCGGTGAAGAGTCCGGCCGGACCGTCCGCCGCCAACTGCCGGGCCCGGCGCAGGATCTCGCCCTCGGCGAGGCGTTCGATCCGCTCCCAGTACGGGGCGATCGCGGCCTGCCAGTAGGCCTGCGCCTCGGCCGCCAGCCGCCGGGTTCCGGCCACCGGGTCGGCGTACAGCTCTGCCACCAGTGGCGGGAGTTCGCCGCCGATCCGGTCCAGGTCGCGGCGGACGGCGGCCGGGTCGAGCGCGGTCAGCTCGGCCAACTGCTCGGCCAGGGTCGGGCTGCCGACGACCGGCACCGGGGTGAGGAAGTCCGGCACGTACCGCGTCGGCAGCCGCACCAGCTGGGAGAGCAGCTCCCAGCTCACGTCGGCGAGTTCGCGGCGGGCCCGGCGGGCCCAGGGCAGGTGGACGGCGCTGCGGCCCGGGTCCTTCAGCGCCTCGACGCTCGTGGTCAGCTCGCACAGCGGCGAGCGGGCGAACCTGGTGCGGGCCAGGTCCTGCGCGGAGAACTCCCAGGTCAGCATCGGCTCCCCGACGGTCGGCGTGGCGAGGATTCGAGCTGTGTCGAATCCATGGGCTCCGACGATCATCGCAGGCAGCCTGGCCCCATGACCACCGCCACCCCCGTCCCGCTCCGGGACCGCCTCGGACTGCCCGCCTCGGCCGGCCGCCACCGCCCACTGATCGGCGCGCACCTGATCGACAGCCTGGGCACCGGCCTGGTGCTCGCCTTCACCCTGGTGTTCTTCGCCCGCACCACGGCGCTGTCGCTGACCACCGTCGGCGCGGCGGTCTCCGCCGCCCGGCTGCTGGCCCTGCCGGTCGCCCCCGTCGTCGGCCCGCTGATCGACCGCCACGGCGCCCGGCCGGTCGCCGCCTGGGCCAACGCACTCTCCGCGCTCGCCTACGCGGGCTTCCTGCTCGCCGACCGTGCCTCGCTGATCGTGCTGGTCTGCCTGCTCGCCCAGGCCGGCCAGGCCGCGTACTGGACCGCCAGCACCGGGCTGGTGGTGCTGGCCGCCCCGGCCGGGGAGCGCACCCGCTGGTTCGCGCTGGTGCAGACCCTGCGCAATGCCGGGCTCGGCCTGGGTGGCGCGGCCGGCGCACTGCTGGTCGGCGACGGCGGGACGGGCGGCCTACGGGTGCTGGTGGCGTTGAACGCCGCCTCGTACCTGGCGGCGGCGGTGCTGCTGGCCCGCTGGCGGCCCGCCCCGGCCGAACCGCCCGCCACCCGGGCAGCGGCCCGGGTCCGCGAAGGGGCGGGCCAGGGGGCGGGCGGCTACCGGGCGGTGCTGGCGGACCGCCGCTACCTGCTCATGGTGGTGGTGAACCTGTCCTCCGTGCTGGCCTCGATGGTGCTGAGCGTCCTGCTCGCGGTGCACGTGACGGCCGCCCTGCACCTGGACGCCTCGCTGGCCGGCGCGCTGCTGGTGCTCAACGGCGTCCAAGTGGTGCTGACCCAGAGCCCGGTCTCCCGCCTGCTGGAAGGCCACCGTCCGACCCGGACGGCGGCCGCCGGGGCGGGGCTCAACGCCGCGGCCTTCGCGCTCTTCGCCCTCCTGCCGGCCGACGGTCCGCGCTGGCTGGTGCTGTCGGGGCTGGTCGTCGCGATGCTGGTCTACAACCTGGCCGAGACGGTGGCCACGCCCGGCCGGGAGGAGTTGAGCGTGGCGCTGGCCCATCCGGCACGACGCGGCCGGTACCTGGCGGTCAAACAACTCTCCTGGAACCTCGGCCAGGCACTCGCCCCCGGCCTGCTCACCCTGCTGTTCGCACACGGCCCGGCCTGGCCCTGGCTGTTCCTCCTCGTCACCTCGCTGGCCGCCGTCCCCGGACTGCTCCGACTCGAACGCCCGTTCGCCGACGTTCCCGACACTCCCTCGGAAACCGGACCCCTCGCGCGGCACTGACATTCCGCCGGGGGCCTCCCGAAGCGGAGGGGGTCCACACGGGGTCCAACGGGGTCCAACGGGGTCCAACGGGGTCCACACGGGGTCCACGCGGTGTTCCCGCACCCCGCCGACCATCGCCGGACGTCGCAAGCGCGGCTCGCGAGGCGGGCTGCCCTCCACGGTGCGGGCCTTCTCGCCCGAGCCGCTCGACGATCAGCCGGGAGCGTCCCGGCTCATCCGGAACACCGGGCCGCGCGCCGTGAACGGCAGCACGGCACCGCGCGGGACGAGGAAGGCGTGCTCACGGCGCAGCCTCAGCACGTCGCACTCGCCGTCGGTGATCACGAGCACGGGTGCGCCGGGCGGGAAGTCCTCGGCCCGCTCCAGCAGGTCGATGCCCGGCTGGAGCACGGTGCCTCCCCGCCCGTGCACCCGGAGCCGCCCGGCGATCTCCTCCACCGGGAGGTACCCGGCGTCGTGCGCGGCGGCATCGCAGTGCACCACCCGCGCCGCCGGTACGTCCCGGGCGGCGGCGTAGGAGGCGATCGCGCCGAGCGCCTTGCCGAGCAGCGACCGGTCCATCGAACCGGAGGTGTCCAGGACGACCCCGAAGGTGCAGCGCGGCACCTCCTCCTCCGGGTGGTGGCGGCCCGCCCTGGGGATGTCCGGCGTGGCGGACTGCCGGCGCGCCGGGCGGGCGTAGCTGCGCACCGGCTCCGGCCGGGGCACGAACTCGTCGAACCAGCGCGCCAGCAGCGCGTCCCACGGCAGCGGCGGGTGGGCGAGGGCACGGACCTCCTCGACCAACCCGGCCGGCAACAGGCCGCGTTCGCGCCCGTGCAGCTCGAAGCCCTGCTGGAGGCCGCGCCGGTAGAAGTCGTCGAGGTCCACGAAGTCCCGCGGCGGTCCCAGCCGTTCGCCGAGGACGTCCGGGCGGTTCTTCCCCGCCAGGGTGGCGAGGCGGCGGATCCGGCGCCGGTCGCGGACGATCCGGTCGTACACCTCCTCGGCCGACAGCCCCTTCAACCGCGGGTCGTGCAGCAGCCCGTCCGGCATCTCGCCGACGCCCATCTCCAGCAGCCAGCCGTTGATGACGTAGTCGGCGGCGACGTTGAACAGGAACGGGTCCCGGCCGCCGCGGCGCTCGCCGTGCCGCAGGGCGGCGTGCAGGATCTCGTGGCCGAGGACGAACCGCCACTCCTCGTCGGAGTAGCGGCGCAGCGGGTTGACGTAGATCTCCCCGACCTCGCTGTCGACGGCGGCGACGGCGATGTCGTGGGCCCGGGCCAGTTCGGCGTCGGCCACCACGGTGAGGCCGGCCGCGACGACGCCGAGCAGCGGGTACGAGGAGACGAACCAGTTGAGCGCCCTCGTCCAGGGTCGCTCGGGGAGGCGTTCGCCGGTATCGGCGTCGAACCGTCCGCCGGCCCGGTCCATGGCGGCGGACATGGTGCGGGTGAGCGCGGCCGCGAACTCCACCGTCCAGTCCTCGGGCGGCCCGTGGCCGCGCCACTCCAGCAGCAGTTGGTCCTGCTCGGCGGTTCCGGCCGTTCCCGCGGTCCCGGCGACCGCGGGCGCGGGCAGGCCGTCGCGGCGCCACCGGGCGGCCAACTCCTCCTCGCCGCCGCCCGGGTACTCCTGCGGGAGGACGACCGGGGCGCGGCCGACCGGGAAGGTGGCGAGGAAGCGGTTGACCACGGTGCAGCGGGCGGCGGACTCGAAGGCGTCGGGCCGGGTCCGGGTGCCGCGGGCGCCCGGGAGGTGGCCGAGGCCCAGGTGCAGCAGGGCGTGCGCCAGCACCCAGGCCCACTCCTCGGGTTCGGCCCGGCGGCGCGGGTTGACGTGCAGGGTGCCGTTGGAGTCGGCGACCACCCAGCCGTCCGGCGGAGCGGCCTCGCAGTCCTGGGTGCGGCAGATGTCGGCGCGCAGGGCGGCGAGGGCCGGATTGCGGCGGAGCAGCCGGACACCCTCCGCGAACGCCTCGGTACCCGGGTCCGGCTCCCCGCGGTCGGCCCGGGCGCGCCTCACCGGCGGGCCTCGACCAACCGGGGCATGTCCCGGGCGGCCTCGATCAGGAACCAGGCGGGCAGCACCGGAATGCCGTCCGCACCGTCGGCGATCACGGTCCGGGCGACCTCCACCGAGATCTCGGCCAGCTGGACCAGCAGCGACTTCGCCCGGAACGCCGTCTGCCGCTGCGCCCCGGAGGCGTGCTCCTTCTGCGCGGGCAGTTCCTTGACGAGTCGGCTGCGGAAGGCGTCGGCGAGGTAGTAGAGCAGGTCGCGGTCCTCCACCCGGTGCGGCCAGCGCGCGTCGCCCTTGAGGATGGCCTCCAGGCCGTAGGAGTTGCGGACGATCTTCGCGTAGCCGCAGAAGGCGATCGCGTGCTGGGCGGTGAGCAGCCCGTGGGCAACGACCTTGAGCGTCCCCTCGTCCAGGGTGGGCCCGAAGGAGTGCAGCGCGTCGGAGAGCATGTGCCAGGCGCGCGGGGTGGAGAACGGCTCCTCGGTCTTCGGCGGCGCGGACCACAGGTGGTCGGGCCGGTCGGTGAGGTGGTCGACGATCCAGGGGTGGATGCCGGCGCCGCCCGCCCAGCGCAGCCAGTCCTCGGCACTGGCCCGGAGATGGACGTGGACCATGCGGTTGACCAGGGCGGACGCCATCGGGCGGGCGAGCGCGCCGTCGGTGGCACGGTTCCCGGCGCCGATCACGATCGAGCCGGGCGGAAGCTCGTAGGAGCCGATCCGGCGGTCCAGGATCAGCGAGTAGAAGGCCTTCTGGACGTCCGGCGACGCCGCGTTGAGCTCGTCCAGGAACAGGCAGTAGGGCTGGTCGCGGGCGATCTGCTCGGGCGGGCAGAAGCGGGAGCGGCCCTCGGGGGTGAGCTGCGGCACGCCGATGAGGTCCTCCGGGGCGAGCTGGGTGCCGACCAGGCTCACGCACTCCAGACCGAGTGCCCCGGCGAACTCCCTGACCAGGGAGGACTTCCCGATCCCCGGGGCGCCCCAGAGGAACACCGGGCGGACGGTGGCCAGACCGAGCAGCAGTTCGGGGATCTGGGCGGGCGAGACGCTGACTGCACCCTGCACGGGGCTCCTTCGCGGCGACGGTGCGTGACCGGCCCAGTGTGCGGCGGGAGTCGGCCCGGGCGCACCTGGATTTCCGGGCCCGGGAACGGATCCGCTCCCGGGCCCGGCGCGCCGGTCGGTCACCGGCACAGCGGCCGTCGAAGGGGGCAGCGGCCCCCCACGGAGTCGGCGGCCGACGAGTCAGCGGCCGACCTCCCGGGCGCGGAAGTCCTCGACGGTCTCCCGCCGGACCAGCAGCCGCAGCCGCCCCTCCCGCACGGCGGCGACCGGCGGCCGGCCGACCAGGTTGTAGCCGGAGGCCATCGAGAGCTGGTAGGCGCCGGCGGCCGGAACGGCCAGGAGGTCCCCCGGGCGCAGGTCGGCCGGGAGCGCGGCCCCGTGCACCAGGACGTCACCGGCCTCGCAGTGCCTGCCGACCACGTCGAAGGTCGCCGTCGGGCCGTCGGCCGGCCGCCCGACCGTCCGGACCTGGTAGGCGGAGCCGTAGAGGGCGGGGCGCGGGTTGTCGCTCATGCCGCCGTCCACGGCCGCGAAGGCCCGTCCGTCCGTGCCGCGCTTGACCGACAGGACGCGGTAGAGCGCCACCCCGGCCGGAGCCGCGATCGCCCGGCCGGGCTCCAGCAGCAGCCGGGGGACGGCGAGGCCGTGTTCGGCGCAGCGGGCGGCGAGCCGGGTGGTGACTTCGGCGGCGAACCGGTCCGGGTCCAGCTCGGCGTCCCCGGCGAGGTAGCGGACACCGTGGCCGCCGCCGAGGTCGAGCTCGGGAAGTTCGACGCCGTGCCGGTCGCGGATCTCGGCGAGGAGCCCGACCAGCCGGTCGACGGCGGCGAGGTAGGGTCCGGCCTCGGTGATCTGGGAGCCCAGGTGGCAGTGCAGGCCGGTGAGCCGCAGGCCGGGCTGGCCGAGGATCCGGGCGACCGCGTCGGCGGCGTCCCCGCCGTCGATCCGGAAGCCGAACTTCTGGCCGTCGACGCCGGTGCGCACCGCGCGGTGGTGCCCGGCGGCGACCCCCGGCAGGACCCGCACCAGGACCCGCTGCGGGGCGTCCGGCCCGGCCAGGGCGGCCAGCCGGGGGATCTCGGCGGCGCCGTCGACGACGATCCGGCCGACCCGCAGCCGGCGGGCGAGGCGCAGTTCCTCGGGAGTCTTGGCGTTGCCGTGCAGCAGGACGCGCTCGGGCGGGAAACCGGCGGCAGCGGCCAGGCGGAGTTCGCCCGCGGAGCAGACGTCGAGGCCGAGTCCCTCCTCGGCGGCCCAGTCCACCACCGCGCTGCACAGGAAGGCCTTGGCGGCGTAGCAGACCTCGGCCGTCGGCAGGGCCCGGCGGAAGGCCCGGGCGCGGTCGCGGAACTCCTGCTCGTCGAGGACGTAGAGCGGGGTGCCGAAGCGGTCGGCGGCCTCGGCCAGCCCGACACCGCCGATCAGCAGATCGCCGTTCGGACCGGGGCGGGCGGAAGCGGGCCACGGGCTGCCGAGCGGAGCGGCGGGCGACGGGGAGGAGTGGGAGGTTCGGGAGGCACGGGAGGACTGAGTGGGCCGGGGGGACTGGGGGGACTGGGGGGTGCGCAGGGTGGTCGTCACACGGTGCTCCTGGTCGGAACAGAGCGGAAGGGGAGGGCGGCGTTTCGGCGGCTCGGCAGGCCTGCCGACGGGTGCTCAGTCCTCGTAGTGCATCGCGTGGCGGCAGTGCGCGGAGCCCGCCCGCCGCTCCTCGGGCGCGCGCTCCGCCACCGTCGCGGCGGCCGCGCCGGACCCGGGGTCGAAAACGGTGCCCTGCAGCAGCCGGCGCAGCAGGGCCTCGTCGGCGGCGCCGGACAGCCGGCGGTTGCGGGGGTCGTCGGAGATCACCTGGAACTCGGTCATGACGGGTCGTCGTCCTTCCGGTCGCGGCGGGGCCTCGGCCGGTCCCGCTCGCAGCTCCAGTCCACCCCCGCCGGTCGCGTTCCGCACCGGCTCTTGACGCAGGGCGTACGCGAACCGGCCCCGCCTTGACGGCACCTTGACGGGGGCGGCGGTCCGAGCGGGGGTGGACCCGGAGCTGCGAGCGGGATCCACGCTCCACGCGGGGTCCGCGGCCCGGTGCGACGCGGCACGTCGCACCGGGGCCGCGTCAGGCGCGGCGGGGGACCCGGTGGGCGCCGGTCATCGAGGTCACCAGCGAGTACAGCGAGGTGGTGGCGGTGATGAAGAGGCGGTTGTGCTTGGGACCGCCGAAGGTGAGGTTGGAGACGGGCTCGGGGACGAGGATGCGACCGATCAGGGTGCCGTCCTCGGCGTAGCAGTGGATGCCGTTCTCGAACGCCGCGGCCCAGAGCCGTCCGTCCCGGTCGAAGCGGATGTTGTCGAAGCGGCTGTCCCCGCCCTCGATGTGGACGTCACCCCCGCCCAGGGTGCCGTCCTCGCGGATGTCGAAGGCACGGATGTGCCCGGCACGGCTGTCGGAGACGTAGAGGCGCCGCTCGTCGTGGGAGAGCAGGACCCCGTTGGGGCCGCGGAAGCCGTCGGCGGCGAGCTGGACCTCGCCGCTGCCCGGGTCGATCCGGTAGAGGTTGCAGGCGCCGATCTCGCTCTCGGCGGCGTGACCCTCGTAGTCGCTGGTGATGCCGAAGTCCGGATCGGAGAACCAGATCGCCCCGTCCGAGCGGACCACCGCGTCATTGGGCGAGTTGAGCCGCTTGCCGCCGTAGTGGCTCGCGAGGACGGTGACGGTCCCGTCGTGCTCCGTCCGGGTGACACGCCGGTTTCCCTGCTCACAGGTGATCAGACGGCCCTCGCGGTCGAGGGTGTTGCCGTTGCTGTGCCCGGCCACCGGACGGAAGGTACTGATCGCTCCGGTGGCCTCGTCCCAGCGCAGGATCCGGTCGTTGGGGATGTCGCTCCAGACCAGCTGCCGCCAGGCGGGCAGGTAGAGCGGACCCTCGGCCCAGCGGCAGTCGCCGTGCAGCTGCTCGAGCCGGGTGTCCCCGTAGGTGCAGGGGCGGAAGCGGTCGTCCAGGATCTCGTACAACCCGAACTCGATATGACCAGACATCATTCATGTCCTATCGCAAACAGCCGAATGTGATTCCGATGATCATGAGTATGGCAGGACCAGGTATGGTTCTGCCATGGCGATCGAAAATCTGGACGACACCGACCGGGCCCTGGTGGCGTTGCTCCAGCAGGACGCGGGCCAGGCCTACGCGGCACTCGGCCGCGCCGTGGGGCTCTCCACCGCCGCCGCCCACGAGCGGGTGCGCAAACTGCGCGAACGCGGTGTGATCCGCCGCACGACGGTGGAGGTCGACCCGAAGGCGCTCGGCCTCGGGGTGCTGGCGTTCGTGATGGTCGACTCGTCCGCGTGGATGGGCGAATCGGCCGGGGCGTTCGCCGCGATCCCCGAGATCGAGGAGGCCCACATCATCGCCGGCGCCGCGTCGGTACTGGTCAAGGTGCGGACGCCGACGACGGAGCAGCTCCAGGACGTGCTGCGCCGGCTCTACGCGATCGAGGGCGTCAACGGGACCCGGGCCACCGTGGTGCTGGAGTCCTTCTTCGAACGGCCGCCGTCACCGGCGCTCTGATCGCCACGAGCGGCCGGACCTGCCGCCGGCGCTCCGGCGCTCCGGCGACCGCCACCGCCACCGGCACCGCCACCGGCACCGCCACCGCCACCGGCCGGACCGGTCACCAACCGGACCGGTCACCGGCCGGACGCGTCACCGGCCGCCGGAAACACGACGGGTCCGTCCGGCGGGAGGATCCCCGCCGGACGGACCCGGCTGTTCAACGGGCTGATCACATGTTGATCATGTGACCGGCCAGCCCGTGGATCGCCTCCTTGACCGCCTCGCCCAGCGTCGGGTGCGCGTGCACGTTGCGGGCGACCTCGTGCACGGTGAGGTCCCACTGCTGGGCCAGCGTCAGCTCCGGCAGCAGCTCGGTGACCTCGGGACCGATCAGGTGGGCGCCGAGCAGCTCGCCGTGGGTGCCGTCGCTGATGACCTTGACGAAGCCGATCGGGTGCCCGAGGCCGTGCGCCTTGCCGTTGGCGGTGAACGGGAACTTGGAGACCTTGACGTCGTGCCCCAGCTCGCGGGCCTGCGCCTCGGTGTAGCCGAAGCTCGCGATCTGCGGCTGGCAGTAGGTCGCGCGCGGGATCATCGCGAAGTCCACCTCCATGGTCTCCGCGTCGCCGATCGTCTCGGCCGCGATCACGGCCATCGCCTCGGCGGCGTGCGCCAGCATCAGCTTGGCGGTGACGTCACCGATGGCGAAGATGTGCGGGACGTTGGTCCGGCCCCGGCCGTCGACCGCGATCGCGCCCCGCTCGGTGAGCTTGACGCCGGTGTTCTCCAGGCCGTAGCCGTGGACGCGCGGCGCGAAGCCGATCGCCTGGAGGACCTTGTCCGCCTCCAGGACCTGCTGCTGCCCGTCCTTGGCGGTGACGGTGACCTTGACCTTGGCGGCCGGGTCCTTGTCGTCGATCGAGTCGACCCGGGTCGAGGTGAGCACCTGGATCCCGAGCTTGCGGTACTGCTTGGCCAGCTCGGCGGAGACGTCGGCGTCCTCCAGCGGCACCATCCGGTCGAGGAACTCCACGATGGTGACCTGCACGCCGTAGTTGTGCAGCACGTAGGCGAACTCGACCCCGATCGCGCCGGCACCCGCGATGACGATGCTGCCCGGAAGGTCCTCGGTGAGGATCTGCTCCTCGTAGGTCACCACACGGTCGCTCAGGCTGGTGCCGGGCAGCAGCCGGGTGCTGGCACCGGCGGCGATGATGCAGTGGTCGAAGGTGACGACCTCGAAGCCGCCGCCGTTCAGGGCCACCTGGAGGGTGTGGTCGTCGACGAAGGTGCCGCGGCCGTCGTACTCCGTGATGCCGTTCTTCTTCATCAGGTAGTGGACGCCCTTGACCCGGCCGTCGGCGACGGTGCGGCTGCGCTTGAACGCCTCGCTGTAGTCGAAGGTGACCTTGCCCTCGACCTTGATGCCGAAGGTCTTGGCCTCCTTGGTGAAGATGTGCGCGAGTTCCGCGTTGCGCAGCAGGGCCTTGGAGGGGATGCAGCCGACGTTCAGGCAGACCCCGCCCCAGTACTTCGACTCCACGACGGCGACCTTCAGGCCGAGCTGGGCGGAGCGGACAGCCGCGGTGTACCCGCCGGGACCGGCTCCGAGAACGACGACGTCGTAGTGCGTGCTGCTGCTCATGGTGCTGATTCCTCCGAGGGTGTCACGGTGTCGTGCTCTCGCCGTCCATGGTGTCAGGCCACCGCTCCGCGCACTCGGCGGACCCCCGATCGCCCGGCAGCGGGACCCGTCCTGGCGGGATTCCGGCGGAGTTCGGTGGAATTCGGCGGGATCCACCAGGATTCAGCGGGTGCAGCGCGGCTCGGCGGGGTTCGGCGAGGGCCGACATGCGTGCGGCCCCGCCCCCCGAGAACGCGGGGGGCGGGGCCGGTGGCGAGGCAGGCCCCGGTCGGGGCCGCCCCGGGGCGATCAGGGCTGTTCTGCGGTGATCAGCGGTGATCAGGGGTGATCAGGACGCGACCTCGTGGGCGTGACCCTCCTGGAGGCCGCCGCCGCTGCCCACCTGGCCCTCGGTCTGCTTCGGCGCGACGGGCGCGGTCAGCGAGGAGAGGTCCCAGGCGTAGCGGCCGACCGCGTTGGCGATGGCGTCGATGTTGAGGTCGAAAGCGGCGAGGTCCAGGTTGTCCAGGTCGTCGCAGGCCTTGTGGTAGCACTTGTCGAAGGCGACCCCGGCGGTGCCGCCGTACCTGGCCGCCTGCTCGGCGCTCTTGATCACCTCGGCGCCGGTGTCGGTGCCGCCGGACGGGATGCCCGCCTCGATGAACGGTCCGTAGTCGGAGCGGCCGGTGAAGTCGGTGCCCTCGTGCGGGACGCTCCAGTCGTCGAGGAAGTCCGTGATCAGACGCTCGATCTGGGCGGAGCCCTCCGGGCCCGGGCCCGAGCCGACGTGGTCGGAGTCGTCGCCGTCGTAGACGAACTGGGCCGAGTTGGGCGAGGCGATCATGTCGAAGTTGAGGTAGAGCCGGATCTTCTTCTTCTCGGCCTCGGAGAGCGAGTCCACGTACGCCTCGGAGCCCTTGAGGCCGAACTCCTCGGCGGACCACCAGGCGAACCGCACCTTGTTCTTGACCGGCCGGGTGCCGAGGTTCTTGGCGACCTCGAGGATGCCGGCCGAACCGGAGCCGTTGTCGTTGATCCCGGGACCCTCGACCACCGAGTCGAGGTGGGAGCCGACCATGACGACGTTGTTCGGGTCCCCTCCGGGGGTCTCGGCCAGCACGTTCCAGGTCTTGCGCTTCTCCATGAAGGTGCGCAGGTCCAGGCTGACCGTGACCGGACCGGCGGCGGCCTTGGCGACGAGGGCCTCGCCGGCCGCCTTGCTGGTGCTGCCGACCGGGAGCCGCCCGGCGTCCGGCTCCCCCAGCGTGCCGCTGAGGTCGGCGTCGGTGTTGTTGTACACGACGGCGGCGGCCGCGCCCGCGGCCGCCGCGGCCGCCTGCTTCACCGCGAAGCTGCAGCCGCCGCGCTTGATCAGCGCGACCTTGCCGGTGAAGACGCCGGCCGCGTAGTCGGAGGCCTCGCAACCCGTGGTGTCGTCCACCGGGACGACCGCGAGCTGGGCGGTGATGCCGCCCGCCGGACCGCTGAGGGAGTACGTCATGGCCTTCAGCGGCACCGTCTCGGCCTGCGGGGAGACGACGGCGAACTTCTCCGAGAGGGCCTGGAAGAAGGTGTACTCGAACTCCTGCTTGGAGAGCTTCAGCCCGGCCCGGCGGGCCTGGTCGTAGACGTACTGGGCGGACTGCTCGTGACCCCGGGCGCCGGCCACCCGGGTGCCGCCGTTGCGGTCGGCGAAGCGCTGGAACGCCTCCAGGGTCCCGAAGGCGTCGTCGGCGTCACTGCCCGCGATCAGTCGGGCGGCCAGCTTCGCGCCGTTGCGGGCCGGGTCGGCGTCGGCGGCGGCACTGCCGGTACCGACCAGCAGCAGCGGGGTCACCAGCGCCGCGACCGCCAGTGCGGCGCCCGCCGTCCTGCGGGTCGGGGCGGCCTTGGAACGGGGTGCGGTGGCCGGGCGACCGGTCCGAGCGTTCAACGTGAGTCCTTCCGACAGTCTGTGGGTCTCCCGATTTGACATGCTCCGGGACGTCTTGCCAACCCCGGCGCGAAAGCTGACCGGATGCGGACACCCGGGTCTGCGGCGATCCTGGAGGAGGTGGGGCCGTCTCTTCCGGGAGTGTGACCAGATGTCCATGTTGGATAAGCTCAAGGGCCTGCTCAAGGGCCATGAGGACCAGGCCGAGAGGGGCGTGGACAAGGCCGGCGACATGATCGACGAACGGACGCAGGGCAAGTACAGCGGCCACGTCGACACGGCGCAGGACAAGATCAAGGACCAGCTGCGGGACGACCGGCCGCCGCAGTAGGCCCACCGCGTCGACCCCCCGAGCTCCAGAACCGCGGACCGTCACGCAGTCACCCGGTCCGCACCGGGCCCGTGCCCGCGCCCTTCGGCGCCCGCACGGGCCTGGTCGCATTTTCGGACTTTACATACTCATTACTATTGATCCGGTTGCGCGTTCGCGTCCTGTACGCGGTCAGGCGCCGGTGTTCTCCTGCCCCGGTGCGCCCGGCCTCGCGTCCGCGCACCACCGAGGGAACCCCCCCTGACGAGAGGACAGCCGCCGTGTCGATCGCCCGTGTCCGAACCACTCCGCTGCCCGGTGTCGGCGTCCAGTACGACCTCACCACCCGAGAACAGCGGCACCTGTCGGTGATCGCGCACCGCGACGGCTCACGCAGCCTCAACGTCTACCGCTCGGACGACCCCGACGCCTGCTCGCAGGCGTTCCGGCTGACGGCCGAGGAGTCCGCCGCCCTGGTCGACGCCCTGACGCCGGCCCACCACAGTCCGGGCCTGCTGCACACCACCGACCTCGGCCTGGTCGCCGAGCGGCTCCCGGTCGACGGCACCTCGTACTGGAACGGGCGGCTGCTCGGCGAGACCAGGATGCGCACCGAGACCGGCGCCTCGATCGTCGCCGTGCTGCGCCGCACCGGCGCCGTCCCCTCGCCCGCACCGGACTTCCGGCTGGCCGGCGGCGACACGCTGATCGTGATCGGCACCCGCGAGGGTGTGGACGCGGCGGCGGCGATCCTGGAGAGGGAGTGATCGGGGGGTGCACACCGCCACCGTCTTCATCGAGCTCGGCTCGGTCATCCTCGTCCTCGGACTGCTCGGCCGGATCGCCGGCCGGTACGGCTTCTCACCGATCCCGCTGTACCTGCTCGGCGGGCTCGCGTTCGGCACCGGCGGACTGCTGCCGCTGAGCGCCAGCGAGGAGTTCGTCGCGACCGGGGCCGAGATCGGCGTCGTCCTGCTGCTGCTGATGCTGGGTCTGGAGTACACCGCCGCCGACCTGGTCACCAATCTGAAGGCCCAGTACCCGGCCGGCGCGGTCGACTTCCTGCTCAACGCGATACCCGGCGCGATCGCCGCGCTGCTGCTCGGCTGGGGCCCGGTGGCGGCCGTGGTGCTGGCCGGTGTCACCTGGATCTCCTCCTCGGGCGTGATCGCCAAGGTGCTGGGCGACCTCGGACGGCTGGGCAACCGGGAGACCCCGGTGATCCTCAGCATCCTGGTGCTGGAGGATCTCGCGATGGCGGTCTACCTGCCGATCCTCACCGCCCTCCTGGCCGGGGCCGGCCTCGTCGCCGGCTCGATCACCCTCGCCATCGCGCTCGCCACGGCGGGAGCGGTGCTCTTCGTCGCGCTCCGTTACGGCCGGCTGATCTCCCGTTTCGTCTCGCACGACGACCCGGAGAAGCTGCTGCTGGTGGTGCTGGGGCTGACGCTGCTGGTCGCCGGCATCGCGCAGCAGCTCCAGGTGTCGGCGGCCGTCGGCGCGTTCCTGGTCGGCATCGCGCTCTCCGGCGAGGCCGCCGAGGGCGCGCACACCCTGCTGAGCCCGCTGCGCGACCTCTTCGCGGCGGTGTTCTTCGTGTTCTTCGGCCTCAGCACCGATCCGACCAGCATCCCGCCGGTACTGCTGCCGGCACTGCTGCTGGCCGCCGTCACCGCCGTCACCAAGGTCGCCACCGGCTACTGGGCGGCCCGACGGGCGGGGATCGCCACCCGTGGACGGTGGCGGGCCGGCGGGGCGCTGGTGTCCCGGGGCGAGTTCTCGATCGTCATCGCCGGGCTGGCCGTGACGGCCGGGATCGAGCCCGGGCTCGGGCCGCTGGCCACGGCGTACGTGCTGATCCTGGTGGTCACCGGACCGCTGGCCGCGCGGTACACCCAGCCCGCCGTGGAGCGGCTGGGCGCGGTGGTCGCGCGACGGCGGGGCACCTGGACGCCGGAGGCGCGAGTGGGCGCGACGGGCGCGGTGGTTGCGAAGGGCGCGGTAGGCGCGGCGGGCGGGAGTGCCGCCGAGCCGGCCGCCGGGGCGGCGCTGCCCCCGCAGGCTCCGGAACCGGAGCCGGTGGAGGACTCGCCGGACGCCGAAGGCGCGCTGGAACCCGGTCCCGGTCAGGCCCTGGACGGACTGTCACGCTGACCCCGGGGCGCCCGCGCCCGTAGGACGCCGACCCCCGGCGCGCCCGACTCCCCCGCCCCCGGGCGGCTCACCTCAGGTGATCCGCCCGGGGGTTCTCGTTGTCCTGCCCCTTGGTCCCGTCCGTGCCGCTCGTCCTGCTCGCCCTGCTCGTACCGTCCGTGTCGTCCGTGCCGGCTGCGCAGTACTCGCAGGGGCCGGGGCCCGGCCGCTCGCGCACCCGTCCGCAGTCCTCGCACACCCGGTCCAGCCAGCAGGCCGGTTCGCCGCCCTCGTCCATCCGGCGATTGTGCCCCCGGGGAGACCGGGAGCGCGAGTAGACAGTGTCTACTCGATCTTGATAGACACATCCCCATGACCGAACAGGACAAGTCCGTGGGCCTGCGCGCCCGTCTGGTCGCGGCCGGGGTCGAACTGCTCGCGCTCGAAGGCGTCCACGCCCTCACCCTGCGCGAGATCGCCCGCCAGGCCGGGGTCTCGCACGGCGCCCCGCGCAGGTACTTCGCCACCCACGCCGAACTGCTCGCCGCCATCGCCGGACACGGCTTCGGCGAACTGGCCACCGCGCTCGGCCTCGACGCACCGGCGCCCGCCTCCGCCCCCGCCGCCGATTCGGCCCCCCTCTCGGCCGCGGCGGCACGGGCCCGGCTCGACGACCTCGCCCGCGGCTACCTCGCCTTCGCGGCCGAACAGCCGGGCATGTTCGAGCTGATGTTCCGCCACGACGTGCTGGAGGGCAGCGGCGCCGAGCTGCGCCGCACCTCGCTCCCCCTCTTCGAGGCCGTCACCCGCCTGGTCGCCGTGATCCGCCCGCCCGCCGGGGAGGGGGACGGGGGCCGGGTCGGCGACGGGGGCGCCTCGCCGCCGACCGTGGCGGCGGCGGCGCTCTGGGCCAATCTGCACGGCCTCGCCCAGCTCCGCGCCTGGGGCAGTCTCCGCCTCGCCACCGGCGGCGACAGCGTCGAACCCCTCCTCCGCGCCACCCTCGACGCCCACCTCGGACGGGACGCAGGATGACGCCCGCCCGCACCCAGCGCCTCACCCTGGTCGGCAGTGTCCTCGGCGCCGCCGTCGTCGCCCTCGACGGCACGGTGCTCACCGTCGCCCAACCCAGCCTCCGCCGAGACCTGGACACCTCCCTGGCCGCCGTGCAATGGACCAGCACCGCCTATCTGGTCACCGTGGCCGCCCTGCTCGTGTTCGCCGGCCGGCTCGGCGACCGGTTCGACCACCGCCGCGTCTTCGCCGTCGGCGCGATCGCCTTCGGCGCCACCTCGGCGGGCATCGGTCTCGCCCCCGGCATCGGCTGGGTGATCGGCCTGCGCGTCCTCCAGGGCGTGGCGGGCGCTCTGCTCCAACCCGCGACCCTCGGACTGCTGCGGGCCGTCTACCCGGCCGAACTGCTCGCCCGGCCGATCGCCTGGCGCACCAGTGCGATCGGACTCTCGGCCGCCGCCGGCCCCTTGATCGGCGGTGCCCTGACCGACCGACTGGGCTGGCGGTCGGTCTTCTTCCTGACGGTCGTCCCCGCCGCGGTCGCCGGGGTCTCGGCCCTGCTGGTCCGGCTGCCCCCGTCGGCCGCGGGGGCCTCCGCCGACAGGCCGACCGGTGCCGACGGCGCTGCCCCGGCCCCGAGTGCCGGGCTGGACCTGCCGGGCGCCGGACTGCTGGGCGGCGCGCTGGCCGCGCTCGTGTTCACCCTCGCCGAGGTGCCCGAACACGGCCCGTCCCCGGCCGTCTGGCTCGGACTGGCGGCCGCGACGGCGCTCGGCACCGCCTTCCTCCGCCACGAACGGCGGACCCGGCACCCGCTGCTGCCGCCGACCGTCCTCCGGGCCCCGACGGTCGCCCCCGCGCTGGGCGTCCTGCTCACCGCCTCGGCGGCCCTCTTCGGCAGCCTGTTCCTCGTCACCTACTTCCTCCAGGACGAACTCGCCCTCGACCCGCTCGCCTGCGCGCTCCGGGCGCTGCCGCTCGCCCTGGCGATGGTGCTGGCCGCGCCCGTCTCGGCGGTCCTGGGCCGACGGTACGGCCCGCGCCGGACGGTGGTGGCCGGGATGTCCTCGCTCACCCTGGGGATCCTCCTCGCCTCGGGGTTCCGCCCGGACACCCCGGTACTCGTGACCGGCGCGGCATTCCTGCTGCTGGGCGCCGGTTTCGGGGCGGTCATGGCCACCGCGACGACGGCGGTCGTCCGCGCCGCCCCGCCCGGGGCCGCCGGGGTCGCGGGCGGGCTCCAGCAGACCGCGATGAACATCGGTCCCGCTCTCGGCGTGGCCGCCGCGACCACCCTCGCCGCCGGCCGCCCACCGGCCGAAGCCCTCACCACCGCCCTGGTCGTCCTGGCGGTCGTGGCCGCCACCGGCGTGCTCCTCGCCACCCGCCTCCCGAACAGCACCACCCCGGCCGGGGCCGCGGCCGTGCCGGCGTCCGCGCACCGGGGCCGGTGGCGCTGACGCCCCGTCGCGGGCCCGGCAAGGCCCGACCGGCTGCGGCGGGCCGGCCCGTGCGGCCCCGGGAACGGCGCCTACGCCCAGTCGGGTGCCGGGTCGACGGGGAACAGGGGGCGCAGAGCGCCCACCGCGGCACCGATACAGGTGTCACGGAGTTCGGTACGACTGCAGGTCTCGTGCGCGAGCCAGTCCACGCAGAGCACCTGGACGAACACGAGCCAGGCCTTGAGCGCCGCGGAGACGGCGTCGTGGGTGCGCGCGTCGGCGAGCGGGAGCACACCGAGCAAGCGCGACCGAAGGGCGTCCAGCTCGTCGGTCATGATCGTCCCGATGACGGGGTCGCCCGCCAGATCGCGGTTCGCCGCCAGGACCGCGTGGCGGTTCGCGAGGAAGTAGTCGAGGTGGGTGTCCAGCCCCTGGGCAAGCTGCTCGACGAGCGTGGCACCGGGATCGATCCGGGTCGCCTCCAGCAGCCGATCGGCGGCCTGCCCGTAGACCGCCGCGAAAAGGGCGTGCTTGCTGGGGAAGTGACGGTAGAGCAGCGCCCGGGACACCCCCGCCTGCTGCGCCACGTCCTCCATCAGCACCTCGGCATAGGGGGCGGCGGCGAAGAGCCGGGCGCCGACACCGAGCAGTTGGGCGCGGCGGTCGGCAGGAGCGAGACGTTGGCGGGGCGGCACGCGCCCAGCCTACTTGACACGTGTCAACCGCGCGGGACTAATCTGGAGCGGGCCTAAGTAGACACACGTCAACCAGTGGGGTGGAGTCACATGGCAAGAACGCTGCGCCTGCTCGCGTGGGCGACCGGCCTCGCCTGCACCGCCATCGGACTGTTCCACGTGCTCGCGGGCAATGCGGCGATCCCGGGCGAGGCCGATGCCGGTGCCACCGTGGACAGCCTGGGCCGGTTCTTCGGCGCCGTCTTCGCCGGGTACGGCCTGGCGTGGCTGTGGGCGGCCCGACAGGATCCCGTACCCGCGCGCCCGGTGCGCCTGCTCGCGGCGGTGTTCCTGCTGGGCGGCGCGGGACGGCTGCTGTCCCTGGCCGTGCTCGGGTGGCCGCACCCGTTCCAAGTGGCGCTGACCGTACTCGAACTCGCACTCCCACCGGTCTGGTTCCGGCTGGCCGACTCCGACGAACGGGCCCACCGGCAACGGCAGCCGACCACCACCCCGGCCGCGGCGGCGCCCCGTCCCACCGGGGAAGCAGCCTAGCCCGACGTCCATCCCTCTCGTGATCCTGTCCGACGGACAAGCGATCTCGACCGCGTCGGAGGCTGGTGATCCATCGCACGGTGGTGGTGAACAGCACCAGGCCTGCCGGAAAACCGTTCGCTCTCCCTCCCGTTCTCCCACACAATCGACCAGTGGATCTACCCTTGCTGCTTGCTGCTGTCGAACGCGAAGACGACGACGCGGCGCTCGAACTCCTCTACGACGCCACTGCGGACGACCTGGCCGGCGATGCGGCGGTGGCCCTGCTGGCCGCCGCCGCGAGGGCCGGGCGGCAGAGGATCGTCGACCACCTGGTCCTCTGGGGCGTGGACGTGAACCGCCCATGGGACGGCGGTGTGGACCCCGTGACATGGGCGGCCGAGAACGGCCGGTACCGGGTGCTGGAAGCCCTGCTGTCCCGCAGCAAGGACCCCCTGGGCAGCGACAGCCCGCACCGGCGCGCGCTGCGCACCGCACGGGGAGCCCTCTCGTCAAAGGCGGGGACAGGGAGCGAGCCGCCGCCCGCGCACTGGGCGGTCGTCACCGACCTGGAAGCCGCCCTGGGCGTCCACCACTCGCCGGACGAGCTGATGGCCCGCGCCCTGGTGCACGCCGACCCCGACCACGACGACTGGTTCGCCTCCGTCTTCCACCTGGGGCTCCGGATCGACCGGGAAACCTTCGACTGGGCCCTCGCAACAGCCCAGGACACATCCGACCGCGACCGCAGGCACTTCGCGCTCGACACGATCACCCATCTGGGAATCGGGCTGAGCCTCAGCATGGACGAGGACATCACCGAACTCCCCTTCAGACGCGAGGCGGAGGACTTCCTGCGCCCGCTGCTCAGCAGCGAGCAGGATCCCCGTACCCTCTCCACCGTCATCGCCGCCTTCGCCGAACACTGCTCCGGTGACACGATCCCGGCGGTGCTGCCCCACGCCGACCACCCCGACCCGCATGTCCGCATGACCGTCTCTGCGATTCTCCGCACCCGTACGACCGAACAGCGGGAAGCCTTTGCCGCCCTGACTCGACTGGCCGACGACCACGTATCGACAATCCGGACCATCGCCCTCGGGTTCCTCGCCATGAGCACCGCCGACACCCCCGCGCTGCGCGCCGTCCTCGCCGCGCACCTGGCGGACCCGTGCTTCGATGCCAGGCTCGAAGCCGCCGCAGGCCTGGCTCTGCGCGACGACGAACGCGGCCTGGCGACCCTCGACGTGATCCGCTCCGGCATCAAGAACATGAACAGCCCAGGCTGGGGCCGCCTCTCCGACCTCACCCACCTCCTGCGCGCGCGTTCCGAAGCGGCCGGAGCAACCACCCAGGACCACTGACCGCCCCTGGACACGACCACGTGGCAGCCTCGCACCGGTCAGGATCGCCTGTCAGCGGAGTGCGCCACGGGCTGGCACACGAGCGCAGGTGAAGACCTCCTCCGCCGGGCCGTCTCAGCGGTTCGGGGAAGCCGGGGGCAGCCTGATCCGGGGAACGCCGGGGAGGGCGGCAAGGAAGCCCCGGCAACGGCAGGACGTGCCGGGACCACCGGGCGGTGCGGGTCCGTCCAGCGAGGCCGGACGGTGCAGGGAGGTCGGACATCAACACCGGCCGAAATGCCGACACCCTCCGGACCGGCCTCGGCCGGCCTCCCGGTTCCACGAACCCGCACCCCCACCCGCTACGACCTGGACCTGCTCCTGACCATCGGCGAGCCCTGCCACGGACTCGCCCACCACCAGGTCGGCACCAGGCCACGGCGCACTGGAACAATCACGAGCCCGGAGCCCGTTCCTCAACCACTGGAACGGTGCGGCCCTGGGCAGGAAGACGGGCCCATGACCATTGACACCGACCCTTGTCGAGATTTCGGAGCCGTCGAGCGGGTCCTTGCCGACAGTCCGGGCCGGGAGTGGCCGACGGATGCACTGGCTCGGGGCAGTCGAGTGCTCGTGCTGCGTGACGCCACGTGGGACGGGCCGTGGAAACGTGAGTTCCGGGGCACGATCGACGGTCTCACCGTCCCGTTGCCCGTGCAACATCCTCACGCCCTTGCCGGCGAGTTGGCCTACTGGGTCCGCTTCGACGAGCCGGAGTTCGACAGCGACGGAGCCGGCCCTTACCGCAAGGCCTTGATCTGGGGCCGCTACCTGAGGCCGGATGTTTCGGCCCAGCGGTAGGACACGCGGTACTCGTCCGGGCCGACCTCCACATCGGTCGATCACGATCCCCCGTCTGCGGTCGGTGAGGGCAGAACGGGCGGGACGGTGCGGCCCGTTGGGCCGGATCGCGTCGGTGGGAGCCGGGACGCGTGGGAGGACGACCAGCACGACGTTCCGGGTGCGGTCCGGGTGGCGTTCGAGGTCGAATCAGGCCCGGCAGGTCCAGTCGGCGGATCTCCGTACGGGTGGCCGGCTCCCCCTTCGCGTTACGCAGCTAGCCTCCGACGGCGGCCCGGACGAACCGTCGGAGGTGGGCGCGCACCAGGTCGGGCTGCTCGAGCCAGGGCTCGTGCCCCGCTTCCTCGATCCGGGTCAGCGGAAGGCCCAGCCGGAGCGCGAGCGACTCGAGGGCCGACACGGGGCGGGGGTCGTCGACCCCGGCGAGGAGTTCGGCCCGCGCCGGCAGGCATGCGCGCAGTTCGGCGAGGTGCCCGTCGAGCGGATCGGCGCGTCCTTCCGTTCCGAGTTCGGCATTCATGGACCAGTTGACCGGCCGACGCCGCCGGGCGCCCTCGGCCGCCCAGCGCCAGCCGGGTTCGGGGTCCGAGTGATCGGTGAACCAGGCCAGGGTGAGCAGTTCGACCTCCTGTTCCTCCGTACGGTGCGGCAACTCCTCCAACTCGCGGAGCCGCTGCCGCTGGGCCGCGGACATCCGGCGGCCGCGCTCGGCCCGCTCCTCGGTACGCCAGTCACCGACGAACGGCCCGCACATCAGCAGCACGGCGCGCACCCGGTCCGGGTGCCGCAGACAGAACCGGCTCGCCAGACCGGTGCCGTAGGAGTGGCCGATCAGCACGGCCTCGGACAGCTCCCACGCGTCGAGGAGTTCGGCGAGGTCCTCGACGTGCCGGGCGAGGGAATGACGACCCCGCCAGCCGGATCGACCCGTGCCGCGCTGGTCGTACCGGTACACGGGCGCGAGGTCGGCGACCATGGGGGCGAGACCGCCCAGATAGTCCGGCAGGCCGGGACCACCGTGGAGCAGAACCGCGGCCGGCCGCCGGGTCGTGTCCCCCAGGGCCTTCCAGTGCACCTGCGCCCCGTCGGTCAGCGACACGAGGCCCTGCGTCGTCGGAGTCACCGCTCGAAGGCTACCGGTGTCGCTGACGCTGCGCCAAGGTCGTGCTTCCGGCGGGGAGATCGGGTCGGAGTTGTTGGATCCGGACGGTGGGACCGGAGTGTTCGGCGGGTCGGGTTCAGCGGCGGACGAAGTAGGTGGCGGTGTCGCGATTGCCGAGCCAGCGGAGGGTGAGGGGGCAGCGGGAGAGTGGGCGCCAGTGGGTGGTCAGTTCGGTGAAGAAGTCCCGGTCGGCACAGAGGCCGCCGGGGCGGTCGCCCAGGTACAGCAGACCCGGCCCCCGGTAGGCGCGCAGGGTGTCGGCGGCCATCGGGTCCCGGTGCGGCGGCCAGAGCATGGTGAGCACCCGGTCGGGGTGGGCGGCGGCGTCCGCGGCGGCCCGGCCGGGCCGGACCTCGGTGTACTGGAAGCGGTCGGTGAAGCCGTTCCGTTCGGTTCGGGCCTCGGCGTCGGTGGCGAGCACGTCGACACCGCGGGCCCGCAACAGCCAGGCCCAGTAGCCGCTGCCCGCGCCCACCTCCAGCAGGCCCCGGCCGTCCAGGCAGGTCGTGATCCAGTCCAGGGCGGTGCGGGAGGCCAGGGCCCAGCTGTAGACCCGGGAGAGCTCCTGCCGCCGGGGCAGCGCGGGGCCCGTCCCGGCGGGCAGGTGGTCGAACACCTCGACGACCGGTCGCGCCCGGCTGCCGTGGCGGAGTGCCGGGTACCACAGCAGCGGCACCATCTGCGGGTTGTGCGCCGCGAACTCGACGTCCCGCTCGGGCAGCAGGTCGCCGAGTTGCCGGAACGGCCGGCCCCACCCGGGGTGGTGCAGTTCGTCGCGGTCGGCCCAGAGGCGGATCAGCCGCTCGGCCGTCCCGGCGACCATCAGGGCGGTGGGGTCGCCGGCGACGGTGCCCGCCCCGGGGTGCCCGGGTGCGGCCGTCGGCTCGGTCATGGGTGGAGTCCGGTGCGCGGTCAGAGTGCCATGTGGTCCTGGACCGCGAGCCCGTCGGAGCCGTCGACGGGCTGCCCGGACAGGGCTATGTGCGCCTCGACGACGATGCCGGGAGCGGTGCGCGGCTCCTGGACCGCGCTGACGCCGCTCACCACGGCGGCGGCCGCGAGCGCCGCCGTGGCGGCACTGATGAGGGCGGTGTGACGGCTGTTCGGTTCCATGGCGCACGCTCCGGTCTCGGCGGTCGATCGCATGCAGCTTAAGCAGGCGCCTTCCGCTCGATCAACCGAATTTCTGACGCCTCCTCAGGCCCGTTCCGGACCGGTTCGTCCCCGACGGCGCCGATCCGGCGGCGGGGCACCGGGACCAGGAGCAGCGCGAGTTGGACCAGGGCACCGATCGTCGTACCGGCCCAGAGGCCGCTGATCCCGAACGGGCCCGAAAGGGCGGCACCGGAAGCGAGCTGCGCGGCGAGGCCGACCAGCACCGCGACCACCGGCCGCCGTCCGTCGCCGGCCGCCTGGCGCACTCCGCCGAGGGCGACCACCAGCGCGTAGGGCAGCAGGTAGCAGCCGGCCGCCCGCAGGAAGCCGACGGCCTCGCCGGTCACGGCCGGGTCGTCCGTGAACAGCGCGGTCACCGGTCGCGCGGCCGCCACGCAGAGCAGGGCCGCGCCCGCACCGAGGGCCCCGGCCAGCACGGCGGTGTCGCGGGCGAGGGAGCGCACGGCGGCGGCGGGGTCGACCCCGGCCCGCCGCGCCGCGCCGGTCAGCCGGGCGGCCTCGATGGCGGCGGCCTGCCGGACGGCGTAGAAGGCCATGGTGACGATCAGCAGGACGCGGTAGCCCACCCCGTACCCGGCCACGGCCGACACGCCGAAGGCCGCGACCAGGCCGAGCTGGACGGCCCCGACGCCCATCCGGGCGGTGAAGTCCAGGCCGAACGGCGCGCCGGTCGCGGTGATCGCACGCCCCTCTGCGCGCAGCCCGCCCACCGGGGCCGGCAGTCGGTGACGGCGGCGGAGCAGGGCGGCGACGGCGAGCGCGACGGCCCGGGAGGCGGTCAGCGCCAGCGCCGCGCCGGTGACGCCGAGCGCCGGGAACGGGCCGGGCCCGAGGATCAGCACCGGGTCCAGGGCGAGCAGCAGGGCATTGCCGAGCAGGGCCGTCCGCAGCGGCGTCCGGGTGTCGCCGACGCCCTTGAACAGCTCGTCGGCGATCCGCTGGGCGAAGAACAGGGCGAAGGCCGGGAAGGACACGGTGAACCAGTCGGCGGCGAGCGCGGCGGCCTCGCCGTCCAGGAAGGCGTCGGCGATCCGGTGCCGGGCCAGGAAGCCGGGGACGGCGATCAGGAGGCTGCCGAGCGCGCAGAGCCGCCACGCGGCCCGGGCGACGCGCCCGGCCCCGGCCGGGTCGCCGGCGCCGTGGGCGTGCGCGAGCCGCACGGTGGTGCCGGAGGCGACCACCAGGACCAGGCCGAGCAGCAGGTTCTCCACCGTGCCGGCCAGGGTGACGGCCGCCACCGCCGGCGCGCCCAGCCCGGCCACCCAGTAGGCGCCGACGACGGAGGCGACCACCCCCGAGAGCAGTTCCCCGTAGACCGGTCCCGCCAGCGCCACGAGCCGTGGCAGATGCCCCCGCATGCTTCCTCCGCTGTCCCCGTCGGCCTTCGGCGTCGATGACCTCGAATAGAGATACATCGAATCGAGGCACATCGGCAAGAGGTATCCTGGCGCCGTCACGGAGCGCGCGGCCACGAGCTGCGGACCGCCGGTCCGGACGGGAACGCCGACGACGGCGGAACGCCACGGAGGCGAGCCACTCGCGAAGGCGAACCACCCTCGGAGGCGAGCCGCCGCACCCGTGACCGACCGCCGCGACCACCGCGACGGCGACGCGCCACGCCGCCGGAACACCACGACGATGGAGGACCCCCGACCGTGCTGACGCTCGCGATCCTCGGTTTCCTGCACGACGAGCCGCTGCACGGCTACCAGCTGAAAGCCCTGATCACCGGCCTGACCGGCCATCTCCGGCCGGTCAGCGACGGCGCGCTCTACCCCGCGATCACGCGACTGGAGAAGGCCGGACTGCTGCTGCGGCGGACCGAGCCGGGCACCGGAGCCGCGCCCCGGCAGGTCCTCGAGCTGACCGCCGAGGGGCGCGCCGAGCTGCAACGGCGACTCGCCGAGCCGACCGAGGTCGAGATCTCCGACCAGATCCGCTTCTTCACCGTCGCCACCTTCCTGGACCGGCTGGCCGACCCGGCCCGACAGGCCGCCGTCCTCGGGCGACGGCTCGCCTTCCTGGAGGCGCCGAGCAGTTTCTTCTACGACGCCGACGGACTCCCGGTCACCGCCGAACGGGAACCCAACCCGTTCCGGCGCGGCATCCTGCTGGTCGCCCGGGCCTCCGGGGCGGCGGAGCGGGCCTGGCTGACCGAGACGATCGCCGAACTGGAACACAGCCTTCCGAATACCTGAGCGGACTCCCGGACACGATGCTCCCGGGGGGCTCCCGTCGGCCCCGCGGGTGGCTATGATGACCGCCACCCCCGCGGCCGGACCCGTCCGGCACCCCGGCGCCGGCCGCGAGTGGCCAGGTCACGGGCCGGTACCCGACCCGCGCCGTCCGCACCCGAGGGAGACCGCCGTGCCCAGTGCCGACATCGCCGACGCCGCGGACACCACGCCCAGCGCCGGCGCCACCCGGTCCGCGACCGGCGGCGGACCGGGCGCTGCCCGGGGCGCCGCGCGCCGGGAGGACATCCCGGGCTGGTTCTTCCGGCTGGACCAGGAGGCCTTCGGGCACCTCCTCACTGCCCAGAGCACGGCCGGCACCACCGGCGACATCCTCGAACTCGGCAGCTATCTGGGGCGCAGCGCCGTCCTGCTCGGCGACCACGTGCGGCCGGGCGAGCGCCTGACGGTCTGCGACCTGTTCGACTCGGACGCGGGCGACGCCGACAACGCCGCCGAGATGACGATGTCCTACCGGACCACGCTGACCAGGAGCGGCTTCGAGGCGAACTACCTCGCGTTCCATCCGGAGCTGCCGACCATCGTGCAGGCGCCGACCTCGGTACTGGCCGACGGCCGGGTCCCGGAGGGCAGCTGCCGTTTCGTCCACATCGACGCCTCCCACCTCTACGAACACGTGGCGGGGGACATCGCGGTGGCGCGGCGGGCACTGTCCGGGACCGGCCTGGTGGTGCTGGACGACTACCGCTCGGAGCACACGCCCGGCGTGTCGGCGGCGGTCTGGCAGGCGGTGTTCACCGGCGGGCTGCGGCCCGTGCTGCTGACGCCGATGAAGTTCTACGGGACCTGGGGCGACCCGGAGCCGGTCCGGCGGGCGCTGCTCGCGCGCGACTGGCGGGCGGAGGGGTTCACGGTGGACGAGGACACCATCGCCGGCGCGTCGGTGCTGCGCCTCAACAACGCGGTCCGTCCGGCGGTGCGGCGCTCGGGTGCGCGCCGGCTGCTGCTCGACCTGCTGCCGCCGGTCGCCACCCGGTCGGTCCGGCGGGTACTGGGCACGTTGCGCGGGCGGCGGGGGCCAGGAGCGTAGCGGACGCGGCGGGGCCGGGGCACCGCGGACGCGCCGTGGAGCGGCCGGGCCGCCGATAGGGTCGGCCGGTCGGGCCCGCCGACCGGGCGGGCCGGACGCCACACCCGTGGAGGGCTCCGAAGTGCCGTCGAGAACGCCCGATCTGCCGCACCCGCCGCACATCCCCGAGTCCGCCGGGCCCGCTCGGCCCGCCCGACCTCCGCAGCTCCCGCAGCTCCCGCACCTCCCCCGGCTCCCGTCGGACGAGGACCTGGTCGACGCACTGCTGGCGCTCGCGGTGCCGTTCGAGGAGGTGAACGGCCTGCTGGCGGCCCGCACCCGGCTGCACCGCGACCGGGGACTGCGGACATTCTTCGAGGAGATGCTGCGCACGCAGGCCGCGGCTGTGGGAACGCTCGGGCAACCGGCCGGGCTGGACCGCGACTGGGCCGCCGGAACGGCCGGCGGCGAGGGCCTCGCCGCGCTGCTGTTCGTGGCCCTGGCCCCGCTCGCCCGCGCGCACCACCGGGCGCTCGGCATCCCGGCGGAGGTGACCGCGTCGACGCTGGCCGACCTCGGCCGGCAGCTCGCGGTCAGCCGGTGGCGCGGCCGTGCCGGACTGGGCAACGCGCGCTGGCTGACGCTGCACTTCCGGGGCGAGCTGTTCCAACTCGGCCGCCTCCAGTTCCAGCGCACCCGCCTCAGCGGCGGGGACTCCCCGGCGGCCCGGACCCCGGACGCCTCGGCGGTGCTGGCAGCGGACGCCGAGGCCGCCCGGGCCGCGGGCGTCGAGGGGTGGAGCCTGCAGCTGCACATCCCCGACCACTGCGGGCCGCTCTCCCCCGCGGCCTGCGACCGCGCGCTGGAGCGGGCCCGGGCGTTCTTCCCCCGGCACTTCCCCGGGGAGCCGTACCGGGGTTGCCACATCTTCTCCTGGCTGCTCGATCCACAGCTCGCGGACCATCTGCCGGCCGAATCGAACATCATCCGGTTCCAGCGGCGGTTCTCCCCGCTGGAACGGCCGGACCGGCCGCCGGTGCCCGAGGACACCAATCCGCTGAAGTTCGTCTTCGGCGACATCGACCGGCCGCTGGACTCCCTCCCCCGCGACACCGTCGTCCAGCGCGTCCTGGTCGACCATCTGCGGGCGGGCGGCCACTGGTACGTGCGGGGCGGCCGGCTGCCGCTCGGGACCGCCGCCCCTGGTGTGCCTCTGGCCGCGCCCTCAGCCGCACCCCCGGCCGTGCCCCCGACGGTCGCGCCGGCAGCGGATCGCTGAATACAGATCAGACGACATTATCTTTCAGATAAATCTGACCGGCTTCACCCCAATGAGGGAACATCCATTAAAGATTTGCCCACGGAACATTAAAGGGCGCATAGTGATGATGCCTCAGTTGGCCATAGGAATGGCCAAGCTTCGGCAAAGTCCCGTGCGTGTCGCGCATGGATCCCCGGCAGAAGAGGAGATGGCGTTGCGTCACGAGAACCTTCACGGCAGCTACGGGCAGCGGCTGCGCGAGCAGATCGCCGCCCCGGGGACGACCCCGCTCATCGGGGTGTACGACATGTACTCCGCCTCCATCGCGGCCGAGCACTACGACGGCATGTTCGTCTCCGGCTTCGGCTTCGCGGCCTCCTACTACGGACTGCCCGACATCGGCTTCATCGCCTGGCCGGACATGGTCGCCTTCGTCGAGCGGCTGCGCGGCGCCTTCCCCCGGCACCACCTGCTGGTCGACATCGACGACGGCTACGTCGACCCGGAGGTGGCCTGCCACGTGGTACGGCGGCTGGAGCGGATCGGCGCCTCGGGCGTCATCCTGGAGGACCAGAAGCGGCCGCGCCGCTGCGGCCACGCCGACGGCAAGCAGGTCCTCCCCCTCGAGGAGTACCTGGAGAAGCTCGACCAGGTGCTCGCGGCCCGCACCGATCTCCTCGTGGTCGCCCGCACGGACGCCACCGAGGAGACCGACATCCTGCGCCGGGCCGAGGCCCTCGCCGCCACCGGTGCGGACGTGGTGCTGGTCGACGGCGTGCGCAGCGAGGAGTGGATCCGGAGGATCCGCCGGGTGGTGGGTGACAAGCCGCTGCTGTTCAACCAGATCGCCGGCGGCAAGTCGCCCCGGCTGTCGCTCTCCGAGCTGGGCGCGCTCGGGGTGGACGTGGCCATCTACAGCACGCCGTGCCTGTTCGCCGCCCACCGCGCGATGGACGAGGCACTCGCCGGCCTCAAGGTCGCGGACGGCCGACTGCCGGCCGAGGCCGGGGGGCGGGAGCCGATCGGCGTCCGCGAATCCACCGAGCTGCTGGAGCGGAACATCGCCCGTGTCCCGACGCGCGAGGAGGTGGGCGTGTGACGCTCCGGCGGCCAGGGCCGGCCGTGCCGATCCTGGCCGAGGCGCCCTCGCGCCGGGGCCGCCACCGGGTGCTGGCCGTGGGGCTGGCGCTGGCGGCCTGGGCCCTGCTCGGCTGCGCCGTCCCGGGCGCGGCCGTCGGGGCGGGCAGTCTCCTCACCGTGATCGACAACTCCGGGGCGGACTCGATCGTCGAGATCGACCGGACGGCCGATCTCCTGTTCGGTCACGGCTCCGCCGGCAGCGATCACGACGGCCCGACCTCGGTGGTGCCCGGCCTGCTGGGCCTCACCGGAGGCACTGCGGCGTCCCCAGCAGCGGAGGAGGACGAGGAGTGACCACGGTCGGTCAGCACCGCTCGCCGCCGCCGGCGGAGGCACCGAGCCCTCCAGTGGGCAGCGGCGAACGACGACGGCCGTGGTGGCGACTGCTCGACCCCTATGTAGCCGCGCTGGCCGGGGCGGTGGCACTGGCCGCGCTGTTTCCGGCCTCCGGACGGGCGGCGCACTGGGCCGAGCTGGCCTGCGAGTTCGCGGTGGGGCTGCTCTTCTTCCTCTACGGGGCACGGCTGTCCACCCGGGAGACCGTCGCCGGGTTGCGGCACCTGCGGCTGCACGGCCTCGTCCTGTCCTGCACCTTCGTCCTGTTCCCCCTGCTCGGCCTCGCCGTGACGGCGCCGGCCCCCGTCGCCGACGCCGGGCCGCTGCGGACCGGCGTGCTGTTCCTCTGCCTGGTGCCGTCCACCGTCCAGTCCTCGGTGGCGCTGACGGCCGTCGCCCGGGGGAACGTCCCGGCCGCGATCTGCGCGGGCACCTACTCCAGCCTGGCGGGCCTGCTGCTGACGCCGCTCCTCGCGGCCTGGCTGCTGGGAGCGGACGCGGCCCTCTCGGCCGACGGACTCCTGCGGATCTGCGGCCAGTTGCTCGCGCCCTTCGTGGCGGGGCAACTGCTGCGCCCCTGGATCGGCGGATTCCTGGGCCGCCACCGCCGGGCGCTCGCCCCGGTCGACCGGGGATCGATCCTGCTGGTCGTGTACACCGCGTTCAGCGGCGCGGTCGAGCAGGGCGTGTGGGCCACCGTCACGCCGGTCGCACTGCTCGGACTGCTGGCGGTCCTGCTGTTCCTGCTGGCAGCCGCGCTCGCCTCCGCCGGGCTCGGCGCACGACTGCTCGGCCTGGACCGCGCCTCCGGTATCGCGGCGGTGCTCTGCGGCTCGCAGAAGAGCCTGGCCGCCGGGCTGCCGATGGCCGCCGTCCTCTTCGGCCCCCAGGCGGGTCTGCTGGTGCTGCCGTTGATGATGTACCACCAGTTGCAGCTCGTGGCCGGCGCATTCCTGGCCGCACGCTGGTCCTGCACGGCGTACCGCACGCCCGCCGGGGTGACGGACGGAGCGGTGAGCACCTCCGGGCCCCCGTCGGACGGACGGGAGCCCGGGGGCGATGACGCAGGGTCAGCAGGCGCTCGGGCAGAGCGTCACGTACCAGGCGGGGTTGAAGTCGAACGGGTCCTCCTTGCTCACGGCGAAGCTGCTGCGGATGGTGTGGCCGCTCCCGTCGGTGATCTTCATGAAGGCACCGCCGGTCTGGTTGTTGAACCAGGATCCGGACCCGTTCCAGTTCGCCAGGCTGTAGGTCTGGTAGTAGAAGAGGTCGAAGCGGGTGCCCTGCCAGCCGACCCGGGTGTAGAGGCAGACGTTGCCGGAGGCGCAGTCCCAGTTGACCGGGTCCGCGGGGTGTCCCTGGACGCCGCCGACGGTGGCGCTGTCGTTGTTCCCGGTCGTGGTCGCGCCGGCCGTGCTCGGAGTGAGGGCGAGGGTCGCGGCGCCGGCGAGGGCGACGACGGCGGTAACGGCGCGCTTGAGGGTGCGCTTGGTCGAACTCACGATGTGCCTCCAGATTCATGATCCCCGATGGAGCGCCGATGCGGGAGCGTCCGGGTGGGGCCGGACAAGCGCGGCCCCGGTGAGCCGGGAGCCGGCCGACCTCCCGATCGGCGCCGGTTTCGAGAGTCGCCTCGTCGCCGGAGCCGCGTCCAGGCAGACGCCGTTGCCCGTACCGACAGGAAACGGGAAACGGTCCGGGAAACCTCGCCGACCTGTGCGGGTGGTCGGCGACAGAGAACTGATGCATCGTCAATAAGGAGATGAACAAGGGACGGAGAAGATTTACGCTTCCCGGCACTCGCGGGCCGCACTGCGGCAAGGATGAGGCGAGGATGAGGCGAGCGCGTCAACCTGAAGGGGGGCAGGATGAGGCAGGAGGCCGACGAAGCGCCGCAGGCTCCACCCGGTTTCGGGGCGGAGTTGCGACGACTGCGACACGAAAGGGGGCTGTCGCTCACGGCGTTGTCCCGGCTGGTCCACTACAGCAAGGGGTATCTGAGCAAAATAGAGAACGGCGGCAAGCCCGCCACCCTGGACCTCGCCCAACGGTGCGACGACGTACTCAGGGCCGATGGCGCACTGGTGCGGCTGCTCGAACCGGTCCGCGACCGCGCTGCGGTGGGGCGGGACGCGGAGACAGCGGCGGAGGCAGCGGCAGACTCCGAGAGGGAGGTCGCGTCGGCGTCGCCTGTCGCGGACGACGGTCCGTGTCCCTACCCCGGGCTGGCGGCGTTCGGCCCGGACCAGGCCCGCTGGTTCGCCGGGCGTACCGA
Organism: Kitasatospora sp. NPDC089913; assembly: GCF_044748625.1. Classification (NCBI taxonomy): domain Bacteria; kingdom Bacillati; phylum Actinomycetota; class Actinomycetes; order Kitasatosporales; family Streptomycetaceae; genus Kitasatospora; species Kitasatospora sp. NPDC089913. The sequence continues at coordinate 61,855 of NZ_JBIVGI010000003.1, read as the reverse complement.
CACCATCGCCGCCCTGCTCCGTCGACTCGCCGAGCGAGCCGGGCAGGGACCGTTGGCGGTCGTCGGGCCCTCGGGGGCGGGAAAGTCCTCGCTGCTGATGGCCGGCCTCGTGCCCGCGTTGCGCACGGGTGCACTGCGCGGCGAGGACGGGACAGAGCGGCGGGTGGTGACCTGCACGCCGACCGCGCACCCGATGACGGCCCTGGGCACCGCGCTGCGCCACGCCGACCAGGAACCCCCGATCGGGGCGGGCAGCGGACTGGCCCTGGTCGTGGACCAGTTCGAGGAGACCTTCACCCTCTGCACCGACGAGCAGGAGCGCCGGACCTTCGTCCGCTCGCTCTGCGCACTCGCCACGGCGCGGCCGGCCACGCTCGTGGTGCTCGGGGTGCGGGCGGACTTCTGCGGACGTTGCCTCGAGCACCCGGAACTCGTCCCGGTGATCGACCAGGGGCTGTTCGCGCTCGGCCCGATGACCACCGCCGAGCTGCGCGAGTCGATCACCTTCCCGGCGGCCGAGGCCGGGCTGCGGCTGGAGCCGGGACTGGTCGAGGTACTGCTGCGCGACCTCGGCACGCACGCCACCGGCAGCCCCGACCTCGGCAGCCCCGTTGTCAGCGGTCCCATTGTCAGCAGTCCCGATGTCAGCAGTCCCGATGTCGACAACCACAACACCGGCGGCCACGGCGCCGGCAGTACCGACACCGGACCGCGCGGCGTCGGCGCGCAGCACAGCGGCGGTCCGGACGGTGCGTCGGGCCCCCGGCCGGGCTCCGCCGTCGCCCCCGCCGTCGCCCCCACTCCCACCGTGGCCCCCGGCGTTCTCCCGCTGCTCTCGCACGCGCTCCTGGCCACCTGGCAGCAGCGGACGGCCGACACCCTCACCGTGGACGGCTATCTGCGCACCGGCGGCATCCACGGCGCGGTGGCGGAGAGCGCCGAGCGGGTCTTCACCCGGTTCGGCCCGGCGGACCGGGAGCTCGCCCGCCAACTGCTGCTCCGACTGGTGCAGGTCGGACCGGAGGGCGAGGAATTCAGGCGCCCCGTGCCCAAGGCGGAGCTGCTGGCGCCGCTGCCGGGTCCGCCCGGGGGCCCGGACCGCCCCGTCCCACCCGGGAGCGGCCGGAACGAGGCCGCCCCGGTGCTGGACGCCTTCGTCCGGGCCCGCCTGCTGACCGTGGACCGCGACACCGTCGCCATCACCCATGAGGCACTGCTGCGCGCGTGGCCGAGGCTGCGCCACTGGGTGCACACCGACCGGGCCGGGCTGCTGGTCCGCCGCCAGCTCGCCGAGGCCGCCGCCGACTGGGAGCGCGAACGGCGGGACCCGGCCGCCCTCTACCGGGGCACCAGGCTCGCCGCCGCCCGTCAGTGGGCCCGGGACCCGGTCCACCGGGCCGGGATGACCGGTTCGCAGGGCGCCTTTCTGCGGGCGAGCGACGAGCAGGAGGAGCAGCGCCGTGACAGCGCCCGGCGGCAGGCCCGTCGGGAGCGCCAACTCCTGGTCACCCTGGCCGGACTGCTCGTCGTGGCGCTCGCCGCCGGGGTGTTCGCCCAGCAGCAGCGGACCGCCGCGCTCGACCGGGGCCGGACCGCGACCTCGCTGGCGCTGGCCGCCGAGTCGGCCCGGCTCGCCGCCGGCCGCCCGGAGGCCTCGATGCTCCTCGCCGAGCGGGCGTTCCGCGTCGCACCGACGCCCGAGGCCCGGGGCGCCCTGCTCAGCACCCAGGCCCAGCCGTTCGCGGGTCGGCTCCTGGGGCACACGGGGCCGGTGAACAGTTGCTCGATCAGTCCCGACGGCCGGCTGCTGGCCACCGCCAGCAGCGACGAGACGGTACGGCTGTGGAGCCTGCCGGACCGTCGGCCGGCCGCGACCCTGACCGGGCACAACAGCGCCGTCCGGGCAGTCACCTTCAGTCCGGACGGGCGTCTGCTGGCTTCGGCCGGGTCCGACGGCACCGTCCGGCTCTGGGACGTCGAGCAGCGCCGGCCGCCGGTCGTCCTGCGCGGTCACGTCGGGCCGGTCCGCTCGGTCGCCTTCGCCCCGGACGGACGGACGGTCGTCTCCGGCGGGGCCGACCGGACCGTCCGGGTCTGGTCCACCGTCGGCTGGGACACGCCCGCCCCCGACCGCCCCGCCACCCCCGGACCCACGATCACCGCACCGGCCACGACCTCCGGAGCCACGATCACCGCACCGGCCACCACCGGACCGGCCACCGCCACGCCCGCCACGCCCGCCACACCCACCGCCGCACCCACCGCCGCCTGGGAGGAGCCGCCGCCCGACGCCCGTCTCCTCCTGACCATGACCGGCCACGACGGTGAGGTCCTGACCGTGGTCACCGGACCGGACGGCCGCACCGTCGCCTCGGCCGGCGCGGACCAGTCGGTGCGGCTGTGGGACACCGCCACCGGCACCACCACCGCGGTCCTGGGCGGCCACCGCGGCCAGGTCCTCGGCCTCGCTCTCACCCCGGACGGCCGCACCCTCGCCTCGGCGAGCGCCGACCGCACGGTGCGACTGTGGGACACCGCCACCGGCACCACCACCGCGACCCTCACCGGCCACAACGACGACGTCAACGCGGTGACCTTCGCGGACAACGGCGCCACCCTGGTGAGTGCCAGCGGCGACGGCGCGGTCCGGCTCTGGGACGTCGCCGGGCGCCGGGTCACGGCCACGCTCGGCGGGCACACCGACTACGTCCAGGGTGTCGCCGCCAGCCCGGACAGCAGCCTGCTGGTGACCGCCGGCTTCGACCAGTCAGCGGTGCTGTGGGACCTGGGAGCGGCGGCGCTCGCCCCGCACCCCTTCGCGGAGATCTCGCGCGCGGTGTTCAGCCCCGACGGGCGCACCGTCGCCACCGCCGGGGCCGACCGCTCGGTCCGGCTCTGGGAGGTCGCGACCCGACGCGAACGGGCCGTGCTGGCCGGGCACGAGAGCCAGGTCCTCGGGGTCGCCTTCAGCCCGGACGGCCGACTGCTCGCCTCGGCGGGGTCGGACGGCACCGTCCGGCTCTGGGACCTCGCCACGCTGCGCGAACGGGCGCGGTTCACCGGCCACCAGGGCTCGGTGTTCGCGGTGGCGTTCAGCCCCGACGGCCGGCTGCTCGCCTCGGCCGGCGAGGACCGCACCGCCAGACTGTGGAGCGTCGAGGGGAACGCCGAGTGGGTGCTGCTCGGGCACGAGGACTTCGTCAACACCGTGGCCTTCGCCCCGGACGGCCGCACCCTCGCCACCGGCAGCGACGATCTGACGGTGCGCCTGTGGGACATCGCCGAGCGGCGGCCGACCGCCACCCTGACCGGTCACACGGGCGCGGTGCGGACGGTGGCCTTCTCCCCCGACGGCCGCACCCTCGCCAGCGGCGGCAACGACAGCGCCGTCCGCACCTGGGACCCGGCCGCCCACGGCCCGCGCATCACCTTCACAGGTCACACGGGCGCGGTGCGGGCGGTCGCCTTCTCCCCCGACGGCCGCACCCTCGCCAGCGGCGGCAACGACGGCACCGTCCGCACCTGGGAGGCTCCGACCGGCGCGCCCAGGGCGACGCTGACCGGTCTCGGCAGCGCCGTCTGGTCGGTCGACTTCAGCCCGGACGGGCGGTCGGTGGCGAGTGGCGGCAGTGACGGCACGGTCCGGCTGTGGCGACAGGACACCGGGGAGCGGGCGGCAGCCATCTGCGGGCTGCTCGGCCCGGTCGACCCGGAGCGCTGGTCGCGGCTGCTCCCGGGGCAGCCCTACCGCAGGGGATGCGACGGCGGGACGGGCTGACAGGGCACGGTCCCGGCAGCTCAACGGCGGTTTCCCGACGGCGTTTCCCGTTTCCCGCCGCGATGGGCGACGGTGGCCCGCTGGACGCCGTCCCGGCCGGCTTGCCAGGCTCGGACCACCCTCACGGCGCGCGCTGTCCGCCGCGCGCCCCGGCATCTGTCCGCGCGGCCGGAACCGAGCTGGAACGCCCTTGAACGCCATTGGCGACCAGCAGGCGCCCGGCCGGCACACAGCAGGACGAGAAGAGGCATCCGTGCGCTCGAAACACCCCACCACCAACCTGGCCGGCGTAGTACTCGCCCTGCTGGCCGGTCTCCTGACCACGACGGTCCTGGTGTCCCCCGCCTCGGCCTCCCCCGCGCCTCCGTCGGCGCCCACGGTCCCGTCGGCACCGGGCACCGCGGCAACACCGGGACCACCAACACCGACAGCACCGGCAACACCGGCAACAGCCACGGCACCGGGCCCGACAGCCGCCGCCGACTGCGCGGCGCAGGGCGCCCCGAGCTCCGAGGCCGCCGGCCGGGCCATCACCGCGGCCTGCACCCAGGTCGCCGCCGGCACCTGGTACACCTGGGGCGGCGGGCACGGCCCGACCCCCGGAGCGACCTACGGCTCGGTCGACCCGAGCGACCCCGAGCGCTCCCGCAACGACCCGTACCGGATCGGCTTCGACTGCTCAGGACTCGTCCGCTGGGCCTGGTCGCAGGCCGTCGGCCAGGACGTCGTCGGTCAGAAGGACGCGGCCGAGATCTTCGGCCTGCCCGGTCAGCGGCTCGGCACCGACACCGCCGCGCTGCTCCCCGGCGACCTCGTCTTCTGGGGCCGCTCCTGGGTGCACCACGTGGCGATCTACCTCGGCGCCGGCAGGATCGTCGAGGCCCGGGAGTCGGACACCCACCTCATGGTGTCCGACCTCACCAGCCACACCATGTCCGACTACGCGGGCGCGGTGCGCTTCGCACCGGGTGACCAGGGGACACCGCCCGGCGGCACCACGACGCAGCGGACCTGGAGTTCGGGGGTGAACGTCCGGCCGGCGCCCTCCACCGCCGGCACCCCGGTGGCCGTCCTGCCCGGGCCGACCACGGTACGGGTCTCCTGCCAGGTGCACGGCCAGTCGGTCACCGCCGAGGGCTACACCAATGACGCCTGGTCCTATCTGCCGGACTACCGGGGCTGGATCAGCAACATCTACCTCCAGGGGCCGGCCTGGCTCACCGACGTCCCGGAGTGCAAGCCCCAGCCGGCCCTGCGCTCCTGACCCGACCGAGCCCCTCCCGGGACCGCCCCCGCCGTCCGGCCGGGGCGGTCCTCGGCGTCGTCCGGCCGGGTTGCTGCCGTCGTCCTGCCGCAGCCCCGCCGCGGTCGGGGGGTCAGGGGATGTAGTAAGGACGGTGGTGGGCGGCCACCGGTGCGGACTGGTAGGTCCAGGCCCCGGCCGCGGGCGCGTCGCCGACCAGGCGGGCGAGATCGGCGACGGCCTCCCGCGCGTACCCACCGGAACCGGGCGCACCCCCCGAAGCGACTGCACCACCCGGACCAGGCGCACCACCCGGACCGGCCACACCGGTCGAACCGGTCCCGCCCGGGCCGCGCTCGCCGAGGGTGAGGCGTACCCGGTCGGCGGTGCGGCCGTCCAACGGGTGGAAGCGGTAGGGCTGGTGGACGGTGAGCGGGCCGGCCAGCAGTCGGCCCTCCTCGTCGGTGCCGTACCCGGTGACGGGGGTGTTGACGACCGGTTCGCTGTCGAGGCCGGCCAGGTCCGCCTCGACGGCGAACAGTTCCTCCTCGTGCCGGCGCAGCCCGTCCGGGCCGAGCGTGGCCCGGTGGCAGGCGACGGACCAGCGGTCGTGCACGGCGGCCGCGTTCAGCGAGGGCAGAACGGCGGTGAACCAGCCGGGGTGCTTGGGCTCGGCGTAGAGCCGGGTGCCGGCGTCGATGGCGAGCGGGTTGTCGCAGAGCACGTGGAGGCGGGCGATGCCGAGCAGCCTGGTCTGGTCGTGGCCCCGGGCGTACTGGCCGTAGTCGACGGCCGGCAGCCGGTCGGCGGCGGACCGGGGGTGGGCGATCACGTTGATCTCCACCTCCTCGGTGATCCCGCCGCCGGTCGGGTACTGGGCGAAGTACAGCTGGTAGTTGAGCGAGACGCAGGCGCGGCCGCCGAAGTCGGCCGCCGCCAGCGCGGGGTGACGTTCGGCGAGCAGTTCCTGGACGGGGCCGGGGTCGACCAGGTAGTCCACACCGATGTTGTGCAGGGCTCCGTAGTGGAAGGGGAGGTAGTACGGCTCCGGCACGGGTGGCAGTGGCAGGCCGGTCATGAGGGCTCCCTGGGCGAGGTCGGTGAGGGCGCGGGCACAGTGGAGGGGCCGGCGGATGGGCCGGCGAAGAGGCCCGCGGAGGGGACAGGCGGGGAAACGGCGGAAGGAACAGCCGGAGGAGGCACGGACGGACGCGGCGCGGTGAGCACCGCCGGGCCGTGCAGCACCGCCGGGCCGTGCAGCACCGCCGGACCGCGGAGAACCGTCAGATCGTGGTGGGCCCGGTCGGCGCTGCGCAGGGCGAGGGCGGCCATGGTGAGCGAGGGATTGGAGGTGCCGAGCGAGGGCATCGAGCCGCAGCCGACGGCGTAGAGGTTGGGGTGGTCCCAGCAGCGCTGCCACTGGTCGACCACCGAGGTGGCCGACGAGTCGCCCATGATGTGGGTGCCGCCGCCGTGGCCGGCGCCCCGGTAGCCGTAGGGCCGGCCGTCGTGCTCGAGCCGCCCGGGCCAGCCGGGGCCGGCCTCGTAGTGGGTGTGGTCCTCGGCGCCGAGCAGGGCGAACAGTTGGTCGGAGACGGCCCGGGCGGAGGCCATGCCCTGCCGGACGTACTCGGAGAGGTCGTAGTGGAGGGCCGGTCGCGGCAGGCCGAGCCGGTCCGGCCGGCTGTGGTCGAGGGTGACCCGGTTGGCCGGGTCGGCCGGCTGTTCCAGTTCGAACTGGAGCGAGAACTGACGGCCGAGCCGGTCGCCGAGGCGGTCGCGCAGGTCCTTGCCGCGGACCCCGGTGCGGAGCAGGGCCGCGGTCTCGACCTGGGGCGGCCGACCGGCCCAGGACCAGCCCCAGTTGCCGATCTCGATCCGGAACGGCGCGCGCCGGGCCCGGGCCCGGCCGAAGCGGAAGGCTTCCAGTCCGCTGGTGGAACCCGGCCCCCGGTAGGGCCCCGTCGGCCCCGGCAGCAGGCCCCAGGTGAGCAGGGCCGGATGGTCCATCAGATTGCGGCCGACCTGGTCGCTGCGGTTGGCGAGGCCGGAGAGGAGCAGCAGCCGGGCGTTCTCGATCGCGTGGGCGGCGAGGACGACCAGGTCGGCGTGGGCGCGGTGGGTGTCGCCGTCCGCGTGGTACTCGACGCCGGTGGCACGGCCGGTGCCGTCGACCAGGACCCGGCTCACCACGGCGTCGGTGCGCAGCCGGACGCCGGGCGCCCAGCGGGCCTGGGTGCGCAGCGGGGTGTACTTGGCGCCGCTGGGGCAGGCCGGCACGCAGGAGGCGGCGCCCCGGCAGAGCGGTCCGGCCGGGTGCTCCGGTCGGGTGGGCCGGCCGTTGCGGGCGTGCGGGGTGGTGCTGACCTCGAGTCGGGCGTCCTCGTCGGCGGCCGGGTCGCGGACGGTCCGGCCGTCCAGGGCGCGGCCGAGGGTCCGGTCCAGGTGGGTGGCGGGGATCGCGCGCATCGGGAAGGCGTAGTCGGCGGGGATGGGCAGTCCGACGGCGGTGCGCTGCTGGTCGGCGTCGGCGGCGACGCCGAGCTCGTGTTCGGCCTGCCGGTAGTACGGCTCGAGGTCCTGGTAGCCGATGGGCCAGTTGCGGCCGTGGCCGAGGTCGGCGGTGCGGAAGTCCTCGGGGTGCATGCGCGGGGTGAGGCCGGTCCAGAGCAGGCCGGTGCCGCCGTTGGCCCGCAGGTAGCCGCTCGCGTAGGGCAGCGGGCCGTGCTGGCGGAGGTGTCCGGTGGCGGTGGACCCGCCGTCGGGCCGGCCGGTCAGGTCGTCGACGTCCGGGGACAGGGCGTCGGCGCTGCGGGGGTAGGGCGAGGTGGGGGTGCCGCCGCCGGCCGCCAGGTACGCGGCGGCGGTGGTCGCGGCGTCCGGGACGTCGTGGCCCGCTTCGAGGACGAGGACGCGGTGGCCGTGCCCGCCCAGGCGGTGGGCCACCAGCGAACCGGCGAAGCCCGCGCCGACCACGATCACGTCCCAGTGCCGCCGGGTGTCCCGGGTCATCGGCCGGCCCCGCCGTCCCGCGGAGGCTCGGCCCAGCTGCCGTGGCCCGGGGCGGTGCTGCCGGGGGCGGCGCCGTGGAACGTGCGCCACATCAGGCCCCGCTCGTGGGCCCGGGGCGAGGCGGGCGGCTCGTCCGGCCAGGCACCGACGTACCAGAGGTGGACCAGGGCGTGCTCGTCGCGGACCCGGTGGGCGAGCAGGGTGCGGTGGTGTTCGTGAGCCATGCCGGTGTCGCGCAGTTCGCTCTCGTCGAAGCCGGTGAGTTCGGCGGAGAAGCGGAGGAAGTCGGCGAAGTCGGTCAGCTCCAGGAGGTCGCCCGACGCGGGGAAGCCGTGGGCCGCGCGGTCCGGCTCGTCGGTCCCGGCTCCGGGATCGGGACCCTCGGCGACCGGTCCCGAGAGGCGGTGGTGGTAGTCGTCGAACCCTGGCAAGCCGGCACCCCCATGGTGAGCAGGTCGCATCACGTCGCGTCGCATCACGTCGCATCACGTCCCGGACATGACAGCCGGGTGGGCGCTCCGCGTCCGACGGCCGATCGGGCGCACTCCCGATCGTCCCGGAACCGATGCTGCCCCGTTGCCGGCCCCCGGAGAACCTTCGACCACAATCGATCGATCACGACCGCCTCGCCATGACCTGGCCGTCATTTTGCGATCGATTGCTTATCAGATAACCCGCCAGAACGACCGATCCCGACCGGTCGGGTACATCGCCCGGGTGGCGCAACGCAGCGCGCGGTCTTCCCGGTCGGCTGCGATCTTCGGAGCACGCGCGGGTCCACCGCGCGCCCCGGTGCCGAGCCCTGGAGGCCCCGATGTGGCAGGCTCCCCCCGCCGCCGCCCCTTACCCGAACGAATGGCTGCCCGCGCTCGACGTGCCCGCCCCCGGACCGCAGAACCGCCTGACCGTACTGTTCCGGCTCCTGCTGCTGATCCCGCAGTTCATCGTGCTCTGGGTACTGTCGGTGGTGGCGTTCGTGGTCACGGTCATCGGCTGGTTCGGCGCCCTCGTCCTCGGCCGGCTCCCGGTCTTCGCCGCCGACTACCTCTGCGCGTACGTGCCGTACGAGACCCGGGTGAACGCGTACCTGATGATGACGACGGGCAGCTATCCGCCGTTCGCGTTCCGCGTCCCCGACCACCCCGTGCAGGTCGGCCTCAGGCCCGGGGAGCTGAACCGGCTCGCGGTGCTGTTCCGGATCGTGCTGGTCGTCCCGGCCGCCGTGGTGCAGGGGCTGCTCTACGCGGGCTGGTGGGTGGTCGGCTGGATCAGCTGGCTGGTGGTGCTGGTCCTCGGACGGATGCCGCAGCCCCTGTTCGAGGCGACCGCCGCGGTGCTGCGCTACCGGATGCGGTACATGGCCTACCTGGTGATGCTCACCTCGGCCTACCCGAAGCGGCTCTTCGGCGACGAGCCCGGCTCGGATCCCGAGGGGACGGTGTCGGCGACCCGGCCGCTGGTCATGAGCGGCGCGGGCCGGGGGCTGCTGGTGCTCTTCCTGATCCTCGGCCTGGCCTCCGGGGTGACCAGCTCGGTCACGACGACCGTGAACGATGACGACGACGAGGTCAAGAACGTCACCGGCCCCCTGCTCCCCGGTCCCGTCCTCCCGGGGTCGTCGTCCCGCTGACGGCACGACCGTTCCCAGCCGGAGCAGCGCGCCGGAGCAGCGCGCCGGAGCAGCACGAGGAACGGGAAAGCCGCGGCGGCGGGATCGCTCCCGCCGCCGCGGCCCGTTCCGGTCCCCGTCCGCACTGCCCACCGGACGGGGCGACCGTCAGAAGGTCAGGTTCCAGGCGTCGACGGTGCCGACATCGCCGGAGGCGCCGTCCTTGACCCGCAGCTTCCACGTCCCGTCGGCCGGGCTCGCGGAGGCGTTGACGGTGTAGGTCTTGGCCACGTTGTCGGCGCTGTCGCTGTCCGTGAAGTCCTCCAGCAGGTAGACCGTGCCGTTCGGCGCGACCAGGGAGAGGACCAGGTCACCGCGGTAGGTGTGCTTGATGTCCACACCGACCTTGAGCGCGGCGGGGGCGTTGCCGCCGACCCCGGTCACGGCCAGCGGGCTGTCCACCGTCGCGTTGTCGGTGATCGCCACGTCCGTCAGGTTCTCGAAGTACTTGCCGGTGGGCGGGGTGCCGCCGCCGACCGCCTTGAGCGCGTCGACCTGGCCCTCGCCGAAGAAGGCGTTGTTGGCGGTGGTGCCGGTGCAGCGGCTGTCGGAGGGGCACGCCACGTCGTTGGCCTGGGTGGCCAGGCGGGCGCGGATGTCGGCCGGGGTGAACGTCGGGTTGGCGCTCGCGATCAGCGCCGCGACACCGGTCACGTGCGGGGAGGCCATCGAGGTGCCGCTCTTGGTACCGTACTTGCCGCCGGGCAGCGTGGAGTACACACCGGTGGCGCCGTCACCGCCGGGCGCGGCGACGTCGATGACGCCCCGGCCGAAGTTGGAGTACGAGGCCTTGCCGGTGCCGCTGGCCATGGCCGACACGGTCACCACACCGGGCAGCTCGGTCGGGATGTCGATGCAGGCGTTGGTGATGGTCCGGGTGACCTTGGTGGAGTCGTTGGGGCTGTCGCTGTCGGTGGTCTTGTTGGCCAGGTCGTAGTTGGAGTTGCCGGCCGCGGCGACCTGGAGCGAGCCCTTGCCCTCGGCGTAGGCCTGGGCCCGGCGGACGCCCTCGATGATGGCCGCCTGGTCCAGGTTGTCCGGGCAGTTGAACTGCCACGGGTCGGTGTAGTAGCTGTTGTTGGTCACCTTGAAGCCGTGGTCACCGGCCCACACGAAGCCGCAGACGGTGTTCTCGGCGAAGAACAGGGTGCTGGTCGGCTCGGCGATCCGGACCGAGGCGATCTTGACGCCGGGGGCCACGCCGATGACGCCCTTGCCGTTCTTGGCGGCGGCGATGGTGCCGGCGACGTGGGTGCCGTGGGTGTCGACGTCGCGCCAGGCACCGGTGCGGGTGTCGGCCTTGCCGTAGGCACAGGAGGCGGAGTCGGCGGCGTCGAAGTTGGGCGCCAGGTCCTGGTGCTGGTCGTCGACGCCGGTGTCCAGCACGCCGACCTTGACCGTGGACGAGCCGGTGGAGACGGCCCAGGCCTGGTCGGCCTTGATCTGGGTCATGTCCCAGCGGTTGGACTCGGTCAGCGTGGTCGCCGACTGGGCGGGGTTCGCGGGCAGCGCCGGGTTGTAGGCGTCGGCCGGAACGTCCGAGGTGCGGGTCGCGCCGACCTGCTGGACGCCGGCCGCCCCGCGCACCGCGGCGGCGAAGCCGGTGCCGGTGGAGTGGGCGACGACGACGCCGATCGCGTCGTAGCTCGCGAAGACGGTGCCGCCGTTGGCGGTCACCGCGGACTTGGCGGCGGCGACGTCGGCGGGGGCGCTGATCACCAGGTAGGCGCGGGTCCCGGCGGCCCAGGCGGCGGCGACCGCCGGTGCCTGCGGGGCGGCCTGGCTCTGCGGAGCGGCCGGGGCGGCCGGGGCGGCCGGGGCCTGGACGACGGGGGCGGAGGCGGGCGCGGCGGGCGCCGCGACGGCCAGGGTCGCGGGGGTGGCCAGGGCCGCGGCGGCCAGCAGGGCGAGCGCGGCGGTGGGGCGGCCGACCCGCCGGGATATCAGGGGTGACACGTGCGTCCTCCGATCGGGGCCCGTGCGTGAGGGGATCACACGGGGGTTGAACGCAACATGCCAGAACAGCAAGCATTTGGGGAAGGCTTTACGCGTGACCTGTTGTCACAAACGTGTCAACGTTTGATGTCTCCCCGATTGCCCCTGTCATTCCGGTCATCCCCACCTGCGCGGAACCCGGGCAGCCGGCACGCCCGGCCGCAGCGATCGGCACGGGTTCCACCCGCCGGGGCGAGCCGCGGCCACCGCACCGTCGGGGCGGTCGAATCCGCTCTCGGCGGACGCCCCCGGAACGGACCCCGTCCGGGCGCCAGAATGAGCGGATGGGCACTCACGCGGCAGTACGTCGACTGGACCTCGGCTACTTCGTCCGACCCGCCCCGGAGACCGGCGGTCCCCGACCGCGGGTCGAACCCGTGCTCGCCTACCTGGTGCGGCACGACCGGGGGCTGGTCCTCTTCGACACCGGCATCGGTGCCGTCGACCCCGGGACCGAGGCCCACTACCGGCCCCGGCGCAGACCGCTGGAGGATGCCCTCGCCGCCGCGGGTGTCACCCTCGCGGACATCTCCCTGGTGGTGAACTGCCATCTCCACTTCGACCACTGCGGCGGGAACCCACTGCTGGGCGGCACGCCGATCCTGGTCCAGGCCGTGGAGTTGGCCGCCGCCCGCCGGGGCGGACACACCGTCGACGAACTGGTCGACTTCCCCGGCGCGACCTACCGGGTGGTCGACGGCGAGGCGGAGGTCCTGCCCGGGATCCGGATCCTCCCCACCCCCGGGCACACCGACGGGCACCAGTCGCTCGTGGTCCGACAGGACGACGGGACCGTGCTCCTCGCCGGCCAGGCCTACGACTTCGCGTCCGAATTCTCCTCGGACCACCTGGCCCGCCACGCGGCCGGCCAAGGCGTCGAACCGCCGCTTCCCGGCTACCGGCCCTGGCTGGACCGGCTGGCCGACTTCGACCCGCGGCGCGTCCTCTTCGCCCACGACTGCTCGGTCTGGGAACCACCCCGCCCGGGCAGCTGGGACCACCCGCCCCGGCCCCTTCCGCATCACCCCGAACGGGACTGACGCCGCAGCTGCGACGGCGACTGCGACTTCGCCTGCGGCTGCGGCTGCGGCTGCGACGGGCGGAAGGCTGGACGACCGGGAGGCCGGCCGACCGGAAGGCACAGGAGTTCACCGGCGAGATACTTCAAGCTTGCATTGCTTCATCTTGAAGCTTGTTCCCTGGGTAGCATGACCGCATGACACCGCCCCCGGATGTGCCGGACGAACGGGTCCGGGCCGAGCGGGCCCTCTGCGGCCTGGTGAACGGACTCGCCCAGCGGATCGGCGACCATCTGCGCGAGCACGCCGCCGGGCTCGGCCTCACGGCGGCCCAGGCCACCGCGCTGCGCGAGCTGCACGGGCCGCTGACGATGCGTGAGCTCGCCGGGCGGATGAGCTGCGAGCCCTCCAACGCCACCTTCGTCGTCGACCGCCTGGAACGGCAGGGGCTGGTCGAACGGCGCCCCCACCCCACCGACCGGCGCGCGCGGCACCTCGTCCTCACTCCCGCGGGCACCGGCCTGCGGGAGCGGCTGCTGGCCCTGCTCGCCGCAGACTCACCGCTGGCGGGGCTGGGGCCGGAGCAACGGCTGGCGCTCCAGGAGCTGCTCGAGCAGGCCCTCGCCCGACCCTGAACCCTGCCCTGGGACCGACCCTGAACCTGCCCCGAGCCCTGGCCCGAGCCCGGCGCTCCGACGGGGTCGGCCGGGAGCCGGCCCGAGCCGGGCGGGGGGGGGGGGGGGCCGGCGGGGCGGGGGGGCCCCCCCCCCCCCCCCCCCGCCCCACGGCCGCCTCAGAGGGCGCGCAGGTGGGCCTTCACCACGTCCAGCACGCCGGTCCGCTCGTGGGTCAGGTAGAAGTGGCCGCCGGGAAAGACCTTCAGGTCGAAATCACCCGTGGTGTGAGCGGCCCAGTCGCCCGCCTGGTCGAGGGTCACCCGGGGGTCGTTGTCCCCGGTCAGGGAGGTCACCGGCACCCGGACCGTGTCCTCCGGCGCGGCCACATAGGTCTCGATGGCCGTGTAGTCGCCGCGCAGCGAGGGCAGGATCATCTCCCTCAACTCGGGGTCGGCCAGCAGGCGCTCGTCGGTGCCGCCGAGCCTGGCCAGCTCGGCGAGCAGCCCCTCGTCGGGCAGCAGGTGCACCGCGGAGTCGCGCGGCTCGGACGGCGCCCGGCTGCCCGAGACGCACAGCCGCACCGGGCCGGCCACCTGGTCGCGCTCGAACCGGCGGGTCACCTCGAAGGCGATCGCCGCCCCCATGCTGTGCCCGAAGAGGACCAGCGGTCGGTCCGCCCACGGCCGGAGCGCGGCGTAGACGCGGTCGGCCAGCTCGGGCAGCGAGTCGAGCGCCCGCTCGTCGATCCGGTCCAGCCGGCCGGGGTACTGGGCGGCGAGCACGTCCGCGTACGGCGACAGCTCGGCCGACCAGTCCCGGAAGAAGCCCGCCGAGCCACCGGCGTGTGGGAACATCACGACCCGGGCGGGCGCCGTGTCGAACGGGTGGAAACGGCGGAACCAGAGGCTGTCGGTGACGGCGGTGGGGCCGGGCATAGGGTGCGCTCCCTCGCGACTGACTGATCGGCAGGACGGTCTTCCCGCACAGTCTCCCCGGCCGACCCGCACCCACGTCAACCGCCCGCCGGAGGAGGATCGTCCGGCCACGGCCCATCGGCGCTCCCCGGCCGGTCCGGAAGTCCGCCGCCGCAGCGCTTCGACACTCCCGCACTTCGGCCGACCCCCGCGATCCTTCGGTCAGCCCCCGGCCGCCACCGCCTCGCCGCGGCCGAAGCGCGCCTCGGCCGCCCGCGAGCGGGACCGGCCGTCCAGCAGCAGTACCGAAGCCGCCTCCGGCACCGGCGTCCCCGCGGCGCCCCGGGTGTGCGCGGTGAGCGCCGCGAGCAGCCGGTCCAGGCCCCGGCGGTGGCGGGCGAAGACCCGGTTCGAGGCCCAGCGGCCGCGGGCCCGCTGACCGGCCAGGGCGGTCGCCGCCCCGACGTCGAGCAGGACGAGGTGCAGCTCCCGTCCCTGCCGGGCGGCCTCGCGGGCCAGCCAGCGGCGCATCCACGCCCGGCTGCCGCAGTCGTGCACCAGCAGTGGCCCGCCCCGGCGCAGCGAGCGGCGCAGCAGCCGGAAGTGCTCCAGCCGGGCCCACGGACGGTAGACCGCGTACGGCAGGCGGTCCGGCATGACGGCGGCGCAGGCCTCGTGCACGGCGCGCGGGTCGACGGTCGCGGCCTGCGGCGCGCGGGCGGACCAGCGCCGCAGCAGGGTGCTCTTGCCGCTGCCGGGCAGCCCTGACACCACCACGACCGCGTCGGCCGGGTAGTGCACGACGAACGGCTCGCCGGTCACGCCGCGCAGGTCCACCGGTCCCCGCGGTTCCATCCCCGCCTCCGCCGTCCGGCCCGCGCCCGGCGCGACAGCCCTCGCTCCGCCCGCGCCCGGCACGACCGCCCTCGCTCCGCCCACGCCCGGCACGACCGCCCTCGCTCCGCCCACGATGGCCGACCCGTCCATACCGCTCACCCGTCCCGTCCGTGCCCGACCTGGAACGATAACAATCCACGCCGCCGGCTCCCGCCGCGGTTCCCGGCCCCGACCCCCGTTGCCGGTCCGGCACGGTCCGGCACGGCCCGGAGACGGACGGCCCGGTGCGGCCCGGAGACGGACGACCGGGCGTCCGCCATCACCGTCGTGGCACTCGGCCCCGACTGCCGGGCCGAGGACACCGCCGCAGTCGCCGAGCTGCACGCCCGCCCCGGCCTGCTCCTCCCGGGCCTTCCGGGCACTGAGCGAGCTCGCCCGACCCCGGGCCGGACGACCGGTACCAGGAGTTCACCCCGGCCGAGCCGCGCGGCCGGTCCGCCGTCGCGGACGCCCGACGATCTGCAGGAACTTCGTCGCCGAACCCCCGACCGCCTCGCCCGGCCCGGCGGCGGGCCTCCGCCCGGGGCGAGCCGTCCGACCCCGGCGCCCCCGAACGGCCCCGCCCGGTGGCGGTCGGCACGGCCCCGGGTCCTATGGTGGTCGCCGTTCATGATGCACCGTCAGATTCCCGGACCCCCTCCGGGACGGGTGAAGGGCTGTACGTGACAGAGACGCTGCGGGCCGGGACGGGCGGGGCGGATGCCGGGGCGGCGGACGCGACGCACACCGGGCTGGTGCTGGCCGGGCTGGCCCGGGATCCGGGGCGGGTCGCGCTGCGGTACGGGGAGCGGTCGTGGACGGCCGCCGATTGCCTCGCGGACGTGTACCGGCTCGCCCGGGCGCTGCGCTCCACCGGGCTGGGGCGCGGTGACGGCGTCACCCTGCTGACCGGGAACCGGCCGGAGGCACTGCTGGTGCGGCTCGCCGCGAATCTGATCGGCTGCCGGGTGGCGCTGCTCCCCACCGACCGGCCGCTCGCGGAGCTGATCGCGCTGGCCGGGTCGGCGGGGACGGACGCGTTCGTGTTCGACCCGGCGGGGTGCGGCGCGGCGGCGGCCGGTGTCGCGGCCGCGCTGCCGTCGGCCCGGCTGCTGGCCCTCGGTCCGGGCCCGCTCGGCCCCGGCCCGCTCAGCCCCGGCCCACTCAGCCCCGGCCCACTCAGCCCCGGCCGGCTCGGTCCCGGCCCGCTCGGCACGGATCTGACGGCGCTGGCCGAACCGCTGTCGCCCGAGCCGGTGGCGCCCCGGTTCCGGCCGCAGGACGTCATGGCGATCCGCTTCACCGGCGGCTCGACCGGGCGACCGAAGGGGGTGCTGCGCCGATTCGCCCGGCCGCCGCGCCCGGAGCTGGTCGCCGGATCGGTCTTCCTGCTCTGCACGGCGCTCTGCCACGGCGGCGGGACGACGGCCGACCTGGCCCTCGCGGCGGGCGGCACCGTGGTACTGCAGGACGGCTTCGCGGCGGAGGAGGTCCTCGCGGCGATCGAACGGTACCGGGTGACCCGGGTCTACCTTCCGCCGCACCTGCTGTACCGGGTGCTCGACCACCCCGCGCTCCCCCGGACCGACACCGGCAGCCTGCGCCGCATCACCTACACCGGCTGCCCGGCGGCGCCGGAGCGGCTGGCCGAGGCCACCCGCCGGCTGGGCCGGGTGCTGCACCAGACCTACAGCCTCACCGAGTGCGGACCGGTGACCCGGCTCACCCCGGACGAGCACCTCGACCCCCGGCTGCTGACCACGGCCGGGCGGCCGCTCCCGGACACCGGCGTGCGGATCCTGGACGAGCACGGCCGCCCGCTGCCGACCGGCGGCGTCGGGCGGATCTGGGTGAGCACGCCGACCGTGATGCAGGGCTACTGGCGCGATCCCGGTTCGACCGCGAGGGTGCTCCGGGACGGCTGGCTGGACACCGGTGATCTGGGCTCGCTGGACGGCGCGGGGTATCTCACGGTGTCCGGGCGGCGCGATCCGGTGGCGATCGTCGACGCCCACAACGTCTTCCCCCGGGAGGTCGAGGGGCCGCTGCTGACGCACCCGGCGGTGCGCGAGGCGGTCATGTTCACCACCACCGACCGGGACCGGCTCCAGCACGCGCACGCCGCCGTGACGGTCGATCCCGGCAGCGCCGTGACGACGGCCGAACTGCGCCGCTGGGTGCGGGAGCGGGGCGGGCCGGCGTGCGAGCCCGCGACGGTCCTGGTGCTGCCGGACATCCCGCTGTCCGGGACCGGCAAGCCGGACCTGGGGGCGCTCCGGGCCCTGCTACCGGACCCGGCCGACCCTGCGGCACCTTCCGCACTCGCAACACCCGCAGCAGCCGCAGCAGCCACGTCACCGATGCCGCCCACAACACCGCCGCCACCTGCGGCACCTGTGCCGACGGCGCCAGGGGCGCACGGCCCGGCGTAGCGCACGCCGTTCGTGCTTCGACCGCCCGCGTGCGCCACCGTGCGCGGGCGGTCGGCAGGCGGAACCGCCCGTGGACACTCGACCTCGTCGGCCGGTCTGCCGATATCCCCGGCGGCACTCCCTCGCGCCGTCCCCCTGGAGGCACCTCCCGTGACCTGGCTCCGCGTCCTCACCGCCGTCGGCATCCTCGCCGCGGCGGCGAGCGCCCTGCTCGTCTTCGCCCTCTGCACGGCCGCCGGCCGGGGTGACCGGATCGACCGGGGGGACCCCGACGGCGATCTGCGCTCGGACGCCGAACGCTCGGGGCTGATCCGCCGCATGACCGACGGGAGCTGACGGCCCGGCGACCGCCTCCGCTCCGACCGCAGGGGCCATCGGCCTCACGCCCGGCACCGCCGTCGGCCTCACGCCCGGCACACCGCTCTCGGCAGCGCTCTCCGCACCGCTCTCGGCATCGCCGTCGACACCGACACCGGCATCGACACCGGCATCACCGTCGACGCCAGGACACGATGTGTCCTATGGTGAACACAGTGTCCTGCCGGTGCGCCCGGCACACGGCACCGGACCGCCGCGCGCCGCCGCGGCCACGCCCCCGAGCGAAGGAGCACCCGGCCATGGCCGAGACCCTGACCACCGCCAAGGCGGACCTGGTCGACCTCGCGCAGCGCAGGATGCGCACCGCGATCCCCGACAACGACTGGACCACCCGTCAGAAGCTGGCCCTCACCTGCCGCATCCTCTTCGAGGCCGGCCACGACTCCGGCCTGGCCGGCCAGATCACCGCCCGCGCCGAACGGCCGGGCACCTACTACACCCAGCGGCTCGGCCTCGGTTTCGACGAGATCACCGAGGAGAACCTCCTCCTGGTCGACGAGGACCTCGAGGTCCTGGAGGGCGACGGCATGGCCAACCCCGCCAACCGCTTCCACAGTTGGGTCTACCGGGCCCGCCCCGACGTCACCTGCATCATCCACACCCACCCGCCGCACATCTCCGCCCTGTCGATGCTGGAGACGCCCCTGGTCGTCTCGCACATGGACCTCACCCCGCTCTACGAGGACTGCGCCTTCCTGGAGTCCTGGCCCGGCATCCCGGTCGGCAACGAGGAGGGGGAGATCATCACCGCCGCGCTCGGCGACAAGCGGGCCCTGCTGCTCGCCCACCACGGCATGCTGGTCGCCACGGCCGGCGTGGAGGAGTCCTGCACCCTCGCCGTGCTCTTCGAGCGGGCCGCCCGGCTCCAGTTGCTGGCCTCCGCGGCCGGCCGGATCCGGGAGATACCCGCGCCGCTCGCCCGGGAGGCCCACGACTGGACCTCCACCGCCAAGCGCAGCCAGGCCAACTTCGCCTACTACGCCCGGCGAGCCCTGCGGGCCGGGCACGGCGACGCGCTCGGCACCGGCACCGCCGGCACGACCTCCGAGGGTGGTGCCTGAGATGAACGGGCTCCAACTGGAGGGGATCATCGCCTACCCGGTCACCCCGTTCACCCCGGGCGAGGGCGGCGGCGTGGACGTCGACACCCTCACCGCGCTGGTGGACCGGCTGATCGACACCGGCTGCCACGCGATCGCCCCGCTCGGATCCACCGGCGAGAGCGCCTACCTGGACGACCAGGAGTGGTACACCGCCGCCGAGGCCTCGCTCGGCGCGGTCGCCGGCCGGGTGCCCGCCGTGGTCGGTGTCGCGGACCTCACCACCCGGGCCGCGGTCCGGCGGGCCCGGTTCGCCGAACAGGCGGGCGCGGACGCCGTCATGGTACTGCCGCAGGCGTACTGGAAACTCGACGAGCGCGAGGTGGCCGGCCACTTCACGGCCGTGGCCGACGCGGTCGGCGTCCCGGTGATGCTCTACAACAACCCGGCCACCAGCGGGGTCGACCTCTCCCCCGAGCTGATGGTCTCGCTGGTCGAGCGGGTGGAGAACATCACCATGGTGAAGGAGAGCAGCGGCGACGTGCGACGGATGCACCGGCTCGCACAACTCACCGACGGCGCGCTGCCGTTCTACAACGGCAGCAACCCGCTCGCCCTGGCGGCCTTCTCGGCCGGCGCGGCGGGCTGGTGCACCGCCGCGCCCTGCCTGATCCCCGGACCGGTCCTGGAACTCCACCGCGCCGTACGGGCGGGTGAGTGGGACCTCGCCCTGGAGGTCTTCCAGCGCCAGCTCCCGGTGCTGGAGTTCATCCTGGGCGGCGGCCTGCCCACCACCGTGAAGGCCGGTCTGGCCCTGCTCGGTCTGGACGTCGGCGAGCCGCGCCGACCGCTGCTGCCGCTGGACCCGACCGGGACCGCACGCCTCGCGGAACTGCTCGCCGCCGCGGGCTGAGCCGCCAGGACCGCGCCGGCCCCGGTACCGCCCCGGCGGTACCGGGGCCGGCGTGTGCGAGGGAGGGCGCGCGTCGGGCAGGGGTCGCGCCAGGGCAGGTCCGGGTCAGGGCAGGTCCGGGTCAGGGCAGGGTCGGGACGTGGTCGGCCGGACCGGACGGCTCGTCGTGGATGACCACGAGGATCGCGGCGGGCCGCCCGCCGGTGGAGCGGCAGCGGTGCGGCAGGGCGGAGTTGAAGTACACGCTGTCGCCCGGCCCCAGGGCCACGGTGCGCTCCGGGAACTCCAGCTCGGCGGTGCCCTCGTGGACGAAGAGGTACTCCTCCCCGGCGTGGGACTTGAACGGCGGGTCGGCGGGATCCGTCGGCGGGTGCATCATGAACGGCACCATCCGCTTGTCGGTCAGACCGGTCGCGATGCCCTCGTAGCGTGTGTCGCCCGGGCCCGTTCCGGCACCCATCGGGGTCCGCTCGTCGGCCCGGACCACAGTGATCAGTTCGGGCTCCACCTCGTCCGAGAACAGCCGGCCGACATCGACGTTCAGCGCGTGCGCGAGCTTGAGCGCAGTGGAGATCGACGGGTCGCTCAGGCCGCGTTCCACCTTGGACAGATAGCTCTTGGTCACCCCGACCCGCTCCGCCAGCGCCTCCAGGCTGAGCCGGTTCTGCTTCCTCAGCACCCGCACCCGGCTGCTCATGTGCCGCCCCTCACCACCTGCCGCCGCGGAATGGACCGGTCCAGTATCCCACCCGGGTCCGGCCTCCCCACCCGCGCCCACCGCCCCGCGCCCACCGCCCCGCTCCCGTCCGCCTGCTCCCGGGGCCCGGGCCACGGGGCCCGACGCACACGCCATAGGCTCGGTCCCTCCGAGCAGAGGGACGGGTGAGCCGAGTGGGCAGGTGGGAACGGGCGCTGGACGCGGCCGGGGTGCGGGATGCCGGTCTGCGGGCCGACTACGGTCGGCAGCGGCAGCAGGTGACCCGGTACCGGCGCGAGGTCGCGGTGGCGGCCGGGCTGCTGCTGCCGGAGCGGACCGTCCCGCACGTGATCGCGGCGGCCGCGTTCATGCACCGGACCGACACCCTGCTCGACAGCGGCCCGCTCGCGGAACGGCGCGCGGCCGCCGACCGCTGGCAGCGCGAGGTGACCCGCGGCCTCGACGAGGGCCGGACGGACGACCCCGAACTGCGGCCGCTGCTGCACAGCGCGGCCGCCCACCCCGAGCTGCGCGACCGGGTGCTGGACCACCTCGCCGCCGCGGAGGCGGATCTCGACTTCACCGGCTTCGACACCGAGGAGGACTACCAGCGCTACGTGGACGGGTACTCGCTGCCCGGCTTCATGGTCGTCGCCGCGCTGCTCGGCCCGGCCGGCGACCAGTCGGAGTACCGGGCCGCGTGCCGGACCTTCATCGACGGCAGCCAGCGGCTCGACTTCGTCAACGACCTCGCCGAGGACCTCGCGGAGGGCCGGCTGACCGTCCCCCGGGACCGGCTGGCGCGGTACGGGGTCACCAGGGCCGATCTGGAACAGGCCCGGGACCTGCCGGCGGTCCGGGAGCTGCTCGGCGGCCTGCTGGACGAGGCCGACCGCACCCTGGCCGAGGCCCGGACCGTGATCGGGCTGGTCCCGGCCGTCCACCGGCCGATGGTCCGCTGCATCGTCGGGGTCGAGGAGCTCACCGGGGCGGCGGCGCGCGCCGATCTCGGCGCGCTGCTGCGGCGGTCCGCGAGCCCCGCCAAGCCCGCCGCGCTGCGCCTGCTCGGCCGGGAGTACCTCCGGTTCCGCCGGGCCGCCCGTCAGGACCGCGGCTGACGGGCCGGCCGACGGCGGAACGCGCCGCCGCGCCCCATCGGCACCGACCCGTCGGAACCGGGCCCGTCGGCGGTGAGCCCGTCGGCGGCGGGACCGTCGGCGGCGGGACCCTCAGTGGCCCTCGAGGTCGTCCGGACGGACGGCGATGTGGTCGGGCGCCAGCTCGACGGCGACCCGGTGCTCCATTCCCAGCGCCTCCAGGAACTTCGCCGGGAGCTGCACCCGGCCGGTGCGGTCCAGCATCACGTACTCGGTCTCGTTGACCGACTCCTCGCCGTGCTCGTCGGTGAGGGTGCGGCGGAGCACCTCGCTGCTGGTGCGGCCGTCACGGATGGCGACGGTGCGGCGGACCTCCCCGGCCACCATCGGGTCGTGGGTGACGATCACCACCGTGGCGCCGAGTTCGCGGTTGACGGTGCGGAAGGCCTCGAAGATGCTCGCCCCGGTCTCCGAGTCCAGCTCACCGGTGGGCTCGTCGGCGAGCAGAACCGGCGGGTTGTTGGCCATGGCGACCGCGATGGCGACGCGCTGCTGCTGGCCGCCGGACATCTCGGTCGGGCGCCGGCGGGCGAGCTCGCCGATGTCCAGCGCCTCCATGAGTTCGGCCACCCGGGCCGCCTGCTGCCGGGACGCGGCGCGCGAGGACCGGCCGCCGCGCAGCTGCATCGGCAGGGCGATGTTCTCGGCGGCGGTGAGGAAGGGCAGCAGGTTGCGGGCGGTCTGCTGCCAGATGAAGCCGACCACCTCGCGGCGGTAGCGCAGCCGTTCGCGGGGGGACATCTCCAGCAGGTCGCTGCCGGCCACGGTGGCGGTGCCGGCGGTCGGCACGTCGAGCCCGGCCAGGATGGTCAGCAGGGTGGACTTGCCGCTGCCGGAGGCGCCGACCAGGGCCACCAGGTCACCCTGACGGATCGTCAGCTCGAGCCCCTGGAGGGCCTGCACCTCGACGCCCTGGGCGCTGAAGATGCGGACCAGCCGGTCGCAGACGATGGCCGCGTCCGCGCTGTGCGCCGCGGGGCCGGCCGCGGCGGCGCGGGCGCGCTCCTGGAGTTCCTGGAAGGTGGGGGCCGGGGCGGTCCTCTGGTCCTGGGCGCTGCCGTTCACCGCGTGCTCCTCTCGTCGGCGCGGGGCCTCGTGGTCGTGGGCGTGGTCGGCGCGGGTGCGGCCGGCGTGGCTGCGGCCCGCCTTCCGGGGGTGTCCCCGGTCCGCGGCGGGAGGGTCATCGCTGGTCCCCCGCCCGGAGTTCGGTGGCGATCTGCCGGCGGCCGGCGATCAGCGCCTCGGCGACGACGCCCGCGGAGACGAGGGCGGCGAGGCCGACCGTCGGCACCAGCACCGGCGGGACGGCGATCCGCAGCCCGGGCGCGATGTCGGCGCCGACCAGGATCGACAGATCGAAGGCGGGCCCGAGCAGGGCGACCGCGGAGACCGCGACCAGGCCGCCGCCGACGGCCGCGACCAGGGTCTGCGGCAGTGTCTCGATCAGGATCAGGGTCAGGCCCTGCCGGGGCCGCAGGCCCATGGTGCGGAGCCGGGCCAGCAGCGCGGTGCGCTCGGGCGCGGCCCGGACCAGGGTGAGCAGGACGGCCAGCAGGGCGAGCGCGCCGGCCCCGAGCACGGCGGTCCAGAACAGCCGGGCCGCGGCGGCCTGGAGCGGGTCGGCGGCGAGCTCGGCGCTCAGGGCCGCGCTGGTGCGCACGCTGTAGCCGAGGGGCAGTCCGTCGCTCCCCCGGTCGGTCGCGACGGGGAATGCGGTGGCCCGCTGGGCGTCGGTGGCGATCTTCTCGCGCACCAGGCCCCGCAGCCGGTCCTGGTCGATGTCACCGGTGGCCAGCCAGAGGTTGGCGCGGCCGAGTTCGGGGGCGACGGTGACGGCCGGACCGGCCGGCAGGACGACGAACATCCGGTCGTCGCCCTGGAGCGCGGGGGTGCCGTCGACGACGCCGGCGGTGCGGGCGAGCAGTTCCCCGCCGTTGGGCAGCCGGATCCGGCGGGTGTCGCCCGCTCCGAGCTTGCGGGCGAGCGCGCCGGAGACCAGGGCGGGCACCGGGGCGTCCGCTCCGCCGGTGCCGCCCGCGAGCGCGGCCGGGTCGAAGGCGCCCCGCCCGAGCGAGCGGGAGATCTCCGCGTAGGCGACCGGGTCGGCGACCACGGCGAAGATCCGGGTGGAGCCGTTGCCGTCGATCACGAACACCTCGGTGTCGGCCCAGACCCGGGTGGAGGTGCGGACGCCGGGCAGCGCCGCGGCCGCCGCGGCGAAGTCCTCCGAGACCGGGACGCCGATCGGGACGACCACGGAGGCGTCGCCGCCGACGGTCAGCCGGGCGGCGTGGACGCGTTCGGTGTCGACGGCCCCGAGCACGGTGGAGCCGAAGCCCGCGGTGGTGACGGCGAGCAGCAGGGCGATCAGGGGCAGGACGGAGGGGCGGGCCCCCTCGGTGCCGCCCCGGGCGGCGCGGGCGAGGCCGAGGAAGCCGATGGCGCCGGGGCGCCGGGTGGCGATCCGGGCGAAGACGCCGAGCAGCAGCGGCTGGAGGCGGGCGAGCAGCAGTCCGCCGGTGAGGGCGAGCAGCAGGGGCGCGGCGACCAGCAGCGGGTCGATGTCCGCCCCGGCCGGGGCGACGCCGCGCCGGCGGACCTCGACGACGGCGGTGACCGTCAGGGCCAGGACGGCGAGTTCGCCGGCCAGGCGGCGCCGGCCGTTGCCGGCCCGGGGCCGGGACCAGAGCCGGGCGGCGCGCAGCGGCAGGGCGAGCAGGGAGAAGAGCGCGACGGCGGTGCCGGCCAGGACGGCGCCGCCCCAGCGCGGAGTGGGCAGCAGCCACAGGGCGAGCACCCCGGCGAGGACGGCGGGCAGCAGCACGGTGACGACGCCCTCACCGAGCAGTCGGCCGACGACGCCGGTCCGGGAGCCGCCGCGGGCCTGGAGCAGGCGCAGTTCGGCGGCGCGACGGTCGCCGGCGAGGGCGGCGGCCAGGCCGAGCACGACCAGACCGACGCCGGCCAGACCGGCCGGGCCGATGGCGGCGAGCGGCGCGGTGGCCTGCTGCCGGGCGGTGGCCTTCTCCAGGACGCCGGGCAGCGGGGAGGTGATCTGCAGGCCGACGCGGTCGGTGACCTTCGCCAGTTCGTTGGCGGTGTGCCCGGTGAGGTAGGAGGCGAGCTCCCGGTCGGTGGTCGCGAGCCGGTCGGCGCGCAGCCGGTCGACGTCGACCGGGATCCGCCAGAAGTCCTGGGCACCGGTCTGCCAGGCCTGGATCGCGTCGAGCGCGCTGCCGTCGACGAGCGCGGTGAAGCGCCAGAAGGCTTCGGGGTGCTTGCCCTTGGTGAAGTCGAGGCAGGCCTGCACGGGGCAGGAGAGCTCGGTCCAGTACGGGTCGTCGCGGTCGACGGCGTCCAGGATGCCGACCACCTCGGCCTTGGGCGCCCGGTCCTCCTGGAGGACGTCGGGGGTGTTGAGGACGTCGCCGAGACGGATGTTGAGGGTGGTGGCGACCTCGCGGACGAGCGCGATCGGGACGGGTCCGCCGCTCTTCGGAGCCTCCGGCCAGCGGCCCTCGGCGAGTGTGGTGTGCTCGCGCAGGCCCTGGACGTAGAGCAGGCCCATCTCGGGGTCGGCGTGTTCGGGGCGGGCGAGCCAGGGGTCCGTCAGGGTTCGCGTCTTGCCGCTGCGAGCGCCGTAGACGATTCCGCCCGGGGCGACGGCGAGGGTGGGGCCGACGTGGGAGGCCAGCAGGCCGGCCGCGTCGTCGAGGCCCTTGGCTCCCCCGGAGCGTGTGGCGGAGGCGTAGATGCTGGTCGCGACGGTGCCCCGGTCGTGGAGGTAGTCGCGCAGGCCCTGGTCGGCGGCCCGGTCGAGGACCCGCGGGAAGGCGGTGGCCAGGAAGACCGTGCCGAGCGCGAGCACGGCGGTGAGCAGGGCGGCGAGCGGGGTGGCGCGCAGCCGGGTGCGGACCCACGGGGCCGGGCGGTGGCCGGTCCCGGTGCCGGTGCCGTGGCCGGTGCCGGTGGGGCGGGGGGCGGTGGTGGCGGCCGGGCCGGTCACATCTCCTCCAGGTGCCGCAGGCGCTGGGCGACGTCCCGGCGACGGCGGCCGCCGAGCAGGGCCGACAGCAGGGGGACGGCGGAGATCGCGACGGCCAGCAGCGCGGCGGTGCCGAGCGGCAGGGCCACCAGGGCCTCCGGGACGGGGCGGCGGGCCGCCGGGGTGAGGACGACGAGGGGCACGATCAGATGGACGATCAGGGCCCCGAGGGCGAGCCCGACCACGCTGCCGAGACCCACCAGGACGGCCTGTTCGGCGGCGGCCGTGCGGACCAGGCGGCGCCTGGGGGCGCCGAGGGCGAGCAGCAGCGCGGAGTCCCGGGAGCGCTGGCCTGCGGCGGCGGCACCGGCGGCACCGAAGCCGATCGCGGCCAGCACGGTGGTGACGACGGCGATGGCGGCGAGGGCGTTCTGCGGGGCCGCGCTGAGCGGGTCGCCGAGGAGGTCGGCGGCGACCTCGTCGCGGAGCTGGAGCCCGGGCGCGCCGGGGGCGGCGCGCAGTGCGGCGGCGGCCTGGGCGGGGGTGCGGTCGTCCGGGCCGGTGGCGGGCAGCCACCATTCGGCGGGGGCGGGTGTCTCCCGGCCGTCGGCGGCGAGGGCCCGGCCGACCGTGCCGAGGTCGACGAGCACCGCGTTGTCCCCGACGACGGGCAGCGAAGCGACCTCTCCGGTGATCCGTACCGGCACCGTGGTGAGGCCGAACGGCACCCGGACGGTCGCGCCGACGGCGGAGCCGGTGGCGGTGAGGTAGCCGCGGGTGGCGACGCCGGCGATGGCGGCCGGGGGGACGGCCGCGGCCGGGGTGATGACGGCGCGCCGGTTGTTGAGGGCGTCGGCACCGACGCCGAAGCGCACGCCGAGCAGCCGCCGGTCGTCGGAGCCGCCGGGCACGACGTCCACACCGACGGGGCGCGCGGCGGAGTCGCCGGTGCTCCAGTCGAGGCCGGCGGGGACGGCGGCCGGGACTCCGGGGTCGGCGGGGCGGTCGGCGGCGGCGAGCCGGCGGACCGTCAGTTCGCCGGCGTCCTTGGGGCCGAGGGCGAGGGTCAGTCCGATCACGGAGAGCGGCGCGGACACCGAGCTGAGGCCGCCGTCGGTGAGTCGGGCGAGGTCGACGGTGGCGCGGCCGTCGCCGGTGCCGGGGATGCCGGTGACCGGGGCGACGAAGGAGAGGTTGTGGCCGTCGCGGAGCAGCAGCCAGACCTCCGGGGCCTTGGGGGGCGGTGCCGTGTCGAACAGGTCGTCGGGGCCCGGCGCGGGGCGCGGGGCGGGGGTGAAGGTGACGTCGACGTCGATCCGCTGCGGGCGTCCGGGCAGCGTGATCCCGGTCGGCGCGCCGCCGGCCGGGGTGTCGACGAGCGGGGCGAACAGCCTGTTCGGGTCCTGCCCGTCGAGGAGGTCGGAGCGGATCGGGACGCGGGCGGCGAAGGCGGCGGCGTCCAGGGCGAGGACCTGGCCGTGGGTGCCGTCGGGCAGCGACTGCTCCTGCCGGGCGACCGGGAGGATCCGGTCACCGCCGGGCAGGGCGGTGAAGCGGCTGCCCTGGCCGATCGCGGCGGTGTGGGCGCCGTGGATCCGCAGGCCGCCGGCGGTCGCGAAGGACGCCTGGTCCTGCTGGGAGGCGTTCCAGGTGTCGTGCTGGCCGAGTGCCAGGACGCCGGTGGAGACGCCGAGTACCAGCAGCAGGACGGGCCCGCTGGCCTGGCCGGGCCGGCGGGCGAGCTGCCAGCCGACCAGGGCGGGGCCGAGGCCGCGGCCGCGGGCGGCCAGCCGGGCGCCGAGCCGGGCGACGATCGGCAGCAGTCGCAGCACGAGCAGGGTGCCGGCACCCAGGGCGAGCGTGGGGGTGGCGACCAGGACCGGGTCCAGACCGAGGCGGCCGTCGGAGTCCGGGGACAGCCCTCCGTTGTACTGGGAGAGTTGCTGGTAGGCGAGGACGGCCAGGCCGAGCAGGGCGAGGTCGGCGCCGGAGCGGGCCGCGCCGGCGGCCATGGCCTGGCGGCGGCCGGCCCGGCGCAGTACGGCGCCGCCGGCGCCGCGCAGCAGGGCGGGGACGGCGGCGAGCAGGACGCAGCCGAGGGCGCAGGCGATCGAGACCGGCCACAGCGTCCAGTGCAGCGAGGTGTCCAGCGGGACGTGGCGCAGCGGGCCGAAGCCGCCGAGGACGCGCAGCAGCGGCGGGGTGAGCAGGGGTGCCAGCAGGGCGGCGGGCAGCGCGAGCAGCAGCGCCTCGACGGCGGTGTAGCCGCCGAGCCGGGTCCCGGAGGCGCCGCGGGCGGCGAGCAGGGCGTTCTCGGCCTGCTGGCGGCTGGCGATGAGGTGGACGACGAGCAGCAGGGCGGCCGAGGCCAGTACGACGAGTTGGAGCGCGCCGATCAGCAGGGTGGACCGGGCGACCATCGCGCCGGAGTCCAGCTCCCGCAGCAGGTCGGGGAGTTCGGTACGGGCGATGAGTCCGGCGTTCCGGTTGAGCGTGTCGCCGGCCGGGGCGACCCGGTCGCGGACGGCGTCCACGGCGGCGGTGCCGACGCCGGTGAAGTCGGCGTCGATCAGCCAGCTGCGGCCGTTCTGGGGGATGCCGCCGGCGGCGAAGGCGGTCTCGTCGACGAGCAGCGGGCCGTAGGTGGTGAAGCCGCCGGAGAGGATCTCGCGGCCCTGCACCGGGTCGAGCCGCCAGTAGAGGTCGGCGGGGTCGTTGGCCCGGTAGGCGCCGGTGACCCGGACCACCAGCGGGGGGCCGCCGTAGCGGTCGGTGAGCCGGACCTCGGCGGGCAGGGCCTCGGGGGTGAGGCCGAGGCGGGTGAGCACGGACCTCGGGACGGCCGCCTGGACCGGTCCCGGCGCACCGGGGGCCGCGGCCGCGGGCCAGCTACCGGCGAGGAGTTGGACGTACTGGCGGTCGACGGCCGCGAGCAGGGTGAGGTCGTCGGCACTGGCGCCGCCCGGCTGTGCGCCGGCGGCCGTCGGGGCGGCAGCCGTCGGGGCGGCGGAAGGGGCGGCAGCCGTCGGGGCGGCGGAAGGGGCGGCGGAAGTGCCCGTCGGGCTGCCGACCGGATTGCCCGTCGGGTTGCCCGTCGGGGCAGCCTGCGCGCCGCCCGCCGGTCCGGCCGGAAGGCCGTAGGAGCGGCTGCGGGACAGGCCGCGGGTCTCGGCCGGCAGGTCGCCGAAGAGCGTCCGGGCGTAGTCGGCGACCGCCGCGTCGTCCTTGCCCTTCCGGTCCAGCCCGTGCTCGGAGTTGACCACCACCGTGGTCCGCGGGTGGCCCGTGCCCTGCAACGCCTGTCGCTGTCCGATCTCGCCGACGGTGCGCTGGAAGGCGACCAGCGCCGTGAGCACCGCCGTCGTGATCAGTACGGTGAGCAGGGCGGCTGTGGCCAGGGGCAGTCGCCCGCGCAGACGGCGCATGACAAAGCCGAGCATCCCGATCCTCCCCCGGTCGTCAATGGTGTCCGCGCCGCATCCGGTCCGGGCAGGTGTCTCGCCTGCGCGGACGGGCCCCCGGGGCGCTTTCGTCATGGTGATCACCGGCGCTTGATCACCGGATAGCGGACGATGCTTTCAGATCCGGTCAAGGAAGGGAAGGGACTTGCGCGAAGGATGTAAGTAATGAGCAAATGCTGCGCATCGCATCCGTAGCGCCGCACCGTGACGGCCGACGGTGCGTCGGCCCGCGATTCCCGCGAAGCCATGAACACTTCAAGTACGACGCCTGAAGAACACCGCGAAGAACACCCCGGCCGGCCGTCGGCAGAACCCGCCGGGGAACTCCCAGGGGGACGCCGCATGACTCAGCAACCGGCCGGCACCGACAGCACGCCCATGGTGGCCGTCACCGAGGTCCACCGCAGCTTCGGCACCGGCGAGCGCGCCGTGCACGCCCTGCGCGGCGTCTCCTTCACCATCGGCCGGGGTGAACTCACCGCCCTCAAGGGCCGGTCCGGCTCCGGCAAGACCACCCTGCTCAACCTGGTCGGCGGTCTCGACGCCCCGACCGGCGGCACCATCACCCTGGACGGCACCGACCTCGGCGGCCTGGACGAGGACGGACGGCTGGCGCTGCGCCGGGACCGGCTGGGCTTCGTCTTCCAGTCCTTCGGCCTGCTGCCCGTGCTCACCGCCGCCGAGAACGTCGGCATCCCGATGCGGCTGCGCAAGGTGCCCGCCGCCCAGCGCGAGGAGCGCGCCCGCACCCTGCTCGCCCTGGTCGGGCTGGCCGACCACGCCAACCAGCGCCCCGGGGAACTCTCCGGCGGCCAGCAGCAGCGCGTCGCCATCGCCCGGGCCCTGGCCAACGAGCCCGACCTCATCATCGCGGACGAGCCGACCGGCCAGCTGGACTCCGAGACCGGCCGCTCGATCATGGAGCTGCTGCGCGCGGTGGTCCGCAGCGAGGGCGTCACCGTCCTGGTCGCGACCCACGACCCCAACCTGATGGAACTCGCCGACCGCGTGGTCGAACTCCGCGACGGCCGCGTGGTCGAGGAGCCCGCCACCGTCGCCTGAGCGTCCTCCCGCAGTGTCCAGCTGCCCCCCTGCGGCATCCCGGTCGGCGGCGATTGCCCGCGGACCGAGGGCCGACCGGGAAAATCCCGGGGAATCCGGCGGGAGCGCGTCGGGGAACGCCTTTCGGGAATGCGCCGGGGAATTCCCGGGCGGGTTCCCGGCGCGTTCCCCGCGAGTTCTCCGGGACGCGCTCCGGGGATTCCCCGGAACACGCTCCGAAGGCGCCCGGCGCAGGGGGAACCGGAACGGGCCGGCCCCACCGGGAACGGGGCGCGACACGTCCGCCGACCACCCGTCCGCGCTGCCGACGACCCGGCCGCACTGCCGGGCGGCGGTGCGCGCGCCGGAGGCACAGCGGCCACCGTCCGATCGGCACCGGCCCCGCACCTGCCCGCGTTCCGGGCCGACGGCCGGAGGCGGTTCCTCCGCACGGGCACGAAGGATCCGGCTCGCGAAGGTCCGACGAACTCCCGCTGATCACTCGGCGAATTCGCTCGCGGGCGCGCCGCCCTGGGACGGCGCCCCGAAATTCCCCGGGCCGCATCCCGTATTTCGGCAGTCACCGGTGCGGCACGGCTCCCGCCGCTCCCGCCCGGTCGCCCGGGGCGACCGGGGCGACCGGGGCGACCGGGGTGACCGGGGTGACCGGGGTGACCGGGACGGATCCGTGCGGTACGACAGCAGGAGCGGTCCGGCACGGATCCGGACCGCTCCCGCCGCCGCCCCGCGAGCGGCGGTCAGGGCTGCGCGGTGAGCCGGAAACTCTGCGCGGCGGAGTTGTCGCAGGTGCGCTGGACGAGTTGCACGGAGTCGGTGGCCGCCGTGGTGGCGACGGCGAGGCACTTGCCGCTGTGGCGGGCGACGAAGTGCTGGGTGCCGCCGGCCTCCGCGACGGGGCGCCACTGCTGGTTCGCGCCGCCGCCGTAGGCCCACAGTTGCAGGGGCGCGTTGTCGGCCGTGGCGACTCCGGTGACGTCGACGACCTGGCCGGGGTCGTTGCGGGCGGCCAGCCGGACGTAGCCGCCGTCGGTCGCGGCGAGCCGGAAGTGCTGGGCGGTGGTGCCGTTGCAGGTGTACTGCTGGATCGCGGTGCCGTTGGCGGTCGAGGCGGAGCGGGCGTCGATGCACCGGCCGTTGGCCCGCGAGGTCAGGCTGTACCAGGGGTCGGTACCGGCCGGCGCCCGGCCCAGCCACTTGAGCGCGTCGACCAGCATCCGGTTCTGGACGGCCGACGCGAAGGTGGATGAAGTCCGGGTGTTGGTGGCGTAGTTCATCGCGTTGTGGCCGAAGTTGGCGTACAGCATGCGGTACTGGGTGTTGGTCCAGACGATCGGGTAGTCACCGCCGTACCAGGTCTGGTTCGGGTCGCTGCCGAGCGGGAAACCCGACGGGTCGACCGAGGCCAGCACCTTGATGTCGGGGTTGGCGCGGAGGTCGTTCGCCCAGGAGTACCACTCGCTGACCGCGGAGGTCCAGGTCGACGGCAGGGACGCGGCAGCGGGGTGGGTGCCGTTCTCGGTGCGCAGCACGGCGGTCGTCGGGCCCCAGGTGTTGGAGCGGAAGTTCCCGCTGCCGAGGAAGCGGTTGTAGTACCAGTCCCAGCCGGCGGCCTCGGTCGTGAAGGCCGACACGTGGAAGCCGAGCCAGGCCCCGCCGCCGCGCATGAACCGTTCGAAGCCCGCGCGCTGGGCGGCGGTCTGCGGGGCGTCGTCCAGGAACAGGACGACGTCGTACGCGTCGACCCCGCCGTTGGCCAGCAGGTTCCAGTCGGTGGTGGCGGTGTAGGTGAAGTTGTTGGCCGCCGCGGTCCTGGGGAACCAGTCGTTGGCCTCCTTGTCGAAGTCGATGTGGGCGGCGTCCCAGGTGCCGTTGTAGAACGCGATCACCTTGAAGTCGGGTGCCGTGGGGGCGGCTTGGGCGGCGGAGCCGGTCGGGGCGAGGATGCCGAGCAGGAGGGCGAGCAGGGCGAGGACGGCCTGCGGCAGCCGTCCTCGGGCACGGTGGCGCGGCATGGGGCTACTCCTTCGGTGGGGGCGGGCCGGCCGGAGCGGGGCACTGCCGGAGCGTTCCCGGCCACGGCGACGGACGTGCCGGTGTGGGGAATCGAGCGCGAGGTGCGGGGAACTGGCGGCGGGGGGTGCGGGGAGCTGCGGCGCGGGGAGCGGCGGCGCCGGGCCGGGGCAGCCGTCGGGCGAACACCGGCCGAGGGAACGTCGGCCGAGGGCCGGCCGGGCCCGGTCGCGGCAGGCGCGTCGTCACCCTTCGTGCCGCGAACCTAAAAGGTCTGAACCAGATGAGTCAACCCCCAGGCCTTCAGTTCATGAACGGACGGTCGGCGCCGGCCGATGCACCCCGTGGCGTCCGACGCCCGGCCGTGCGTGCACGGCCTGCTGATCCCCCCGCACGGAGGGTTGACGTGGTCTAGGCCAACCCCTAACTTCACGTCTTGAAAAATGTCCGGACCCCGTCAGGTTCGACGGCGCGGCCACCGCGGCCCCAACCCGCCCCACCGCCCTCGAACCTGACACCTCGTTCACTTCCTGAACGAGCATGCGAGTGAACGACCGACTTCCCCCCACAAGGAGCCGTCTTGCTTCGCAACCTCACCCGCACCGCCGCGGCCGCCCTGGCACTGCCCGCCACCGTCGCCGCCCTCCTCTCCGGCGCCGCCGGCCAGGCCTCTGCCACCGCCGGTCAGGCCGCGGTCGCGGTCGCGGCCACCGCCGGCCCGGGTTTCCCCGCCCAGTACGCGGCGCCGTACCTGGAGACCTGGAACAACCCGTCCACCCTCGCCGACGCCCGCAACGGCGCCGGGCTGAAGTACGTCACCCTCGCCTTCGTGATCAGCGACGGCGGCTGCAACGCCACCTTCAACGGCAACACCCCGATCACGGACGCCGGTTGGACCGGCGCGATCAACGCGCACCGGGTGGCCGGGGGCGATGTGATCGCCAGCTTCGGCGGCGCGTCCGGCACCGAACTCGGCCAGGCCTGCACCAGCGTCGCCGCGCTCCAGGCCCAGTACAAGCGGGTGGTGGACGCACTCGACCTGACCCGCATCGACCTGGACATCGAGGGCGGGGCACTGGCCGACACCGCCGCCAACGACCGCCGCAACCAGGCCCTCGCCCAACTCCAGCAGGCCCAGGCGGCCGCCGGGAAGCGGCTGGACGTCAACTACACCCTGCCGGTCGCCCCCACCGGCCTGCTGCCCGACTCCCTGAGCCTGCTGAACAACGCCAAGAGCCGCGGCCTGAACGTCAACACCGTGAACATCATGACGATGGACTACGGCCCGGCCATGGACATGGGCCAGGCCGCGATCAGCGCCGCCGAGGGCCTGCACACCCAACTCGGCCGGATCTGGACGGCCAAGACCTCCGAGCAGCTGTGGGCGATGGAGGGCAACACCCCGATGATCGGGGTCAACGACACCCAGGCCGAGGTCTTCACCACCGCGAACGCCCAGACCCTCACCGACTTCGCCCGCTCCCGCGGCATTCAGCTGCTCGCCTTCTGGGCCGTCGGACGCGACAAGGCCTGCGCCACCAACGGCACCCTGTCCTCCACCTGCAGCGGCACCCCGCAGTCCGCCTACCAGTTCTCGCGGACCTTCAACACCGTCACCGGCGGCGGCACCACCCCGCCCACCGGCCGCACCGGCCGGATCACCGGCTACGGCGGCAAGTGCGTCGACGTCGCCTCCGCCAGCACCGCCAACGGCACCGCGATCCAGCTGTGGGACTGCAACGGCACCGGCGCCCAGTCCTGGACCGTCGGCACCGACGGCACCGTCCGGGCGCTCGGCAAGTGCCTGGACGTCACCTCCGCGGGCACCGCCGACGGCACTCCGATCCAGCTGTGGGACTGCAACGGCACCGGCGCCCAGCAGTGGCAGGCCCGGGCCGACCGGACCCTGGTCAACCCCGCCTCCGGCCGCTGCCTGGACGCCACCGGCCCGTCCTCCGCGAACGGCACCCGGCTGCAGATCTGGGACTGCTACGCCGCCGCGAACCAGCAGTGGACCCTGCCCGCCTGACCTCCCGCCGACCCGCGAAAGGAACGACTCCCGTGCGCAGGAAGACCAGGAAGACCAGGAAAACCACGAAGACCACGAAGACCCTTCTCCCGCTGACGGCCGCGGCCGGCCTGCTGGCCTCCTCGGCGGTGCTGCTGACCCCGGCCCCGGCCGCCCTGGCCGCCGTCCCCACCGGCGCGACCACGCTCGTGTCGCAGAACTCCGGCAAATGCGTCGACGCCGCCGCGGCGGCCACCGCGAACGGCACCGCCGTGCAGCAGTACACCTGCAACGGCACCGGCGCCCAGCAGTGGCAGGTCCAGGAGCTCGGCAACGGCTACGTCCGGATCAACGCGCAGAACGACCCCGCGCAGGCCCTCGACGTCACCGATGTCTCCACCGCCGACGGCGCCAAGGTCCAGCTCTGGACGTACGGCGGCGGAACGAACCAGCAGTGGCAGGCCGTCGCCGAGGCGAACGGCGCCCACCACTTCGTCAACCGCAACAGCGGCAAGTGCCTGGACGTGCCCGGCGCCTCCACCGCCGACGCGGTCCGGCTGCAGCAGTACACCTGCAACGGCACCGCCGCCCAGTCCTTCACCTTCGGCAGCACCGGCACCAACCCGCCCGGCACCCCCGACCTGGGCCCCAACGTGGCGGTGTTCGACCCCTCGACGCCGACCGCCGCCATCCAGGCCAAGCTCGACCAGGTCTTCGCCCAGCAGGAGACCAACCAGTTCGGCACCCAGCGCCAGGCCCTGCTCTTCAAGCCCGGCAGCTACAACGTGAACGCCAACGTCGGCTTCTACACCCAGGTCGCCGGCCTGGGCCTGTCCCCCGACGACGTCACCGTCAACGGCGCCGTGCACGCCGAGGCCGACTGGTTCCAGGGCAACGCCACCCAGAACTTCTGGCGCTCCGCCGAGAACCTCTCCGTGACCCCCACCGGCGGCGCCGACCGCTGGGCCGTCTCCCAGGCCGCCCCCTACCGGCGGATGCACGTGCGCGGCAACCTCCGGCTCGACGACGGCGGCTGGTCCTCCGGCGGCTTCATCGCCGACTCCCTGATCGACGGCCGGGTCGAATCCGGCTCCCAGCAGCAGTGGCTGTCCCGCAACACCCAGTGGGGCGGCTGGACCGGCTCCAACTGGAACATGGTCTTCGTCGGCGACGTCAACGCCCCCGCCAACACCTTCCCCGCCCCGCCCTTCACCACCGTGGCGCGGACCCCGGTGGTGCGCGAGAAGCCCTTCCTCTACGTGGACCGGGCCGGCGCCTACCAGGTCTTCGTCCCGGCGCTGCGGACCGACACCACCGGCACCACCTGGGCCGGCGGCACGCAGGCGGGCGACTCGCTGCCGATCGACCGGTTCTTCGTCGTCAAGCCCGGCGCCACCGCCGCGGACATGAACGCGGCCCTCGCCCAGGGCAAGAACCTGCTGATCACACCGGGCGTCTACCACCTGAACCAGACCCTGCGCGTCAACCGGCCCGACACCGTCGTGCTCGGCCTGGGCCTGGCCACCCTGGTGCCCGACAACGGCATCACCGCCGTCGACGTCGCCGACGTGGACGGCGTGAAGCTGGCCGGCCTGCTGATCGACGCCGGCACCGTCAACAGCCCCGTGCTGATGCGGATAGGCGGCGACGGCCCCACCGCCGTCGACCACAGCGCCGATCCCACCTCCCTGCACGACGTGTTCTTCCGCATCGGCGGCGCGGGCGTCGGCCGGGCCACCCAGTCCCTGGTCGTCAACTCGAACCACGTCATCGGCGACCACCTGTGGCTGTGGCGCGCCGACCACGGCAGCGGCGTCGGCTGGACCAGCAACACCGCCGCCAACGGACTCGTCGTCAACGGCGCCGACGTCACCATGTACGGCCTGTTCGTGGAGCACTACCAGCAGACCCAGGTGATCTGGAACGGCTCCGGCGGCCGCACCTACTTCTTCCAGAACGAACTCCCCTACGACCCGCCGAACCAGGCCGCCTGGACGAACGGCTCCACCCGCGGCTACCCCGCCTACCAGGTCGCGCCCGGCGTCACCACCCACGAGGCCTGGGGCCTCGGCTCCTACGCCTACTTCAACGTCAACCCCGCCGTCGTCGAGGAGCACTCCTTCGAGGCCCCCAACCGCCCCGGCGTCCGCTTCCACGACCTGGTGACCGTCTCCCTGGGCGGCACCGGCACCATCAACCACATCATCAACTCCACCGGCGGCCCCTCCAACTCCACCACCAACGTCGCCAACCTGGTCGCCTACCCGTAAGCCCCACCACCCCCGGCCGGCCGCAGCCGCGACCTCCCGTCCGCACGGGAGGTCGCGGCCACCGCGTACGCACCCGCCGAACGTCACAACAGCACCTCGCGTGCTTCGAGAACTCGACGGACGCGCCCTTCGGCCCACTCATGCCCGTAGCCACCCGACGGCAGCCGCCCGTCGGGAGCCCGTCACGCCATTTCCTGGCACTGCCGACTCCGCAGATGCCGGCCGCCGTCAGCACACTCACGGCCAACGGAGGCACCTGCGCTGTTACCTTCCCCGACGACGCGCCCGGCGCATACGCCCTGTGCGACACCACAGCCACTCTGCTGCCCTGGCCGGACTGTCGGCACGAGTGGGTGACCCGTTCTGGTGCAACAGGTTCATCTACTACGCCGGTGGGTGGACCGACCTGGCTCCCCTGCCTTTGGAGCCGCTGGCTCTCGTCCTGTGCACCTGCCCGTGACCGCCCCGGACTCGGAGCGGTTACGGGGTCATGAGCATCCACAAGCGGGCCCTCGTGGCCCTCGTCGTCGCCGTTGGCACCATCACCCTGTCCAGCCCGGCCCACGGGAACGGCAGCGTCGGAGTGGCGGTGGACGACTACCAGAACCGGTACTCCGACTACCAGCGCACCCAGTACACCGTGGACATCCACTCGACCGACTCCCACTAGCGAGCCGCCTGGCGGCACGGAGAGGTACGGCGCCTGCCGCGCCTGCGCATCCACTACCTCGCTCGCCGGTTCCTGCTGGTCAGCACCACACCTGACCGTCCTGCCCGCACTTGCGGTCAGGACGGTCGGGCGACGGCCTCGACCGGGCGGCCGACTACCGAAGCGAGTTCCAGAGTCTCCTCGCAGGTGTACCCGGCCTCCCCGAGGGCGGCGGCGTCGAGAACGGCACCCCCGTCCGCGGGTGCCGGCTGGACCGTCCCGCTTACCGGGGCTGCCGAAGTCGCCGGGGCGGAACTGTCGGCGCGCAGCTCGGCGTCCACTTCCTCGTCGTTCACCACCGGTCAGCCGCTTCCGGCCGGGTCGCTTCCGTGCGCGGTGATTTCTCGAAGGCGGCCCGAGGAGCGGAGACGGTCGCGCCGGCCGGCTGGTGAGGGACAGGCGGCCTCCGATGCGTCCTGGAGCTGCCGATGTTCTTGAGTTTCAGTGCGGGCTTCTCCACGACGTACCAGGAGAAGAAGGCCGCGAGGATCGACAGGGCGACGGAGGCGCCGGTGTAGACAGCGTATCCGTGTACGGGAACGTGCCAGAGTGTCAGGGTCTGTTGGATCGGGAACGCGTAGATGTAGACGCCGTAGGACAGGTCGACCTTGCTGCCGATTCGCGTGAGTGGCCGCGGGGTGAAGGCAGCGATCCAGAGCAGCAGATAGGCGAGGGCCGGAATCCCGATCACGAGGTATCCGCCGAAGCGGACGGCCCCCACGAGAATGCCGAACGCGACGAGTGCGGCGATCCCGTTCATCCGTATGTGCGTCTTGTACAGTTCGGCGACCGCGCCGAGGCCGAACAGGAGGCCCAGCGGTATGAGCATGTCCATGTTGATGGTGCCCAGGAGGGGCAGCCGCCAGTCGGGCAGGCCTGTCGGCGCATAGCCGGGAGCGCGCAGCTGGGGGTAGTCCAGCGCGAGGTGGACGGTGTAGCCGTACAGGACGGCGACCGTGCCGAGGACGGCCCAGCGGGCCCGGCGGAGCAGGCCCGTGGCGGCGAGGGCGGCTACCACGACGTAACAGAGGGCCTCGTAGGCGAGCGACCAGATGGAGCCGTTGAAGGAGCTGGCGTGAGGATTGTGCGCCAGCAGGCCGGAGATGGACCACTGGTTCACACCGGTCGACCAGTTGGCCCGGACGTACTCCCACGGCCCCTGCGGATGGGACCAGAAGCCGTCGAGCAGGTGCTCGTGGCGGGCCACCGCCGGCGCGAGGACGAAGGCGGTGAGCAGCAGACAGGCCCAGAGGCCCGGGAGGATTCGGATCGCGCGGCTCCAGAGAAAGCGGGCCGTACTGAGTCGCATTCCGCTTCGCGTGATCAAAAGTCCGGAGAGGACGAAGAATCCGGCGACGGCGACTGCGCCGAGCCCCGTCTGCCCGTGCGACCAGTCCGCCCCGAGGTCGCTTGTTCCCATGCCGAGCGGATTGGCGTGAGCGAGGATCACCGAGATCGCGAGCAGCAACCGCAGGAGGCCGAACCCGTTCTCCCTGCCCAATACCTCCGACAATGGCCGGGCGGTCAAAAAATCGGCTTGCAGAACGTACTTACTGGGCATGCAGAAATGCTCCGAATGTTCAGGATAGAGGGTGGGTCGACGTCGCCCCGCACACACTGGACCGCCGCTCGCCCTGGAGCAGGGCGGTCGAATGCCTGTGGGCCGGCCCGGGTCGGGATCCCGACCTTGCCGCGCGGAATCCCTCGGGCATCCTCAGATGCCCCGCCACAGGCACAGTGGCCGGTGCGTCCGCTGCCCCGTCGCCGGTGTGCCTCTGGGGCCGGGTGCCGATGCGGCCGGTTCGTGAGCCGTTCCAGCAGTTCCGGTGGCCGCCCCGGCGACGGCCGTGGGCCGGTGGCCGGGTCGTCCGCCCCCCCCGAGCGGACGACCACGGCGACCTGGCTCAGGTTCGTTCAGCCGGTGAGGCTCCGGGTAGCCCCCAGCAGGCGGGTTCGCCCCCTCACGTGGCTGGTCGTGAGACCGCCGGTGGGACGGCGCACTGCGTTGCGGCGCTGCTTCACCAGGGTGTCGCACCGATCGGCGCGGACGGACAGGGTCGTGCGGCTGCCCGGTACCGGTCCTTCCCGGCGTGCGATCACGTCCATCGGGGCGGGCACGGAACGGTAGATCTCATCCGCCGAAATCGCCGCGGCCGCGCCCGCGTCACCCTGCGTGCACGGCCTGACCCGAACACGGCCCGCCGTGCATTCGTCATTACTGCCTTCCGCGCCCAGCGGGCCCGTGTCGCCCGTGGCCCGGGCCCGGTGACGCCGAGGTGGAATACGGCGTCACCGGGCCGTACCCGCCACCGAGCCCGCCGGCTTCGCCGCGTGCAGGGCCGGTACCACTGCTCTTTCGCAGACATCGGCGCCGATACCGGCCGGTGGCGGCCCGGAACAGGACTCTCCAGGCGTTGCACGCCTGAATCCCGGGCTGGTCTGCAATACATCTTTGGCCGGTCGACGGGTTCGGCGCCGTGCGGGCGCCGAACCCGTCGTGCCCGGCTGTGTCGGGTTTGTGGGTCAGAGGGTGCCGGTGATGGCGGTGCCGGTTCGGCTCTCGCTCTCGCCGAGGCAGCTGCCCTGACACGAACGGGAGGCGACCGCGACCAGTTCGGTCCGTCCGCCGACCTCCCGCACCACCGGGGCCCCGGTGTCGCCCTTGCAGATCGCCGAACCGCCGGTGCCGGTGGTGTGGACCGCGGTCGGGCGGACCCCGGCGAGGGTGAACGCTCCGACGTGCAGCCGGCTGGGTATCCACTCGGTCCTGGTACGACCGTGGCCGGGGGCCTTGAGCTTCTCCGCCGGCACGGGCGCGGCGGTCGCGACCTTCAGCGGCACGATGCCGTCGACCGGGGATGCCAACTTCGCCATCACCAGGGCACGGTCCGCACGGGCCACGAGATCCACCACCTCGGTGGACAACCCGGTGTTGGTCGCGTTCAGGTCGGTGCGCCCGACGGTCACCGTGGTCCGCCACTTCGGGGCACCACCGACCGCGCTCGGCCGAGCGGGGTCGTCGGCGAAGCACGAGGCCGTGGTGATCACCCACGAGCGGTCGACGAGGGCGCCGGTGCAGGCCGAGTTGTCACCCCCGGCCGTGGGTACGGACGGCGATGTGGACGACAGCATGGAGCACCCCACCGCCGGGGCCGGGACAGGCAGCACCGACACGGTGCTGGTGGTGGTACGCGGACCGAGCGGCGCCGGGAAGTCCAGCACCGCCGCCCGCCTCCGCTCGGCCTACGGCCGCGGCCTGGCCGTCGTCGGACAGGACCAGCTTCGCCGTGAGGTGCTCCGCGAGCGGGACGTCGCCGGCGGCGCGAACATCCCCCTGATCGGCCTGGTCGCCCGGCACGCCCTCGATACCGGCTTCCACACCGTCGTCGAGGGTATTCTCGACGCCGGCCGGTACGGCGCGATGCTCACCGACCTGGTGGCCAGCCACCGCGGACGCAGCTTCCTCTACTACCTCGACGTCGGCTTCACCGAGACGGTGCGCCGCCACGCGACCCGGCCGCTGTCCGCCGAGGTGAGCGCCGAACAGATGGCCGACTGGTACCGGCCGCTGGACCTCCTGCCCGGCGACCTCGAACACGTCATCGGCGAGGACAGCACCCTCGACGACACCGTCACCAGGATCCTGACCGACACCGCACTCACCCCACCGGGCTGGACACCGCGCCCCTGAACCCGGCAGCCGAACGAACCGGCCGGTCTTCTGGAGAGCAGCATCCAGCCTCTGGGGCTGTGAGCACCGGTGCCGTGGGAGCAAGTCACTCCGTGCGCACCCAGGCCGGACCCAGGGCTGCCCCTCGAACAGCTTGACCGGTACTGGGGCGCCGCCTGTACCGGCTGCCCCGCACTCGCGGGGAAGGCCGGGGCACGGACCTGTACCCGCTGACATCGACCGGCTTCCCTCTTCCGTCCACGCGTCGGTGTGTGGCTGACCCCCGAGCAGACGGTGCCACCTGGGGGCCCTGCCCCTGCGGGGCGAGCCGGGCAACCACATCCCCCACTTCGACCGAACCTGACGCCATGGTCCGCTCTCTGCGTCCGTGCGGGGGGCGCCAACGGCGAAGTCCGACGGCGTCCTCGCTGCAAGCGCGGGGGCAGCCGATGAACCCGACTGTCGCGTACCCGGTGGTCAAAATCCTCCCCGCACCCGCCGAGGTCAGCCGGCCAGGAGGGGTCAGGTCTTGTGAGCGCTGCGGTCCTCCCGCGCCGCGGTGGTGATCCTTTACGGCGTGAAGACCCGAGCGTGCGGAGGAGCTGCTGCCCGCGCCTGCGGGGACAACTTCCCCGAGGCACATCGATGCCACTGGTCCGCGCGACCACGGCCACTCGCGGATGATGCCGTCCAGGGGGTCCAGGCGGATGTCCGCTGCCTCCCGTGCTGCGACCGCCGCCGCGTCGCGCCGACCGAGCGCCCCGTGCGCTCCGGGTGTGCTGGTGGTTCAGGTGCCCAGGAGGCGCTCCAGCAGTGAGCGGTACTCACGCAGCGTCAGGCGCAGGTCCTCGGTGCTGGCAGCCGGTGTGCCGTCCGGTGCCGCTTCGGCACCGCGCAGCTGGTGGCGCCGCTCGGTGACGGCCTCGGTCAGCAGGCCGACCGACTTCTCGATCAGGGCGTCGGCCTGCTGCACGGCCTGACGGGGATCGTCGACGAATCCCGCCTGGACGGAGTGCCATTCGGCCCGCAGTCGCTGCGTGCGCCCGACGCCGAGCCAACCGCCCGATCCGGCCTCCGCAGGTGCCGCCGGTGCCGCCGGTGCCGCCGGTGCCGGTTGCGGGTCGCCGGGCCGGGGGCCCGGCAGGGACCGGGCGGCCCTGGCGGGCTGGGACGGCC
Organism: Kitasatospora sp. NPDC089913; assembly: GCF_044748625.1. Taxonomy (NCBI): domain Bacteria; kingdom Bacillati; phylum Actinomycetota; class Actinomycetes; order Kitasatosporales; family Streptomycetaceae; genus Kitasatospora; species Kitasatospora sp. NPDC089913. Next base: position 19,764 of record NZ_JBIVGI010000003.1, on the reverse strand, counting down.
GTTCTGCGGCCCGGTCGGCTCCCGGTACGACGGCGAAGCGAGCTGCGCCGGCGCCTCGTTCGGGGGAAGCTTCCGGGCGGGCGGCCTGCGGGTCGGCCGGATCCGGGCCGGAGCCCGGGCCGGGTGCGCCGGCGGCGGCGTCCGGGTGGGCGCGGTGCGGACGGACGGCGTCCGCCTTGGCCAGGTCGGCCCCAGCGGTGCGGGGGTCCGGGGCCGGCGCGTCGTCGTCGGGGTTGTTCCGGGCTGCGGAACCGTACGGAGACATGGTCGTCCTCTCCTTCACGGGGTCGTCGGCGTCATCGGGAGGCGGGGCGCGGGCCGGAGCGGCGGACGGCAGGGGTGGAGTTGCCAGTAGGAGCGGTCCTGCCCTTCTCGTCGCCGCCGGAGCGGACCACCTCGAGGCACAGGTCACGCACCGCCAGCAGCGCCGTCCGCAGTTCCTCGGTGCCCACCCGCTGCGACCGGCTGCGCTCCAGCACCTGTCGCGCGGTCCGGTAGCCGGGCACCAGGGCGGCGTGGTCGACCGAGAGCAGGGAAATCCGGTCCCCGGCGGGGACGCCGATCTCGTCGAGCGTGCCCTCGAGCAGGGTCACGGCCTCCTCCAGCGAGCGGGCGGGGTCGTCGACGAACAGCTCCTGCAGGGCAGTGAGCCGGTTGCCGACCTCTTCGGCGCGGCGCTGCGGCAGCCGGGTGAGCGCCAGCTGCCGGACCTGTCGCAACCGGCCCGCCAGCTCGTGCTCGGCCTCCCTGGTGCGGCCGCCGTGCGCGCGAACCGTCCGGTCGTACTCCGGACCGAAACGCTGCTGCAGCCGACGGGTGTTCCACCGCGGCAGCAGCACGGCGAGGGCCGCCGCGACTGCCAGCACGGCCGCCACCAGAACGATCCAGACACTCATACCGCTCCTCCTTCGGTTCGACACGGCCCGCGGTGGCCGGCCGCTCCCGTCCCTTCGGGTTCCCGCTCAGACGAGTTCAAACAGCCACTCCCCCGGAAACGTCGACCGCCCGGGTTCGGGAGACCCGCCCTGGCGCCCGGACGGACACTCATGTGCGCTACAGACCGGCGGAGTTCACCCCCGAGGAAGCAGGTCGCAGTGTTCCGCGGCCCCCGCCGGCGAGCCACTCAGGACACCCGAGCCCGCACCCGTGGTCGCCCCCTCCTCGATCGCGGCCCGGTGGGCGTCCTCGGGTTCTCGCAGCCGGTTGTCGTGCCGACACCGGATCGCCTCGCGCTGCGCCGCGCTCTCGTCGATCGCACCCTGGCGGGCGGCAGCGTGCTCACGCATCTGGCGGCGTAGTTCCTGGTAGGCGGTGTGGCCGGTGTGGCCGGTGTGCGGGTTGCGGGTCGGCCCGGTCTGTGCGGGGCGGGGAGCGGGCCACTCGTCGGGGTCGTGGTCGGCCTGCGGCGCGGGGGCGGGACCGACGCGGACGTCGATGGCGGTCACGGTGCCGGGGCGCGGTTGGTCGAGGGCGGGTGAGGATGCGGCGGGTCTGGTAGCGGAGTTGGGCGGCCCAGGAGGGGAAGTCTGCGGTCACGCGCAGCCGTTGGGTGGTGCGGTCGTAGCCGGCGAGGGGCCGGTGGGTGGCGGCGTCGGGGCCGACGATGTGGGCCAGTGGTCGCGCAGGCCTGCGCCGGTGGTTCCCAGGGTCCAGCCGTGGGCGGCGACCGGGGCGAGGAACACCTCCGCGATCGGCTCGGGTACGCGCGGGCTGCGGCGGTGGCGGGTCGGGCCGTGCGGGCGGTCCCTGGGGCCGGGGTGGTGCCGTTGGCGCGGGCGGCCTGGTGGGCGGCGCGCAGAGCGGTACGGGCGCCCCTTCAGGCCGCGACCGATCGGCCCGGTGCTGGACGCCGGCGCGCCCTGGACACCACCAAGGCCGACCGCGCCTTCACCTCTCGCCACGCCGGCGCTCCGGCGCAGCGCTCCGGGAGCGGCCCGGTGGTGCCCTGATTCTGCGGTTGTCCGGGCTCAGGTCCGGGGGCGGGGCGCCGGTCGCGCACCGCCCCCGTCGACCAGCGCCGGTTGTCTCCCTCGGCCGCACCGCTTCGACCACTTGGGTGACAGCACCCCCGGCCTACCCCATGCCCGCGTGTTCGCCTTCGAGCAGGGCACCCCCGGAGGCACGGTCCCACACCGCACACCGTGCGACCGGGGCGGCTACTCTCGGTGGACGTCGGGCGTGGTACCGACGTGGGCCGGTAAACCACCGGAAACGGTGACTCCCAAGACATCCGCCCACGGGACACCGGCGATGCCGGGCCGTGACGACCATCGACGTCCGGAACCGCCGGACCTGATCACACGCACCACAGTCGAGAACGGGGCCGAGGCGCCTGCGGGCAGGAGAACAGGTAGTGCGGATCCCGACGGTTCCCAATGTGCTGAGCATGCTGCGACTCGCGGGTGTTCCGGTCTTCCTCTGGCTCGCCCTGCTCCCCTTGCTGGGGCGCGACAACCAGGACCTGTGGGCCGTTCTGGTCCTTGCTCTCAGCGGGATCACCGACTACCTGGACGGCTACCTCGCGCGAAGGCTCGACCAGGTGAGCGATCTCGGCCGGATCCTGGACCCGGCCGCGGACCGTCTCTACACTGCGGCGACGCTGGTGGCACTGACTCTGCGCGATCTCATTCCCGTCTGGCTCGTCATTGCGCTCGTCGCCCGTGATGCGGTCATGGCAGCTGGGGTCGTGCTGGTGCGACGGAAGGGATTCGAGCCGCTGCAGGTGAGCTTCGTCGGAAAATCGGCCACCTTCTGCCTGATGATCGGATTCCCGTTGGTCCTGCTCGGATCCACCGTTTTCCCGGGCGCCTGGGTGCCCCACGCCGTCGGCTGGGGAGCCGTGCTCTGGGGCTCGAGCCTGTACTTCGTCGCACTTCTCTTCTATTTCCGGCAGATCGCCGGGCTGGTACCGCTGGTACCCGCCCCCGGTCAGGTGGCAGGGGGGCGATCGGCACCTCGGCCGTGACGAGCAGGGTGATGACGTCGTCGACGGTCTCCAGCGACGGCACGCCTGAGAACCCCTGGTGACAGCCCGCCCCCGCTGTCGGCGGGCTGTCGGCGCTGTCAGTGGGATGACAGCGGCCTGTCGGCGCGCTCCCGCAGGCTCTGGGGAGACGGGCGGCAGTGCCACGGCGGCAGTGCGGACGGCATCGATGCACCGCGACGCCCGCCCCGACACCCGCCCCGACACCCGTCCCGAGAGGAGGCCGCCATGACCGGCACCGAAACCACCACCGCCGCCCCAGCCGCGGCGCCGCGCACCTATCCGTCGCTGCGCGCGGCGTGGATCCCGATGGCCGCGCTCTGCCTGGCCTTCTTCGTCGAGATGGTCGACAACACGCTGCTGTCCATCGCCCTGCCCACCATCGGCCGCGACCTGGGCAGCGGCACCACCGCGCTGCAGTGGGTCACCGGCGCGTACTCGCTGACCTTCGGCGGCCTGCTGCTGACCGCCGGATCGATGGCCGACCGTCTCGGCCGCCGCCGCGTCCTGCTGGTCGGCCTCGCCGTGTTCGGCCTGCTCAGCCTGTGCGTCGCCCTCGTCACCGGCGCCGGGCAGCTGATCGCCCTGCGCGCCGGCCTCGGCATCGCCGCCGCCGCCATGGCCCCGATCACCAACTCCCTGGTCTTCCGGCTCTTCGACGACGCGGCACTGCGGATGCGGGCGATGACCGTCATGATCGTCGTCGGCATGTCCGGCTTCGTCCTCGGCCCGCTGCTCGGCGGCACCGCCCTGGCCCACGTCAAGTGGCAGTGGCTGCTGCTCGTCAACGCCCCGATCGCACTGATCGCCGCCATCGGCGTGCGCCTGGGCGTCCCCGCCGACCGGCCCGAGGACCTCACCCGCGACCGGCTCGACCTGCCCGGCGCCGTGCTTAGCGTCGCCACCATCGGCCTCGCCTGCTACTCGCTCACCAGCGGCGTCGACCACGGCTGGACCTCCGCCCCCACCATCGGCTCGATCCTCGGCGCCCTCGCCGCCGGCCTCGCCTTCGTCCGGCACGAGCGCCGCACCGCCGCCCCCATGCTCGACCTGAAACTGTTCACCAACGGCACCGTCCGCGGCGCCGCCATCGCCCAGATCGGCACCGCCATCGCCATGGCCGCCGTCATGTTCGGCCTGATCCTGCACTTCCAGTACGCCTACGGCTGGAGCCCCGTCAAAGCCGGCCTGGCCAACCTGCCGATCATCGTCACCATGCTCGCCGCCACCCCGCTGTCCGAGTGGCTCGCCAAGCGCTGCGGCCACCGCATCGCCTGCCTGGTCGGCGCCGCCTGCCTGGCCGGCTCCCTGGCCGGCCTCGCCTGGGGCGTCTCGCACGGCTACGCCGCCATCGCGGTGTGCATGGTCGTGATGACCGTCGGCCTGCGCACCGTGATGACCATCTGCGCCATCGCCCTGGTCGAGAAGATGCCGGAGAACCGCACCTCGATCGGCACCGCCCTCAACGACACCGCGCAGGAGGTCGGCAGCAGCTTCGGCACCGCCGTCGTCGGCACCCTGATCGCCGCCCTGGTCACCACCCAGCTCCCCGCCGGCACCTGGGACAGCGCCCTCGTCCACTCCTTCTTCCACGGCGAGCGGATCACCTACGCCGTGCTGGCGGTCATCGTCGGCCTGGTCACCGCATTCGGCGCACTCACCCTCACCGACTCCCACAGCACCGAGGAGCAGCCCGCCTGACCCCTCCGGTGCTTCGACTGCGACCGGTGCCCCGCCCCTCCCGGCGGGGCACCGGTCGCAGTCGGATGCCCTCCCGGGTCACCCGGTCTGCCACAGAACTCGGCGAGGAGCACCCCGACACCCCGACCGCCTGTGCCGACCTCGCCGCCTCCTACTGGCAGGCGGGACGCACCGACGAGGCCGCCAGTCTGTTGCGTTCCGTTGTGGAGCACCGGGACCGTGTTCTCGGTCCCGCGCACCCGGACACCATGATGTGCAGGGTGGACCTGGCAACCGTGCTGACCGAGCGGGGGCGTGATCTGCTGCCCGGTGACACGCTGCGCGCGTGGCGGGATGTGGCCGAAGCGGTCCAGGCGGTCGGCCCGTACCCGTCGGGTGATCAGGCCGGGTACGGTCCCGTGCTCGCCCGCGTACGGGATTTGCGCCGCGGTGCTGGACGCCGACGGGCAGCCCGAAGCCGCCGCCGACTTCCGGTCACCATTCAGGCCCGGCGACGATGCTGCGGACAGGAGCCGACCATGACCCCACCCCCTCGGCCATGACGCAGACCCGCCGGGAAGCAGCCGCAGGTCGACAGCCTGTTCGGCGAGCACCGACAGGCCTGACCGCCCGTTCCCCAGGCACCCTGCCCACAACCCCTCTCGGCCCCCGGCAGCAGGTTCTCGATGTTCCAGGGCGTTGGCCTCGGGGCCGCCCGGCGAGCGCGAACGAAACCAGGGTGCGGGCCGAGAACACAGGCGGCGGGTGCCACCTCGCCGGGCTGCGGGGCGGTAGCCCCGTTCCGCTCCGCCCACTTCAGCTGGACGGCCCCGACGTGGCCGGGGGCATCAGGCAGGGTGTCCTGACCTGGAAGAGCAGCAGCCCTCCGGTCGTGGTCTCGACGGTGATCAGATACCGGCTCGACGCCTGGGAGGCATCCAGGACCGTGTCCACCTTGCCGTCCGTGGTCTCCCGGTAGCCGTCGATCTTGAATCCCTGCTGTTCGAGCATCGCGCGGACCTTGCGGACTGCCTCGGGGTGCTGCTCGACCGGGGCGGAACTGTACACCGCGTACGCCATCTTGTACCGGCCGTCCTGGGCGACCTCGTCGTTGTTGCCGACGCAGTCGTTGAAGAACGGTTCGGCGCTGCCGGCGTCGAGGGTGAGGCCGGCGCTCTGCGCCATGTACTCGGTCATGTGCTGGGCCCAGTCCTGGACCTCCTGGCGGGCCTTGACCGGCAGCGGATCGTTGGGACCGGGCGTGGACATGCATCCTCCGAGGATCAGGGGCAGGCAGAGCGCCAGCGCGGCGACGGCGAGGCGCCGCGCGGCGGTGGGGCGGGCGGCGAGGCGTGGCAGGGGGAACGGCACGGTGGAATTCCTTGCGGCTGGAACGAGAGTGAGGACCGAACGGTCGGGCCGCGGCCGGCCCGGCCCGGTGGTCACAGGGGACCCGGTGAGGTGACGGCTGTCCGGGGAACCGTGCCCGGCGGTTTCCCGACGATGATGCGGCCCTGATTGGCGAGGCTGTGGCTGCCGTCGTCCCAGTAGCCGCTGTGCCCGGAGGTGTCGACCACGAATCGCTGCCCGCCGAAGTTGTCCTTTATCGGGTCCTCGCCGAGGGTGAGTCCCGCAGCCAGAGCGATATTGTCGTCCGCCGCCCGGCCGGTCCAGAAGTGGCTCGGGTCGATGTGCAGCTGGTCGGCACGCTCAACGGTCATGCCAGGACTCGCAACAGCGACGATCTCATCGGCGCCCAGTCCCGCCCCGCTGGCGGCAGCCGCACCGACGAGCGTCGTTCCGTAGCTGTGGCCGAACACCGAGAGGTGACTGGGGTGGTCGCCCTGGGCGGCCCGGGTGCCCTGGGTGAACTGGCGAAGCGCCTCCGCCCCGTCCGTGGCCCTGCTGGTCGAGCCGACCGCAAGGTTCGGCGCCTGCACGACCGGGACCTCGGGAGCGTCGTAGCCGAGCCACGAGATCACCGACACCTTCCGGTCGGTCCCCTTCGCCGCCCCTTTCGCGGCCTCCTGAAGGTCATTGGCACGCGTGGGCTGGCCCCCTGTGCTGTCGATCGTCGATGGCCCACTGTGTTCCCCTCCCGACAGCTCATCAGTCAGCAGAAAGCCTATTGCGGTGACCTGCCGACCCCCATCCGTACAAGCACTCATCCGGTATGACACGAATGCGATCGTTTGGAAACGCCGAAAGTGCCTCTCGAGAAGCACCCGTCCCGCGATGGCCGGCGCGCCCGCGCTGCTCACCGACCGGAACCGGCCACACCCCGCGGACCGGCCACTGTGCGTTCCTGCCGACCGGGACCGTGGGACCGGTCCATCCGGGCCGCCGGCCGGGAGAACGGGGAGTTCGACATGGGCGGGCTCCGGGACGGTCGAGATGCCCGGACCGGTCCGACCGGTCCGGGCGCAACCCGTATCCAGAGGTGCGCGCGGAGTCGGCGACATCGCCGGCGGGACAGCACCGCAGGCTGTTCTGCGGCTGTTGGGCAGCCGCAGAACAGCCTGTGATATGCGGCGATGCGCCAAACTGGGCCTGTCGACCTGTTGGGGGGCAACGGGTCCAGCACCGGGCGGTGCGGCACAAGAACAGGCGTCACAGGGGTCGCAGACGACCAGGCCGAAGTCCCGGTCGAGGGTCCCTTTATCCGCGGGGGTCAGCCGGCACCGTCGGCCTTCAGGGCCTGGACCGTGTCGGTCGTCGCTGGTCCTTGACACCTCAACAGGCCATCCCGGATCTCGACGCCCGGCAGACAGGTCAAAAACGGCAAAGCCGCGAGAACGGTGCAGGTTGCGAAGGGTCCTCCCAGCGAACGCGGGGGTACCCCTGTCTGTTCGGTCGAGGTCGGGGACCAGTACGTTCGTGTGGTCGAGGGTGGGGCCAACCGCAGGAGTGCACATGGGCGATAGTCAGGTCACGATCAAGCTCACGAGTGACGAGGCGCTGGTGTTGTCGGACTGGCTGGAGAAGCTGCAGATGACGGACCTGAGCCGAGTTGTCGACGATCCGGCGGTCTGGGCGCCGATCCATCGCATCGCCGGGGCGCTGGACAAGTCACTTCCCGGGCTGTTCGCGCCTGACCATGACCAGCGGCTCGAGGCCGCTCGCCGACGGCTTCGGCCGGAGGAGGACTGAGTAGACGGGCCTGGAGCGGTCCCCTGCCTCCTGCAGGTCGGGGTTCCTGGAAGGGTCCGTCGCGGAGCATCGCGAAGAAGACATCGGCCCGTCGTCGGGCGAGGCAGGGCAGGACCTGGGTGCGCTGTTTGCCCTGAGCGACGGTTTCCTTCTCCGAGCGAGTTCGGCCAGGTCGACGACGAGGTCCGAGATCGGACCTCGTCCGTTCAGTCCGCGGTGCCGAACCACCATTCGGCGTTGTCCACGCCGGCCGCCCAGTCGTTCATGACCCGCTCGACGGCAGGGAGTCCGACCTGCCGGGCAACCGTCGCCACGATGAACCGCCCGTCCGCCGGTGCCTCGGCCAGCCCGTCCAGAGGAACGAGGCCGGCCTGCAGGTCTGCCAGGTCCTCCGACGAGAAGGGGCCTCCGCGGTAGGCCTGGATGCAGACATTGGCGCCGCGCTCGGTCACCTCGAACGTCCCGTCGTCGGCGATCCGCAGCACGTCTCCGGCAGCGCATCCGAGTACCAGTCCAGGGCTTCCGCTCAACTCGAACGACCGCTCTCCGAGCACCCGGGCAGGAAGTACCTCGAGAACAGGCCGCCCAGCACTGTTGCGGCCCGCCAGCAGCCGTATGTGGGTGTCGGCACCGACGTCGAGCTCGTCCATCATGAGCGCGATCGTGTCACACGGTGGTGTCGACAAGAGTGTCGACCTGCGTCCTCACACGGTGGGCAGACCATCACGACGGAGGACAGCCGCGCGCGCCCCTCGGGCCGTCCGGAGGGCCGTCGTGGTGGCGGCGCTCCGGACGGGCCGGCCGTGGGGGGCGGGCTCGGGCTCTGGCTCAGGGACGCCAGTAGTTGTTGGCCGCGGCGATGGTCTGGAACTCGACGGCGACGGTGTGGGCGGCGGCGATGATGCTGTCCGGGTCGGTGGAGTAGTTCGGCCGGCCGCCCTTGAGCACGTCGAGATCGGGCTGGATGTTGTGCACGGTGTGGCGGGCCAGGGTGAGGGCGAGAGCGCGGCCCTCCTCCGGGGTGCTGGTGATCAGGGTGTTGCCGGGGACCAGGACCAGGGCTTCGTCGGGTACGCGGTTCATGGCACCACTGTCGGCCGCCGACGGCCTTCGTGCGGCCGGACGCCGGGTCTGCGTCGGCCGCACGGGTGACGGGGCGGGCCGGGCGGGGGCCGGGCGGGCCCGGCCCGGTGACACTGGGCTCCATGGACGACTTCCTGTCCGAGTCGACGCTGCACGACATCGTCGACCTGTTCGTTCGCCTGGTCGAGTTCGCGGGCGCGCTGATCATCTTCGTCGGCGCGCTGTGGGCGTTCGTCCGCTTCGTCCTGTTCTGGTTCCGGCCGTCCCGGCCCGCCGCCCCCGAGCCCGGACCGCTCTGGGACTTCACCCGGATCCGGCTGGGGATGGGCCGTTTCCTCGTCCTGGGGCTGGAGTTCCAGCTGGCCGGCGACATCCTGCGGACGGCCGTCGCGCCGACGTTCACCGAGATCGGACAGCTCGGCGCCATCGCCGCGATCCGCACGGCACTGAACTACTTCCTCGGCAAGGAGCTCCGGGAGGAACGCGCCGAGATCGAACGCTCCGCCGCCGGTCCCGTCGCCGCCCGGACCACCGAGGGATGACCGACACCGTCCTGCGGCAGGCCGCGCTCTGGGTCACCGTGCTCGGGGCCGGCGCGGCCGTGCTGGCGGGCCTGCGGCTGCGCCGGGTCCGGCCCGCGGTGACCGTGCTGTCCGACTTCCTGCTCGCGGCGGGGCTGATCCACCTCGCCGGACGGACCGGCTGGACCTCCTTGGCGCTGGTCGCGAGCGTGGGCGCGCTGCGGATCGTGCTCGACCTGGACCTGCGCGCGTTGGCGGGACGGCCGCGCAAGGACGCCGCTGCGCCCCCGACCCGGGCGAGCTGAGCGATCCGAGCGACCGTCGTAGTCCCGTCCTCGTCACAAACGGCGATGCGCATTCCTACAAGTCTCCGCTGCCGCCCTCCTGGCAGGCTTTGCCTCGACAGGACCACGGATCGTGCCGGCAGGAGAGGCGGACGCGCAGTCGCTCCCGCAACGTCGGCGCGCCCTCGCGTGACGCCCTCCCGATCGGCTGCGCCACGGGGCGGCACACCATCTCGATCCCAAGGAGAATCGTGAAGATCGGCAAGCGTGTCGTCCTGGTCGGGACACTGTCGGCGGTCGCTCTGCTCGGAGTGTCGGGCCGGGCCATGGCCTGGGATCCCAGCATGGAGGGCAACAACCTCTGCAACACCGGCGAGATCTGCATCTCGGAGGACCTCAACAACAGCGGCTGCATGAAGGACACCTACTACTCGGCATCGACCTGGTTGAACGCGCGGTGGTCGACGGACGGCCTCAACTGCTACCTCGAGACATCGGGCGCGACACTGTACAACGGCACGGACGGCAGCCCGCGCAACGCAACCTGGGCCCGGAACTTCGATGCTGCGAAGACCGTGCGGATCTACTACAACTCGAACCACTCCGGGCCGAGCTTCCAATTGCGACCCGCGGGCCAGGCGGGCAGCGAAGCCAATTTCTTCAACTTCACGCTCAGCAACGGCATGAACGCCAACGACCGGATGAACTCGCACAAGTTCGGCGCCTGACGGCCGCACTGCCCGGGCCCGTGCCCCTTCCCGCCCCGTGCCCCATTGGTGGCAACGGGCGTCCTCCCGGACCCACCCCTGTTCAACCATGCGCGCTGCCCGGTCCGAGTGCCCTGGAGAATCTCGAATGATGAAGCGTGTTGCGGCGGTTGCCCTACTGACGGTCACGTGCGCTTGCGCGAGCGGCGGGAACGGCTCCGCTCCGTCGACGGACCGCCCGCCCAAGGGTCCGGATCCGGCGGCGGCCGAAATCCTGCGGATCAACGCGTTCTCGGCCAGGCCCGTGACCAGGGGCAAGGACATCGTCCTGCCGCTGACTCCATACCTGCCGACAACGGCGCAGATCAACGCGGAGACGAAGGCGTTCAACCTGCGGGTGCGCAGCTGCATGGCCACGTTCGGCCTGGACTGGCGGGTGCCCCCCGGGGATGCCGTCGACCCGTCGACGGCACCGAGCGAGAGCCGCCGGTACGGGGTCATCGACGCCGCCGAGGTCGAACGCCTCGGCTATCACGCCCCCGGCCCGGTGACGGAAGAGAAGCGGCCCGGCGACGAGGGCGGCCCTGGCGGGAACGTCGACACGAAGGTGCTGAACCTGGTCTTCCTCGGCAAGGGCGAGTCGAGCTACGGGGGGCGCTCCATTCCGGCGGGCGGCTGCGCGGGCGAAGCAAATCGGCTCCTCAACCGGGGCGGCGGCCCGAGCAGCGCGGACGACCAGCGGTTCACGGAACGACTGATCATCGATTCCTTCGAACGGTCCAAGCAGGAGAAGCCCGTCGTGGAGGCGATGGCCGCATGGTCCGCGTGCATGAAGAAGTCGGGCTACGACTACCAGGACATCTGGAAGGCCAACGAGGATCCTCGCTGGACCGCAGCCGAGCCGACCCCGCAGGAGTTCCAGGTCGCCAGGGCCGATGTGGGGTGCAAGCAGGAAGCCAACCTGCCGGGAATCTGGTTCGCGGTGGAGACCGTGTTCGAACAGAAGGCACTCGAGGCGAACGCCCCGGCACTCAAAGCGGCCCAGGACCGCCACAGTGCACGGATCAGGACCGCCGCCGACATCGTCGCCGGTATCGAACGCTGATCGAACGCCGGTCGGGCAACGGACCGGCGGCGGCCGACCGGCGACGGGGCGACTCCGCTCCGCCTCTCCACCGGCGGTCGAGCGGACAGCGGAGACGACGCAGACAGGAGGACCGGAGTGGACGGGCACGTGGCGGATGCCGCCGGGCCGGAACCGGTGCCCGCGCCCCGGCGCGGGCACCGGTTCCTGGCCGCGCTGGTCGCGACGGCCGTGGCCGCCGGCATCGGCGGTACGGCCGCGACGCGGTTCATCACCTCGCCCGGGCAACGGGCCGCGCAGGCGGCTGCCCCGCCGCCGTCGGTGATCACCGCGGCGGTGGAGTCCCGACGACTCGTCGACACGGTCGTGCTGCGCGGCAGGGTGGCCGCGACGCAGAGCGTCGAGGTGTCCCCACAGGTCGTCGCCGGTGGCAAGGACACCGGCAGCCGCACGGTGGTCACGGCTGTGCGGGTGCGTCCCGGCGACGCGGTGAGCGCCGGTCAGGTACTGCTGGAGGTCTCCGGACGGCCGGTGTTCGTGCTGACCGGCGAACTGCCCGTCTACCGGGATCTCAAGCCGGGCAGCGAGGGCAAGGACGTCGAGCAGCTCCAACGCTCGCTCGCCCGACAGGGCCTGAAGACCGGTGCGGACGAGGCGGGCAGGTACGGACCGGGCACCCGCAGGGCGGTCGAGGAGCTCTACCGCCGCTTGGGGTACGACGCACCGCAGTCCCCGGACGTGTCACCGGAGCAGCTCCGGACGGCCCGGGAGCGGGTCACCTCGGCCGAACGCGCGGCCGGAGGGGTCCCGCCCGCAGGTCCCGGGCCGGAGCCGGGGGCCGGGCCGAGGTCGGGTCCGGACTCGGCCGGACGGGCCGTGGCGTATGCGAAAGCCGACCTGGAGCGCGCCCGCGAGGAGCGGGCGGAGCTGGAGTCCCGCGCCGGTGCGATGGTCCCGGCCGGTGAGGTCGTCCTGGTCCGGGACGACATGGCGCGGGTGGACACCGTCAACGCCGTGGTCGGCAAGCCGGTCAAGGAACGCGCCGTGACCCTCTCCTCCGGCGCTCTGCTGGTCGTCGCGCGGCTCGCCCCGCACCAGAAGGACCTGGTCCGGTCGGGGATGCCGGTCCGGATACTGTCCGAACTCACCGGCGCGCAGGCCGATGCTTCGGTGACCGCGGTCGCCGACACCCCGGACACCGCCGACACCCCCGACCCGGCGGGCGGACCGGCGGCCGGACCCGGTGGGTCCTCCGCCGCAGGAGGCAGGGCCTACGCGACGACGGTGACTCCCACGGTGCCGTTGGACCCGGCGCTGGCCGGACAGGACGTACGCCTGACCGTCGAGGCCGCGTCCTCGGACGGGGACGTGCTGGTCGTCCCACTGGCCGCGGTCTCCGCGGGTGCCGATGGCCGGACCCTGGTGACCGTCCTCGCCGCGGACGGATCCCGGCGTCCGGTCGAAGTACGACCCGGCGCGACCGGTGGCGGCTTCATCCAGGTCGCCCCCGCCGATCCGGTCGGACTTCGGCCCGGCGAGCGGGTGGTGGTCGGCGTCCGGCGCGGTGCCGCAACCGACACCGGGACCGGAGGCGACCGGTGACGCCGGTCCTCACTTTCGACGGCGTCGGCCTGACCTACCCGGGCCCACCTCCGGTTCTCGCCCTGCGTCCCGCCGATCTCGTGGTCGAGCGCGGCGAGTTCGTCACGGTGATCGGTCCCTCGGGGTCCGGCAAGTCCACGTTCCTCAACGTCGCCGGTCTGCTCGACCGGCCGACCTGCGGCACCTACCGGCTGGACGGGACCGACACCGGCACCCTCAAGGACAGTGCGCGCACCGCAATTCGGGGAGCCCGCATCGGGTTCGTGTTCCAGGCGTTCCACCTCCTGCCACACCGCAGCGCGGCGGAGAACGTCGAACTGGGGATGCTCTACGGAGCGGTCCCCCGAACGGAGCGCAGCGTCCGCTCCCGCGATGCGCTGACACGCGTCGGACTGGCCCACCGCCTCCACGCCCTGCCCACCACACTTTCGGGCGGGGAACGACAGCGCGTCGCGATCGCCCGCGCACTGGCGCCCCGGCCCGCACTTCTGCTGTGCGACGAACCCACCGGCAACCTGGACAGCGCCACCTCGTCGGACGTCCTCGCGCTGTTGGACGAGCTCAACGCGGACGGCGTCACCGTGCTGCTGATCACCCACGACGCCGCGGTCGCCCGGCGCGGCACCCGCACCCTGGCCATCCGCGACGGCGTCCTGTCCGAACTCGCCGGATCACCCGGATGACCCGCGCCGAGCCACCTGGCACTCCCCACAGCGCCTCGGCCGACCCACCGGACACCCGTCCCGGCAACCACGGCGCCGCTCGGACGCCGCGCTCGCGTATGCGGTGGCGCGACCTGGCCACCGAAGCAGTCGCCGGCGTGCTGCAACGCCCGGCACGCTCCGCGCTGACCGCGCTGGGCACCGTGCTCGGCGTGGGCACGTTCGTCGCGGTTCTCGGTCTCACCGCCACCGCGACCGGGCAGATCGGCGAACGCTTCGACCGCCTGGCCGCGACCGAGGTGACCGTCGAGGACACCGGCGGGGCGGATCCCGCGATGCTGCCACTCGCGTTCACCCCGGATGCCGACGAGCGGGTACGCGCACTCAACGGCGTGACCGGCGCAGGAGTCCACTGGCCCGTTCGGCTGCCGCCCGGCGCGACCGTCCGTGCGGCCCCGGTCGGCCGGGACGCGGACGGCCAGCCCGTCCAGGTCGTCGCCGCCTCCGCCGGAGTCCTCGACGCCGCCGGCGCCCACTTCGCGGAAGGGCGCGGTTGGGACGCCTTCCACGACTCCCGGGCCACACAGGTCGCGGTCCTCGGCCAGGGCGTCGCCGCACGCCTCGGGATCGCCACTCTTGAGACCCGGCCCGCCGTCTTCGTCGGTGACGTCCCGTTCACCGTGGTCGGGATCGTCGCCGACACCGACCGCGAGGCGGACCTGCTGCTCTCCGTCCTGGTCCCGCGAAGCGCCGCGGAGCGGGTCTGGGGGCCGCCCCAGGAGGGCCGGCGCGCCACCATGCTCATCACCACCAGGATCGGCGCCGCCCGGCAGGTCGCCGACGAGGCCCCCTACGCGCTGCGCCCCGACCACCCCGACTACTTCAAACCGGTCCCACCACCGGATCCGCGCACCCTGCGTAACGGGGTCGCGTCCGACCTGAGCGCGCTCTTCCTCCTGCTGGCCGGCATCTGCCTGGTCATCGGCGCCGTCGGCATCGCCAACACCACCCTGGTCGCGGTCATGGAACGCACCTGCGAGATCGGCCTGCGGCGCGCCCTCGGCGCACGCGGACGGCACGTCGCGGGCCAGTTCCTCGCCGAGTCCGCGGCACTCGGCGCGCTCGGCGGGCTGGTGGGGACCGGCCTGGGCGTCGTCACGGTGATCGTGACCAGCACCACGCGCGAGTGGACACCCGTGGTCGCGCCGGGCACGGTCGCGGCGGCCCCCGCCATCGGGCTCGCCACCGGCCTGCTGGCCGGGCTCTATCCGGCCTGGCGCGCCGCCCGCGTCGAACCCGTCGAAGCCCTGCGGAGGTAGCCCAGGTCCGACCCGCTCCGCAGGACGCCCTCCCCGCGTCACTTCCCACCCGCCGCTCTTCGCGGCGGCCTCGCACACCACCGCGACAGGCGGCCCACCGGTCGACGCGCGGCGGCGGGCACACCTGTGCCCGGACACGGGAGGAATCCATGCGACCACGGGGCAGAACCGCACAAAAACGTGAACGGCTGCGAACACGTCACACCTGGACAGCGCTCGGCGCCGCCGCACTCATGGCGTTCGCCGCGCTCTCGGCGAACACCGTCCCGGCGGACGCGGCACCCACGGCGCCGAAGTCCTCCGAGGACCGGGCGTGGACCACCACGGGCGACGCCGAGGGCTTCCACATCGTCGTCGCGGACGCCAGGGACGGCTACGCGTGGCGCACCGCCGCCTCGCTGTCCGAGCCGGGCTTCGACACCGACCTGTGGATCGGCAACGCCTGTGTGACCGGCTCCGGCCGGCATGCCGTCGTCGTCTACGCGCCGCGGACCTTCACCAACAGGCCCGAGCTGATGGCCCGCGGCGGGTTCACCGCGATCGTCGATCTGGCCGACGGCACCGTGACGAAGCTGGACCTGCAGGCCTCGCTCTCCTACTACAACCCGGGCTGCGGCGTCGACGAGACAGCCGTCCTCACCCAGTCCGGTGGGGAGGACAGGGCCGGCACCCGGCTGATCCGCGTCGACGCAGCGACGGGAAGGATCGCCGCCCCGATCGAGACCGAGGGGCAGCTCACCTCCGCTGTCCCGGTCAAGGACGGCTCCGTCGTCGCCGCGGGCGCGGGCGCCCTCGTCAAGGTCGAGACCAGCGGTGCCACCACCCCGGTCTCACGGACCGTCGGTGTGCCGTTCCGCCTCACCGCCGACAAGGACGGCGGCGTGGTGTTCCTCGACTCGGATACCGCCGCCCGGAGCACTGCGGACAGGTCCGTGGACGGGCCGGGGACCGGCCGCACCACCGACTCGGCCGTGGTCGGACGCGTCGCCGGGGACCTGATCAGGAGACCCGATGTGAGAAGGACAAGGCCGACGGAGCTGGCCCGGGGACCGCTGACCGCGACGGGCCTCACCCGCGACGCCGCAGGCACCGTGTACGTGACCGGCCCCGTGACCAGGGGCACGGAGAAGCCGCCCACCAGCACCAGGCTGCTGCCCACGGCACCGAAGGAGGCCAGGGTCAGCACCAAGGGCGAGACTGTCGTCACCCTCAGCGAGTGGGCCGACGGCAGGGACTCGCGACTCGGCCCCGACGAGGCCAGGTCTCCCCGGCCGGTCATGGTGGCGTTGGGTCGCACCGACGGCGGCCGGATCGGCGCGGGAACCGTAGACCCGGGCGCCGTGCCGAGTCCGAACAGGGCCCAGGGTGCGGCTCCTTCGCCGAAACTCGGGGTAGTCCCGGCACCCGGAGCCGCAGGTGCCGCCGTGCCCGGCGCGACGACGGCCGACCCCACCGAGACCGTCGAGTCCGAGCGCACCTGCGCGGTGCCGCGCAACGATCCCCGGAACCAGGCTGTCCAGCCCAAGCCCCGCCAGGTCGAGTGGGCGGTCGACCAAGCCGTCCAGGGCACCTTGAACCAGAACACCGTCCGCCCGGCGAACTGGAAGAACCTGGGGATGCCGGCCTACCAGCCGCAGGCCTTGTTCCCCCGGCCCATCCTCGACGGCAACGGGCGGGTACCGGCACAGATCATGCTCGGCGTCGCCGCACAGGAATCGAACCTGTGGCAGGCCGCGCGCTCGGCGGTTCCCGGTGTCACCGGCAACCCGCTCATCGGCAACTACTACGGCATCGACTACTACGACGGCAATCCGGCCAACGACTGGGACGTCAACTGGTCGAAGGCCGACTGCGGGTACGGTGTCACCCAGGTCACCGACGGCATGCGTCTGGCCGGGAAGGAACGGCCGGGCGAGACCGCCCTGCCCTACCAGACCCAGCGCGCGGTGGCGCTCGACTACGTCACCAACATCGCGGCCGGGCTGCAGATCCTCTCCAACAAGTGGAACCAGACCCGCGCCGCCGGACTGACCGTCAACAACGGCTACGCATCGAAGATCGAGAACTGGTACTTCGCGCTGTGGGCGTACAACTCCGGGTTCTACCCCCGGAGCGGCGACGGAGGCCCCTGGGGTGTCGGCTGGGCCAACAACCCCGCCAACCCCGAGTGGGACGCCGGACGCCTGCCCTTCCTGGAGCACCTCGACGGCACCGACGACTACTCGGATGCCGCTCATCCGCAGGACTGGCCCTACCAGGAGAAGGTCATCGGCTGGGCCGGACACCCGCTGGAAGGTCTTGAGTCCCCGGGAAAAATGGTGAGTGGATACCGCCAGGCGTGGTGGAACGGCAAGGAAGGGAGTGCCCTGACACCCGGGAGTGCCAAGAACCTCCGGGCGGCGGCGAAGCCGGAGGAGTCCTGGTTCTGCACGGCGCAGAACAACTGCATGCCGGGCTACATCTCGGACGGTTCCAGCAACAGCCCTGGACAGGGGCCGTGCGCGCGCGATGACCTCAAGTGCTGGTGGAACCAGCCGGTCACCTGGAAAGCGGACTGCGACTACTCCTGCGGGAACGAACTCGTACGGTTCAACGACACGTACAAGGAGGAACCCGACGGCACGGCCTACCCGCCCGCGTGTTCCCTGGACGGCCTGCCGGCGGGCGCGCTGGTCATCGACGACGTGGCCGACGACGTGCCCTCGGTACGTCCTGGCTGCCCGCGTCCGGCTCCGAACGCGGGCACCTTCACCATGACGTTCGGCAGCGATCCGAACGCCGCGACGTTCCCCGCCAAGGCCGACCTCCACCAGCTCGGCGCCGGCTTCGGAGGGCACTTCTTCTTCTCCCACACCCGCGCCGACGACGCGAAGGGCCGACTCCTGAGGACGTCCGGATCATGGCGCCTCAACCGCCCGATCGAAACCAGGCAGGCCAAGGTCTACGTGCACGTCCCCGACCACGGCGCGCAGACCCGGCAGGCCGTGTACGAGGTGGTCACCGACGCCGGGCCCGCACGCGTCGCGATCGACCAGACGGCAGGGACCGGCAAGAACCGCTGGGTTCCGCTGGGCGCCTTCGCCTTCGGCAACACCGTTCCCGAGGTCCGGCTGACGAACATCGTTCCCGGGGGTACCGGGGACGCAGACATCGCCTTCGACGCCGTCGCCTTCGTCCCGGGCAACTACGTCATGCTCGCGGACTTCAACCTCCCCGAGGCGGACGAGAACGCCCCCGACATCGAGTACGAGAGCTCCTATCTGGAGGACGAGCGTCAGGTCATCAACCTCGGTGTGGGCGGCGGCGCCGGTTGGCGTGCCAACACTCCGGAGAACACCTGCGGTCCCATCGATCGATCGACCGGGCGTCAGACCTGCATACGCGTCGATCCGATGACGCCGGAGGAACTCGTGCAAGTCGCCGAGACCCGGAGCAGAGAGCCGGCGCCCGGCGCCGGACTGGCCGCGGCGTCCCCCGACCTGCTGCCGGGCTGTGTCTCCAGCATCAGCACGCCCTCGACCATGAGCCGGTTCGACGCGTGCGTGAACCGGACGGTCACCCTCACGTACCTGCAGAACCAGGAACCGATCGGCACCCTGGTCTGGGGTGTCACCCACATGGTGAAACTCACGTTCAACGAGACCTACTTCGACGAGCAGTACACCTGGACGCCGTTGCCGGGCTTCACGGCACTGGGTGAAACCTCGCCGATGCTCTCGTTCCAGTGCGCCCCCGCTTGCAGCACAACCGTCACCGGCTCGGAGGGCGGCTGGTTGTGGGTGCCGGGCGACTACCACACGGCGAAGACCTGGGTGCGCCACCAGTGGACCGTCCCGACAGGTACGACCGGCAGCACCAGCATCGACATGGGCGTCGCGATCTCGCCGCGGGTGCCCGAGTTCCCCGAGACCACGGGCGGTGGCCTCAACAACCTCGCCTACGAAGTGCGCTGCGACAATGAGGTCCCCGCCCGCCGCCCGGGTTGCGTGATGAAGGACGTCGTGCCGGTCCTCAAGCTCAACACGAAGAGGTATCCTGCGGCGGGCGCGCTGTACTGGTGGTTGCAGAAGCGCCTGGCGACCCACCCCGGCAGCGCCGAGTGGAAACGGCCGCTCAACCGGGAGAGCAGCGAGGCGAACAGAACGGCCAACCGCGCCGTCATCTGCCCCGGGAGCTGGACGGCCCCCGCTGTCGCCACGGACAGCCCCAGCTGCGACGAGTACCCTTTCGCGGCGAGCAAACAGGGCGGCGGCGGCCAGAACCCGCCGACCGGGTTCACCGGCAACGACTGTGCCCAGCTGTACGCGTCCCGGATGGGAAACGGACCGTACAAGCTCGCATTCGATCCGCGGTTCGCGCTGCCGACCGTGGACTCGGCCGGGTACCTGACCGCTGTCTGCGGGCGAGGAGCCATTCCACTGAAGCACAACACCGGGATCGCGTCACCCATGGGCTGGCACTTGTTCAAGGGCGCTCGCGTGCTGGAGAACGACCGGTTCTACGTCGGGACTCCCGGTTATGCGGGGTGTGATCCCTTCGTGTCCTGCACACCGAACCTTCCCTGATTCCGCGACCGAAGGTGCCGTGGGGGGTGCGGGGCCCCCCCCCGCCCCCATCGGGGGGGGGCCCCGGCGCCCGGGGGGGGGCCCCGTTCCGGGGGGGGCCCCCCAGCACCGCGCCCCCCGCTCG
>NZ_JBIVGI010000002.1:507069-611293 GCF_044748625.1 Kitasatospora sp. NPDC089913 | reverse complement strand
CCGGTTGGCCCCCCGCCCCCCCCCCCCAACCCCCCCCACCCCCCCTCCCCCGGGGCACCGCCTGCAGGGGGCGGGGGCCCGGCCCGGGCCCGGGCCCGGGCCCGGGCACCTCTCCGGCCCTCAGCCCTTGAAGAGGTTGTGGCCGACGTCGGACGGCACGATCTCCTTGACCGGCGTACTGCTGTCGTCGGGCACCCTGGCGCCGGGCACCGGTTCGTCGCTCTCGCGGTGCAGCAGCACCACCCCGTGCTCGCCCCAGACCTGCCGGTAGCCGTGGGCCAGCAGCAACTCGATCCGCTCGGCCTGCTCCGCCGAGGTCTGGAACGGGAAGGTCCGGGTGTCGGAGCGGATCAGGACGTAGTCGCGGCCGCGCGGCACGCCGTCCACCAGGACCACGTCGGTGCGGCCGACCAGTCGCGGCACCACCTGGTTGTCGGCCTCCACCAGGGCGCCGTCGGGGATCTGCGCGGCGCCCCGGACCAGGGCCGCGTTGCTCGCCGAGGGGCGCCAGAAGGCCGGGGTCAGCAGGCTGATCCCGCCCAGCAGCAGGCTGCTGACCAGGGAGATCGCGACCGCCGCGATGCCCAGGCCGTGGCCGGTGCGCCGGTGGGTGCCGCCCCGGGCGTGCAGGCGGCCGAGCGCCTCCAGGGTGGCGGTGAGCAGCACCGGCCACAGGAAGGCGTCGTAGTGGTGGGCGATCGACCAGTGGTTGGGGTTGTCCGACAGGACGCGTTCGGCGAGCAGCGGCACCAGGCAGAGCGCGGTGGCGGAGCGCAGCGGCAGCAGCAGCAGGGTGCCGAACAGCCAGAGCAGCAGCAGCGGTTTGACGGTGGCGTTGGTGGCGACCTGGAGCAGCAGCAGCGGGTCGCCGAGGACGTTGCCGATCGCGGTCCCGGCGTCCGGGCCGAGCGGGCCGTACACCCAGTAGTAGTCGGGCTGGCCGCCCATGGCGGGGATCAGTTCGACGATGGCGAGCGCGGAGGCCAGCGGGCCGCCGATCAGCAGGCCCGCGCCCCAGGCGAGGGCGCGGCGGTCCCCGGCCCGGTCGCCCCCGCGGTCGCCGCGCGGGCGGCCGCGCCACAGCAGGACCAGGCCGTAGGTGCCGACCAGCAGCCCGAGGTCCTCCTTGGTGAGGCAGAGCAGGGCGGCGGCGAGCGCGGCGGTGCCGTAGCGGCGGGCCAGGCCGCGTTCGAGCATCAGCAGGGTGAGCGGGACGGCGAAGGCGACCTCGTGGAAGCCGCCCCGCCCGGCGGCGAGCAGGGGCCAGCCGAGGCCGTAGACGAGGCCGGCCAGGTCGGCGGCCAGGCGCACGGTCCGCAGGCGCGCGGGGTCGGTCCCGGCCGGGTCACCGTGGCCCGTCCCGGTCCCGGTCCCGATCGCGGTGACGTCGGTCGGAGGGGTGAAGCAGCGCACCGCGATCCGGCGGATCAGCGGGACGCCGGCGGCGAGCAGCAGCGCCTGGCCGAGGATCAGGGTGCGCGGGTCCTCCCAGATCCAGTAGAGCGGGGCGAGCGCGGCCAGGATCGGTGAGAAGTGGTCGCCCAGGAGGGAGAAGGAGGGCGGGAACTCGTGGTGGTAGCTCTTCACCGGCGAGATCGGCAGCTCTAAGTGCGCGTAGCCGGCCACACCCTGGTGGAAGATGCCGAGGTCGAATCCGCCCAGCAGGACCGCGGACCACTGCTGGAGCCCGCACGCCGCGGTGACGGCGAAGCAGAGCAGCGTCAGCACGGCGGTCCGGCGGCCGGAGAGCGCGGCGGCGCCGGGTGCGGGCGGGCGTACGACGCGCGGCAGCAGCGGACGGTTCTGGCGGGTGGACGGGCTGAGCCCGGTTTCGACTGGCACGGGATCCCTGAGGTGGTCGGGGGCGGGGGTTGCTGTTCGGGCGGGCCGCGGGGCGGCCGCCCCGGATCAGCCGGCTCCGGGAGCGGCGGGCGGCGGCGTGGCGGCGGCCGGCGGTGCGACCGTGCCGGGGGCCCGCCGCAGCAGGGTGATGCCGTGGTCGCTGCGCACCACCTGGTAGCCGCTGTTCTTGACGGTGGCGACCTCCTGGCGCTCGCGGTCGGGCGACATCGGCCAGCCCATCGGCTGTCCCTCGTCGACCACGATCCACTCGGCCGTCGACCAGTTCTGCGGCCAGCCGAACACGATGACCTCGCAGCGGTTGGTCAGCTGCGGAACCAGCCGGTTCGACGCGGCGACCCGGGCGTCGTCCGGGACGGTGGCGAGCACCGAGCGGGCCGCCTCGACCCGGGCCGGGGTCCGCCACAGTTCGGTGGAGAAGAGCTGTCCGAACGCGAAGCCCGGCAGCAGTGCCAGGGTGACCGTCAGGCTGACCGGCAGTGCCGCGCGGGCGATCCAGCGGGGTACCGTCCCGCGCCAGCCGCGGGCCTTCACCAGGACGTCGACGAAGGCGGCGAACACGATCGGCATCAGTACGGCGCTGTAGTGGTAGTTGGTGCCCCAGTAGGCCGGGTTGTTGGAGAGCAGCCGCCAGCCGAGGGTGGGCAGCGCGACGATCATCAGCGGGGAGCGGGCGGCCAGCAGCACGGTCGGTGCCAGCAGCAGCAGGACGGTGGTGACCTTCTCGCCGGGGGTGACCAGGTCGAGCGGCAGGGTGAGCAGGTTCCGCCCGCCGGAGCCGCCGCTCAGGTTGTCCCAGTAGGCGAAGCTGCCGCCGGGGCTCATCGCGGGGAGCAGCACCAGGAGTTCCAGCAGCGAGGAGCCGACGCCGAGCAGGATGCCGGCCACGCCGACGCGCCGGTCGCCGCGCCACAGGATGCAGGCGCCGACGGCGGCCACGGTGATGCCGAGGTCCTCCTTGACCAGGACCAGCGGCGCGGCCCAGGCGAGGGCGGCGGTCCAGCGCCGTTCGCCGAGCGCGACGACGGAGAAGGCGATCAGCGGGACGGCGAAGGTGATCTCGTGGAAGTCGAAGCCGAGGGCGGAGGCGAGCCCCCAGGAGAGCCCGTAGCCGAGGCCGGTGACCCCGGCGGCGGCCGGTCCGAGCTCGCGTTGTGCCCAGCGGGTGATCGGGACGGCGGCGACGGCGACCAGGGCGGACTGGGCCAGCAGCAGGACCTTCGCGGAGGGCCAGAGCCAGTAGAACGGGGCGAGGGCGGCGAGGGCGGGCGAGAAGTGGTCGCCCAGCAGGTTGAAGCCGGGGCCCTTGAGTTCCACGATCGGGCCGCGGCCCTCGGCGTAGCCGCGCACGCCCTGCTCGAAGATCCCGAGGTCGTACCCGCTGGTGAGGAGGAGTTCATGACGGCGAATGGTGAAGAAGGCGTAGACCAGGAAAAGGGTGAGGGCGACCGCCCAGGGGATGAATCGCACCCGCCGATCGGCGGGTGGTGTCGTGCTCGACGGTTCGTCACCCTCCGTCCTGCGCTGAAGTGCTGATGTGAGTGTACTAATTGTCACTGAACATCCCCGTCGTTCCGGGTGCGAGTGGTCTGCGGCCGATTCTTGTTCGACGCCTCGGGGTGGCGGGCGGGTTCAGCCACGGGCGAACGCCGCCGGGCGTGTCGGCCCCCGGGCGGGCACCGTAGCATGGAGAAGCCCTCCCCGGCGATTGAGGCGCCGGGGAGGGTGATCATTTCTGTCTGATCGTCAGATCATTTTGCTGGAGCGACGATCGGCGATCTGATCGGCATTCACTTCCACTGCTGGTACGAGCCGCCGTTGCCGCCCAGGGCGTACACGTCGCCGTTGCCGTTGCTGTCCAGGTAGAGGCCGGTGGCGAGGTTCCGGTAGGTGTGGCCGTAGGGGCCGTTCCCCCGGACCCACTTCTGGTAGCTGCCGCCGTTGCAGCTCAGCGTGTAGACGTTGCCGTTGCCGTTGGAGTCGAGGCAGAAGCCGGTGGCCTTGTTGCGCAGGTTGAAGGTGGAGCTGCCCAGGTCGCTGGCGTACCAGCGCTGGTACGAGCCGCCGTTGCCGGGGAGGGTGTAGACGTTGCCGTTGCCGTTGCTGTCCAGGTAGCGGCTGGTGGCGACGTTCTGGAGGGTGATCTCGGTGGTCGCGGCGCTCGCCTGACCGGCGGCCAGAACGGTCGCGCCGCCGGCCAGGACGGCGGTCGAGGCGACGAGGGCGACGGTGCGCTGGAGGAGATTCATCGCATTTCCTTCCCGTGGTGACCGGCCCTCCGGCCGGTCGTTGTGGAACTTATCCGGAAATGCGTGCCCGGCGATATGGTGGCCGGTTCCGACTGTCTTTCTTCGGCCATCGGGAATGTTGTCGGAAAAATGCTCTGAATATTAGCTCAACAATTCACACCCGTTCGTCGTCGAAGGGGTTTTTGTGGAGGGTCTGTCCGGGCCCGGTGAAGGGTGGCGGGTTCCCCTTCGGGTCGCCGGTCCGGGGCAAACGGGCAAATCGGAGCAATCGAGAGTGCCCGAACTTGGCCGGATCCGGCCGGGGCGCTCGGCCCCGGCCGGGGGCGCACAGGTCGCGCGAGGGGAGCGGACTCAGGCGATCCACACCGTGGTGACGTTGCAGAACTCCTTGATGCCGTGGCCCGACAGCTCACGGCCGAAACCGGAGCGCTTGACGCCGCCGAACGGCAGCGCCGGGTGCGAGGCGGTCATGCCGTTGAAGAACACCCCGCCCGCCTGGATGTCCCGGACGAACCGCTCCTGCTCCGCCGGGTCCTCGGTCCAGACGTTGGAGCTGAGCCCGAACGGGGTGTCGTTGGCCAGCGCCACCGCCTCGTCCAGGTCGGCCGCCCGGTAGACCGTGGCCACCGGGCCGAAGGTCTCCTCCTGGTGGATCCGCATCCGCGGGGTGATGCCGGTCAGCACCGTCGGCTCGTAGAACCAGCCCGCGTCCAGGCCCTCCGGCCGCCGCCCGCCGCACTCCACCCGGGCCCCGTGCGCCCGGGCGTCCTCGACCAGCTCGGCGATCTCGTCCCGGCCCTGCCGGCTGGCCAGCGGGCCGACCTGGGTCGCCTCGTCCATCGGGTCGCCGACCCGCAGCGCCGCCATGGCGGCGGTGAACGCCGCGGTGAACCGGTCGTAGACCTCGGTGTGCACGATGAACCGCTTGGCGGCGATGCAGGACTGCCCGTTGTTCTGCGCCCGCGCCGTGACGGCGGTGGCCGCGGCCGCGTCCAGGTCCGCGCTCGGCATCACCACGTACGGGTCGCTGCCGCCCAGCTCCAGCACCGCCTTCTTCACCTCGTCGGCCGCTGCCGCCGCGACCGCCCGCCCGGCCGGCTCGCTGCCGGTCAGCGTGACCGCGGCCACCCGGGGATCGCGGACCACCCCCTCCACCGCCGCCGAGCCGATCAGCAGGGTCTGGAAGCAGCCCTCCGGGTAGCCGGCCCGCAGGAACAGCTCCTCCAGCGCCACCGCCGTGCGCGGCACGTTGGACGCGTGCTTGAGCAGCCCGACGTTGCCCGCCATCAGCGCGGGCGCGGCGAACCGCACCACCTGCCAGAACGGGAAGTTCCACGGCATCACCGCCAGGACCGCGCCCAGCGGCCGGTAGCGCACATAGGCGCGGGCCGCCCCGGCGTCGGCCACGTCGGCCGGCTCCGGGTGCTCGTCGGCGAGCAGCGCCTCGGCGTTCTCGGCGTACCAGCGCATCGCCTTGGCGCACTTGGCGGCCTCGGCGCGGGCGGCGGCGATCGGCTTGCCCATCTCCTCGGTCATGGTCCGGGCGATGCCCTCGCGGTCCTCGTCGAGCAGTTCGGCGGCGCGGCGCAGCAGTCCGGCGCGCTGGGCGAAGGAGGTGGTGCGGTAGGTGCGGAAGGTCGCCTCGGCGCGGGCCAGCCGTTGTTCCAGACCGGCCGCGTCCAGCGGTTCGAAGGTCTCCAGGGTCTCGCCGGTCGCCGGGTTCACGCTTGCGATGGGCATCGGGGCCCCTCCCAGGGGTGCGCGGGGGTGGAGGTGTCGGTCCTCCCACCCTGGCCCACCGCCCGCGCGCCGGGTACCACCCGCGCCCGGCGTGTCCCGCCGCGCGGGGCCTTCCGGCGCTACTCCGGCAGCGCCTCCGCCCGGGCCGCCGCGTCGCGGGCCCGGGCACCGGCCCTGGTCCGCCCGGCGGTGGTCAGGCGGTTGGGGAACCGGTGCAGGTACTCGGCCTCCAGTTGCCCGGTGCGCAGGGTGTGCCGCTTCAGGGCGTCGTCCGACCCGTACAGGAAGGTCTCGTGCCTGGTCCGGTGCAGCTGCTCCAGCTCGTGCAGCAGCGTGTCGTTGCCCAGGGCGTGCGGGGAGATGCCCTCGGGCCTGGCGTGCGCGGTGTCGGGGTGCGCCATGTCCACTGCCTCCTAGAACGGGAACTCCCCCCAGTACCCGGTGCCCCGTCGGCCCCGCCGGTACACCCGTTCGAGCCGGGCGGGGTCGCGACGGGGCCGCGCCGGGGCCGCCGCCGGGACCGCCCGGCTCCGGGCGGAGGCGGGAAAACGTAGGATGAAACCTTCGTATTCGCACCGAAACCACCGGACAGGCGTCGATGGCAATTCCCAAGGCCGAACTCCACCTGCACATCGAAGGCACCCTGGAGCCCGAGCTGGCGTTCGCGCTGGCCCGGCGCAACGGCGTGGTGCTGCCGTTCGCGGACGCCGAGGAGCTGCGGCGGGCGTACGCGTTCGGCGACCTGCAGTCCTTCCTCGACCTGTACTACGCGCTGATGGCGGTGCTGCGGACGGAGGAGGACTTCGAGGAGCTCGCCGAGGCCTATCTGGCGCGGGCGGCGGCGCAGGGGGTGCGGCACGCGGAGATCTTCTTCGACCCGCAGGCGCACACCGCGCGCGGGATCCCGCTGCCGGTCGTCGTGGACGGGCTCGGGCGGGCGCTGGACCGGGCCGAACGGCGGCACGGCATCAGCACCCGGCTGATCATGTGCTTCCTGCGGGACGAGTCCGCCGAGTCGGCGCTGGAGACCTTCGAGGCCGCCCGGCCCTGGTTCGGCGGGCGGATCACCGGGGTCGGCCTGGACTCCGCCGAGGTCGGCCACCCGCCGGCCAAGTTCCGCGAGGTCTACCGGCGGGCCGCCGAGGCCGGGCTGCACCGGGTCGCGCACGCCGGGGAGGAGGGCCCGGCCGCGTACATCACCGAGGCCCTGGACGTGCTCGGGGTGGAGCGGATCGACCACGGGCTGCGCTGCCTGGAGGACCCGGCGCTGGTCGAGCGGCTGGTCCGGGAGCGGATCCCGCTCACCCTCTGCCCGCTCTCCAACGTGCGGCTGCGCTGCGTCGACACCCTGGCCGACCACCCGCTGCCCGCGATCCTCGCGGCCGGGCTGCTGGCCACCGTCAACTCCGACGACCCGGCCTACTTCGGCGGCTACGTGGGCGACACCTTCGACGCCCTCGCCGAGGCGCTCGGCCTGGACGAGGACACTCTGCGACTGCTCGCCGCCAACTCCTTCCGGGCCTCGTTCCTCGACGAGGAGCGCCGGGCCGCCCTGCTGGCCGAGGTCGCCGCCTACGAGTTCGGCACCGCCCGGGCCTGACGCCGCCCGGGCCTGACGCCGGCCGCGGCTGAGCCGCCCGCGGCGCCGCCCCCGGGAGCGGGGACGGCGCCGCGGTGCGTCGGAGCGGGGTCGACCGTCGGGGCGTGCCGACGGGGTCACTCCGACCGGGTCACTCCGCCACGGGCACGCACTCGGAGAGCAGGTCGAGGACGTCGCGCCAGGCCCGCCGCGCGTGCCCCGGGTGGTGACCGACCCCGGGGACCGTGGCGTGGTCGACCGGGGGATGGTGGAAGGCGTGCAGGGCGCCGCCGTAGACCGTGAGGCGCCAGTCGACGCCCGCGGCCTGCATCTCGGCGGTGAACGCGTCCCGTTGCGCGGGCGGCATGATCGGGTCCTCCGACCCGACCCCGGCCCACACCGGGCAGCGGATGCGCGCCGTCTCGCCCGGTCGGCCCGTGGCCAGTCCGTTGACCGTCCCGATCGCCCGCAGGCCGGCGCCGTCGCGCCCGAGTTCCAGCGCGATCACGCCCCCGGTGCCGTAACCGACGGCGGCGATCCGGTCGGGATCGGTCCGCGGCTCGGCGCGGAGCACGTCGAGCGCCGCGTGGCCGATGCCGCGCATCCGCTCGGGGTCGGCGAGCAGCGGCAGGCAGCGGGCCAGCATCTCCTCGGGGTCGCCCAGATAGCGCCCGCCGTGCAGGTCGAAGGCGAGCGCCACGTATCCCAGTCCGGCGAGCGCCTCGGCCCGGCGGCGCTCGACGTCGCCGAGCCCCATGCCCTCGGGTCCGACCAGGACCGCGGGCCGGCGGCCGGCACCGGCCGGCAGTGCGAGGTGCCCGATCATCGTCAGGCCGTCGGCCGCGTACTCGACCGTGCGTGCGGTAACCGTTGTCATTGCCCGGACTGTAGTGAGCGCCGGGCCTGTGGGGCCGGTGTTCCGCTGCCGGCGGAAGGCGGGACCCGCGCAACCGGTTGGCCGGGTCCGGAGGGGACGGCCGAAAGCGATCTCCGCTCGGCGGGCGGCGGCTTCCCGGGCCCCGGCGCCCGCGTCCCGGCGGACTGTTCCGGCCGCAATTAATGTCAGATTGACGATAATCGGGTCCCGGGGCTACCGTGCCGGGCATGACCGTGAAAGTGGTCCTGACGCGCGACAGCGTGTGCATGGGGGACGACAGCTTCGCGCCGCACCGGCAGGACACCACCGTCGACGGCGCCACCACCCTGGGCGATCTCGTGGCCCGGGTGGCCGACTACCCGCTCCGCATGCGTGGAGCCCGCTGGGTGGTGTTCCTCGGCCCGGACCGTGCCGGAGGCTCCCCGATCGCCGAAATCTCGCCGGAGTGGGAGAGCCCGCGCTTCCCGGCCGGAGTCGACCGTTCGCTTCCCCTGGCCTCCCTGGCCGCGGGCGACGGCGAGCTGAGCCTCTTCTTCCAGTACCACCCCGGCAGTGTCCCCCGGGTGGGACCGCGCGATCCCGGCCCCACCGCCCTCGACCCGCTCGCGGGCCGGCTCGCCCTGTGGCTCGTCGAGCGCCGCTGATGCCCACCGGCGACTGCCCACCGGCGACCTCCCGGCGGCGGCCTCCCGGCGGCGCGGAGCGGACAGGCCGATGGCTCCCACCCGGGAAACCGCAGGTGGGAGCCGTCGTGGGTGCCCGGTCAGAGCAGGGTGGACCAGTAGTACCAGGAGTGACGCGCGGGTGATGTGACCAGCGGCCCCGTTCGCGCGTACCCCGCTGACCTGTTGTGACCCGGAGATCGACTGTCAGCGTTGTGCGGCGCTGGGCAGCATCGCACGGCCCACAGACGGCCCAGCGGGCGGGAGTCCTACCGACAACAGCCCCGTCGGATCGTGCCTCGCGGCGTTGTTGCGGGCGAGGGGTGCACCCCTGTGTGCTCATGTCCCTGCCATCGGGAAGGTAGAGCCCGACCCCGATTGTGGTGGGAGCACCTGTGTGGCTGTCACTGCACTGTCACAGTAATTTCCCCAGCTCAGGGCTCATGCAGTGACAGAGTGACAGCTGTGACAGTGATGACGGGTAGGGCTGTCACACGGTTCGTCCGTTGGTGATGACTCTCTTTGGATGGACGGCGCCCTCGATTCATGGAATGAGGATCGGGAGAACGCGCCCACCCGCGTTGGTTGGCTCCATTACGCTCCGTCATAAACCGTTCATCGCAATGGCGGAGGTGCCCAAGTGAGTGGCGAGATCGTCCAGTTGGTCGAGCAGGCCAGCCCCTACCTGACAGCAGCCGTGAGCGCCTACGGCGGGGCCGTCCTCGCCCGCGCCGAGGACACCGCCGTGGAGGCCACCGCCAATCTCGGCCGGCGCATCCTCCAGACCGTGTGGCGCCGCCGCACCGAACCCCAGCAGGCTGCCCTCGAAGCCGCCGTCCAGGATGCCGCCGAAGCCCCCGGCGACCCCGACGCCGCGGCCGCCCTCCGCCAGCAGATCAAGCGGGCCCTGCGCGAGGACACCGACCTCCTCAAGGAACTCGCCGCCCTCCTCCCCGCACCGGCCGCCGGAACGGTGACCATAACCGCCTCCGGCGAACGGTCCATCGCCGCACACACCATCACCACCGCGATCACCGGCGACGGCCACCACACCGACCAGTGACCACCCCCGAACCCGGCATCGACGCCTCCGGGGCAAGAGCGATCGCCGCACACACCATCAGCCACGCCCACACCGGCGACGTGATCGGCCTGCCCGCCGAGATCCTCACCGCCGCCCGCGACGTCCCCGCCCCGCCCCGCCTCGGCAACCTGCCACCCCTGCCCCTGTGCCTCGGACGCGACGACGACCTCACCCGCCTCCGCACCACCCTCGCCGAACAGACCGGGACGGCGATCACCCAGGCGTCCACCGTCCACGGCCTCGGCGGCATCGGCAAAACCACCCTCGCCCTCACCTACGCCCACCAGCAGCGCCACACCTACACCCTCGTCTGGTGGATCAACGCCGACTCACCCACCCGCCTCGAACAGTCCCTCGGCGACCTGGCTCTCAAGCTCTTCCCCGCCTGGGCCGGCAACGCCAACCAGGACCAACGCTCCGCGTGGGCAACCACCTGGCTGCAATGGCACCCCGGCTGGCTCCTGATCTTCGACAACGTCGAAAACCCCACTGACCTCAACCCCTACCTCGGTGCCCTCGACAACGGCCACCACCTCATCACCAGCCGCCGCGCCACTGGCTGGCCCCGCACCATCCACACCCTGGCGCTGGGAACCCTCCAGCCCGACGAAGCCGCTGCCCTCGTCTGCACCCTCGCCGTCACCGACCGCACACCCACCCCGCGCGACCGGCAAGCGGCCCACGCCCTGGCCACCGAGCTCGGCCACCTCCCCCTCGCCCTCGAACAGGCCGGCGCCTACCTCGCCCAGAACCCCACCATCGACATCGACACCTACCGCCGCCGCCTACCCGCAAAGCTCGACAAAGCCGCCGACGGAGTCGATGCGGAGCGCACCATCACCCGCATCTGGACCCAGACCCTCCATGCCCTCACCGCACGCAACCCACTCGCCGTCGACACCCTGCACACCATCGCCTGGCTCGCCCCTGACAACATCCCCATCCTCCTCCTGGAGACCCCTGGCACCGACACCGACGACCTCGCTGAAGCACTTGGCCTCCTCGCCGCCTACAGCATGGCCACCCTCACCCCGAACACCGTCAGCATCCACCGCCTCGTCCAGACCGTCCTACGCACCACCGCACCCACCAACCCGGACGGCTCGCCCGCCGGCCGCCGCGAAGCCGAACACGCCCTCACCCACGCCCTCACCGCCCTACCCGAACCCACCACCGGCCCAGCGCCAGAGTGGGACACCCTCATCCCCCACCTGACCGCCCTCGCCGCAACCACACCACCCGACCACCACAACGACACCACCACAATGCTCTACATCACAGCCGCCCAGTACCTCGACCGCCAGGGTCACAACGCCCGCACCATCCCCCTGCGAGCAGCCGAGCTTGCCCAGTTCGAGCAGCACCTCGGCCACACCCACCCCGATACCCTGAACAGCCGCCACAACCTCGCCAGCGCCTACCGGGCCGCTGGCGACCTCGACCGCGCCATCCCCCTCCACCAGACCACCCTCACCCAACGCGAGCAGACCCTCGGCCACACCCACCCCGACACCTTGAACAGTCGCAACAACCTCGCCAATGCTTACCAGGACGCTGGCGACCTCGACCGCGCCATCCCCCTCCACCAGACCACCCTCGCCCAATGCGAGCAGACCCTCGGTCACACCCACCCCGACACCTTGAACAGTCGCAACAACCTCGCCGACGCCTACCTGGCCGCTGGCGACGTCGACCGCGCCATCCCCCTCCACCAGACCACCCTCGCCCAATGCGAGCAGACCCTCGGCCACACCCACCCCCAGACCCTGGCCAGCCGCAACAACCTCGCCCACGCCTTCCAGGACGCTGGCGACCTCGACCGCGCCATCCCCCTCCACCAGACCACCCTCGCCCAATGCGAGCAGACCCTCGGCCACACCCACCCCCGCACCCTCACCAGCCGCAACAACCTCGCCCACGCCTACCAGGCCGCTGGCGACCTCGACCGCGCCATCCCCCTCCACGAACTCACCCTCACTCAGAGCGAGCAGCATCTCGGCGACACCCACCCCGACACCTTGAACAGTCGCAACAACCTCGCCGACGCCTACCTGGCTGCTGGCGACGTCGACCGCGCCATCCCCCTCCACCAGACCACCCTCGCCCAATGCGAGCAGACCCTCGGCCACACCCACCCCCAGACCCTCACCACCCGCCACAACCTCGCCAACGCCTACCAGGACGCCGGCAGCCTCGACCGCGCCATCCCCCTGTACGAACTCACCCTCACTCAACGCGAGCAGACCCTCGGCCACACCCACCCCCAGACCCTCACCACCCGCCACAACCTCGCGTTCGCCTACCTGGCTGCTGGCGACCTCGACCGCGCCATCCCCCTCCACCAGACCACCCTCACTCAACGCGAGCAGACCCTCGGCCACACCCACCTCCATACCCTCACCACCCGCCACAACCTCGCGTTCGCCTACCGGGCCGCAGGCGACCTCGGCCGTGCCATCTCCCTGTACGAACTCACCCTCACCCAGTACGAGCAGACCCTCGGTGAGACCCACCCCCAGACCCTCACCACCCGCCACAACCTCGCGTTCGCCTACCTGGCCGCAGGCGACCTCGACCGTGCCATCTCCCTGCACGAACTCACCCTCACCCAGTACGAGCAGACCCTCGGTCACACCCACCTCCATACCCTCACCACCCGCCACAACCTCGCCAACGCCTACCTGGCCGCAGGCGACCTCGACCGTGCCATCTCCCTGCACGAACTCACCCTCACCCAATGCGAACAGACCCTCGGCCACACCCACCCCCAGACCCAGTTAGTGCGAGCACACCTCGCCCATGCATGCGACGCTAAGCGCCGTCTCAGTAGTCAATGACAGGTACCCCGTCGGATGGCGAATCCTGATCTGTCCGGTCGCTGTCCGGCCCATTCCGCAGCTCAACCCGCCTGACCGGACAGCCGGACACCTCATGAGTTGCAGGTGTCCGGTTGTCCGGATCTCCAGCAAGCCCAGGAGCTGAAGGGAAGATCGTCACGATGAGCACGCTTCACCTAGACTTGCGCGCGCCAGACCCAGAAGGCGGGAGAGTGCGCACGGGCATGGGAGAGAAGACCGAGCGGGTTGAGCAGACCATCCGCGAATGGATCAGCTCCGGCGAACTGGCCAGCGGCGCCAAATTGCCCTCCGAGCGAACGCTGTCGGCAGACCTGGGTGTCGGCCGGACGACCGTGCGCCTCGTCCTGGCGAAGCTCGCCACTGAGGGCCTGGTAGTCGCCCACCACGGGAGCGGCTACTTCGTCAGCACTGGCAAGCTGTCCGGCGACCCGTCGGTCACGGCGCCACATGGCGCACTGGAGCCGTGGCTCATCCACGGTGAGCGGCTGGTGTACGACAACCAGTGGGTCAAGCTCGCGCTCGTTGACGTCGAACCTCCCGGCGTCGAGCGCTTCGAGCACCACGTGGTGCGACTTCAGCACGTCGCCATCACCGCCGTTGTGGATGACCAAGACCGCGTCCTGATGCTCTGGCGCTACCGCTTCGTTCCGGGCCGGTTCGGCTGGGAACTCCCCGGTGGCATCGTGGACGCTGGCGAGGAAGGGAAGGACGCCGCGGCACGCGAGGTCGAGGAAGAGACCGGGTGGCGCCCCAATGCAATCGAACACGTGGTCACCTATCAGCCCATGGTCGGCATGGTGGACTCGCCGCACGAGATCTTCGTGGCCAGGGGCGCCACGAAGGTCGGCGATCCCACCGATGCCGAGGAAGCCGGCCACATCGAGTGGATCCCGCTTGCCGAGGTCCCGGGCCTTATCGCGCGGGACGAGCTGCTGGGGTCAGGGACACTCGTAGCCCTGCTCCACTTGCTCGCCGAGCGCGCGCAGCGACCTACAGGCGCCCGGTAAGGCCCTCGATCCGCTTCCGCTGGCGAACCGATCCCGTTCGGTTCGCCAGGAGTCGAGCGTGTTGGAGATGCGCCTTCGCCTGCCCGTATTCCCCGCGAGCCAGGTGGGCCTGCGCCAGGTCGCAGCGCAGGCCCGCGGTAGCCCGCGTGAACGTCGGGTCCATCTGCTGAAGGGCTGCGTACAGTTCGGCCAGTGCCGTGTCCTCGCCGAGGATGGCAAGCGCGTTGCCACGCCAGCGCGCGAGGTGGTTGGCGTTCAGGAAGATACTCAGCATGTCCGGATCCCTGGCCTCCTCGCCCGGAGGCAGGACCGCCGCCGCTCGATCAAGCGCCTTCCGGCAGTCATCCGCGAAGCCCGCTCTCGCGCAGAGCTCGGCCTCCGCCGCAAAGAGCCAGGAAGCGAGCCGAGGAGAAATCTTGCTTCCTCCGGCACGCTGAGCCTCCCGAACCAGGTCAACAGCCATCTCCATGCGACCGGCCTCGGCCAGGACGTACGCCTGCTCTCCCATGGCGTGCGCCAGGTACATGGGCTGCTCAGCTTCTGCCGCCGCTCGCTTGCCCAGCTCGTCGTAGCGCCAAGCGCGTTCAACAGCGCCGGCGTCGAGGGCCTGCCACGCCGCGAGCGTCGCGGCAGCCGCAAGAGCTGTTGCCACCGGCCGCCTCGCATCGGGAAGGACAGCGAAGGTCAGAGCATCTTCCAAGGTGGTCAGGTGCGCTTGCATTTGATCGACGAGCGCCGCCGCACCCATCTGGCGGTCGAAGCTCCGTAGCAGCTCCGTCTGATGAAGCATGGTGTCCACCATGCCGAGGCTCAGGCTCCTGGCCGCGTCGATGCGGCTGATCAACTCGCCGTAGCCATCAGCCACCTCCACCGACGGCGTCGGCAGGGCGAACAGCTCTTCGTCCGTCCTCCCGAAGAGCGCGCGCAGGATCCCCGCGTAGGTGCTGGAGACCTGCCGTCTGCCGTTCTCCCACTCCGAGATGTAGACCTTCAGGCTTGCCGGGGACGCCACGTCCACCAGCCGCTTCTCGGCATATCGAACGATCTCTCGCACCAGCCGGTCCTGAGACCAGCCTCGGTCCTTACGAGCCTGTCGCAGCCGCTCTGCCATGTGCCCGCCCCTGCCGTGGTGACGCCTGTTCGCCGACAGCATGCCGCATTTGCCGCATCGGCATGGGGGGTTAACAAAACTGGGTTAACCCCAGCTGACTACCGGGTCGTTGGCGCACGCCGTTCCATGGAGTCACGGCCAGAACTGACAGGCCGACAGGAATCGCTTGACACTGGTGCGCACCAGTTGCAAACTGCTGGTGCGCACCAGTTGGGGGCTCGCTCCGAAGGCGATACCCACGGCTCGACCGCACAGGCTCTGGCTTGTGCCAGAGGGCGCACTGAACAAATTCGCTGATCAGGCCCTTCTTTGGGCTGCCCGAACCTTGAGAACTGAAGAGTGATCGTGCGGGACCGACGCGAGGGCGGCGGTCGCGGTGGGCGCCTAGGTTGAGGAACCGGGGGAGTGCCGCCGTGATGAACGAAGCCCTCCCCCTACGCAGTGGCGTGCCATCCCTTCGGGGGTGTGGGGCCGAACGGGACGCTGACCAGGCCGATTCGTACGGCTGGTTCGCGTTTCGGGAGTACAGCGGAGTCCCAACGCACGTGGCGGGATGAGACAGACCGCCCCCGAGGCGACCGGGTGCCGAGAGGCAAGTCGCCGGCGGCTGCGAGCCACGCACCGCGCCCTTGCCGGGGTGTGGGTCGCCCTGCTGGTGCTGAGCAGAGAGAGGCACCGGACCAGGCCCGAGAGACCTGACGCCCGTAGGACGGGCAACCCCAACCGCTCGCCCCGTCAGGGGCTTTGACGCGAGGAGCCTGCCGTGGGCAAGGCCCGAATCCATATCCGGCCCCGCCGCTGAACAGCGCGGTGGGGCTCACCGATCCTTCGGTCGCGCTACCAGCGATCACGGCTCCCGGCGCGCGCCGCCCGCCCCGACGGGCGGCGGCCGTGCGCCGGGTTCCGCGGCTGCTCGTCGAGCACCGATTCCCCATGCGGCTGCGGCCCCGGTGCTGCAACACCGGGGCCGCTCAGGGCCGCCCAGTCCCGTTTCGTCGAAGGGAACCGACCCATGCGCACTATCGTCGCAGGCCGGCACGCGGCCTCCAAGGAGGAGTTCGCGGAGCTGGCGCTCGGTGTCGATACCGAGCTGTTCACCGGGCCCGCCGGCCCCGAGCCGTTGGCGGATCGGGCCGCGCGGCTGGCCGCCGCCGAGGACATCCTCGATGTCCTGCGCCGGGAGGACCCGGAGCTGGCCGCCCACGCCGAGAACCTGATGCGCCGCACCACCCGGGCCACCGCGGCCCCGACCGCCGGAGCGGGCTGCCTGCGCCTGGTCGTCGACGGCAACACCCGCTCGGGCAAGCACTTCCCGGTCGCCACGCTGCTGGGGCTGGTGGCGGCATGAGCCTCACCACCGAGCGCGAGGACGAGATCCGCGCGCTGGCCGACGACGAGTTCCGCACCACCTTCAGCCTGGACGACGCCGTTGAGGACCTCCTCGCCGCGCTGGACGCGGTGCGCGGCCGGCTGCGGTCGATGGCCGCCAAGGTGCGCGCCGTCGCGGACGACATCGAGGCGGGCCGCACCCCCGAGGTGGCGAGTCTGCGCCGGGCGGCCCAGCTGGCCGCAGTGGACGGGGTGGAGCGGTGAGCGCCCGGATCGTGCGCCGCGGGGTGCGCGGCACGCTGCTGCCGACCCTGACCGGCCGCCCCGCCGAGCGCCTGGTCGACTTCGCCCCGGCCGCCGACAGCGCGCTGCCCGGCGCGGCGTGCGCCGAGGTGGACCCGGACCTGTTCTTCCCCGCCGACGACGAGGCGGGCGAGTTCGCCGAGCGCCGGGCGAGGCAGATCTGCGCCGGCTGCCCGGTGCGGGAGATGTGCCTCGCGCTGGCCCTCAAGCGGAGCGAGCAGCACGGCATCTTCGGCGGCCTCGACCCGGCCGAGCGCCGGACCCTGGCCCGCAAGCGGTACCGCGAGACCGCCCGGGCGAAGAAGGGGGTGGCGTGATGGCCCACTCCAAGCGCCTGGCCTGGGCCACGGCCCTGCTGGCCCTCGCCTTCCCCGCCGCCACCAAGGCCGTCCTCGCCTTCGCCGCCGCGGTCGTCGCGGTGCTGCTGGCCCACCCGCAGACCGCCTGCTCGCTCGCGGCCGGGGTGCTGCTGGCGAGCACGCTGCCCGCCCTGCGCCGGCGCCTGCACCGTGCCCGCATCCGCCGCGCCGAGCGCGGCCTTGTCTCCGCTGTCCGCCTCGACCTCGCCGGAGGGACCCGATGAGCGTCACCGAGCTGCGGCCCACCGGCCGCACCCCGCGCACCCCCGCCAAGTCCGCCTCCAAGGAAGCCGCCGAGGCCGAGGCCCTGCGGGCGAAGACCGACGCCGCGAAGGCGGCCGCCGACATCGCCAACCAGCTCAAGGCCGCGAAGGCCGCCGCCGAGATCGCCGAGGGCCACGCCAGGGCCGAGGAGATCCGGCAGAAGAGCGCCGAGCGCGCCGCCGAGGCCGCCCGCACCCGGGCCCAGGCCCAGCAGGCGCGGGAGAAGGCCGAGCGCTCCGCCGCCCAGTGGCGCACGGCCGCGAAGGCCATCGCCGTCACCTGCGTGATCGTGTCCCTGCCGCTGCAGTTGATGGCGTTCTGGTCGCCCGGGGCGCCGTTCCTGCTGGCCGCCCCGCTGGTCCTGGAGGGCCTGGCGTGGGCGCTGCTCAAGGGCGCCGAGGCCGCGATCGACGAGGTGCGCCCGTCCTGGCACTACCGGGCCCTGGCCGGGGCGGTCGCGCTGTTCGCCGCCACCGTCAACTACCTCCACGGCTCCGGCGAGTTCGGGATCGGCACCGGACTTGGCGGGGCGTTCTGTTCGCTGGCCGGTCCGCTGGTGTGGGACCTGCACGAACACGGCCGCATCCGCAAGCGCGACGCCCGCAAGACCCGGCGCGAACGCCGCGAGGAAGCCCGCCGCCTCGCGGCCGAGACGGCGGAGAAGCAGGCGGCCGAGCAGCGCGAGACGGACGACCGCGAGGCCCGCGAGACCATCCGCTCCCAGCAGTGGCCGCAGGTGTGGGAGCGCGCCGTCGCCCTGGCCGCCGCCCTCGGCGAACTCCACCCGAGCGAGCCGACGTGGAAGCGCGCGTGGGACGACGTCGAGGGCGCCGCCCTCGGCGACACCGCCACCGCCATCTCCGCCCGCGTGACCGCCAAGGCCGCCGTGAAGGACGCCGCCAAGGACCCGGCAAACCAGACCGAAAGGGTGGAAAAGACGCAGGTCGAATCCCAGGTGCCCACCCCCGTCAAGGGCACGCGCGTGCGGGCGACGGACGGGCGCCGCAACAACGGCGGCACCCCGCCCGTGCGCCGCGCCGGCGACACCCTCGCCTACTCCCCGGCAGCCCGCCGCGCCATGTCCCTCGCCGCCCGCCGCCCCCGCGCCGGCGCCTGAACCACCCCGTGAGGAGAACGCTTGTGTTCACCGCCAAGACCGAGGTGCTGATCGTGTCCTGCGAGGACCGGCCCGAGGCCGTCGGACGCACCGGCCGCATCGTCGACGAGGTCCCGCCCGGCCCGCTCACCGGCCACCGCTGGACCGTGCGCCTCGGGTGGCTGGAGGGCTCCGCCCTGTGCCACCCCCACGAGATCCGCCCCACCGGCAACTGACCCCGCCCGCCCCTGAACGCTGGAGCGCCCGTGAGCCCCGACCGCGCCGCCCGCTTCGCCGCCTCCTACGCCCTGCTCCGTGCCGCCGCCGACGTCGCCGACCACTGGATCCAGAGCGACCACCAGGCCGCCACCAAGGGCCAGCACGACCACCACAACGGCCAGTCCAGCGCGGCCGGGCGCCGCGCCTGCGCCGCCCACGTCGCCACCTACACCGCCACCCAGGCCGCCGCCCTGCTGGCCGGAACCCGCCTGCTCGGCATCCGCCTGCGCCCGGCCCCCGCAGCCGGCGCGCTCGCCCTGTCCGCGGTGACGCACTACGTCGCCGACCGGCGCGAGCCGCTGCGCCGCCTGGCCGACGCCACCGGCAAGGGCAGGTTCGTGCGCCTGGCCGACCACGGCATGAACGGCGCCTACGCCCTCGACCAGGCATGGCACCACGCCTTCGAGACCCTCGCCGCCCTGGTCGCCTCCGCCTGACCACCTCGCACGACCCCCGGGGCGGCCGCTTCCGCCTGGCAGCCGACCGGCCGCCCCGGGGCCCTTCACCCGCACAACTCCGCTGTGAGGAAGGACCGCCAGTGAACCACGAGGAGCACGCCCCCGACCTTCCCGACCCCGACGACGCTGCCGCCGAGCCGCTCGCCGAGGTACTGCCGTTCCCCGACCGCCTCACCAAGACCACCCCCACCCCGGCCCCGGAGCCGGACCCCG
Organism: Kitasatospora sp. NPDC089913; assembly: GCF_044748625.1. NCBI lineage: Bacteria > Bacillati > Actinomycetota > Actinomycetes > Kitasatosporales > Streptomycetaceae > Kitasatospora > Kitasatospora sp. NPDC089913. The sequence continues at coordinate 591,965 of NZ_JBIVGI010000002.1, read as the reverse complement.
GGTCGGACGACTCCGTGTACGTGGACGACGACGCCCCGCCCGCTCCGCCCGTCCCGGTGGAGGTTCCGGCGGTGGTGGCGGCGGCCGCACGGAAGGACCCGGCCGGGGACCGGCCGCTGGTCCCGGCGTGGATCCGCACCCGCGAGGGCCGACGCACGATGTCCCGCGCCCGCGCCACCCAGCTGCGCCGCTCGCTGCGCCGCTGGGCCGGACGCCAGATGACCACCCGCGGGCACGCCGCCCAGAGCTGGCGCGGGATACGGCGCTCGGCCCAGTGGACCGCCGGGTTCGAGGGCGCCCACGTCGAGGCCGCCGCACACCAGGCCCACATCGCCACCCGCGAGGCCCGCGACCTGGCCCGCCGCGCCCGCTTCACCCTCCTGCCCGCCGACCGGGCCCTCGCCCAGAAGAACAGCGCGGCCGCCGTCGCCGTCGCGGCCGCCGCGGTCGCCGCCCACAGGAAGGCCAAGTCCAACCGCCGCCGCATCCGCTTCCTGCGCGCCCTCGTCGCCTACGGCCTGCCCCTCGCAGTCGTCCTGGCCGCCTACATCGCCCTGGGCACCACCGGCCTCGCGCTCGGCGCGCTGACGGTGTTCTCGGTCGAGGCGTTCCTCGGCCGCCACCTCGACCGGGAGACCGTGTGGGACGCGGACGTGCGGGCCCTGTCCGACGGCGACCCGATGACCGAGACCATGCTCGACCGGGCGTTCAAGGCCGCGAAGGTCATCGGCGAGGGCCAGCGCCTGTCGATGGTCACCCCGTGCGCGGTCGACCCCCTCGTGCCCAACGCCTGGCACGCCGTCGTCGACCTGCCCGACGTCACCGTGAAGAAGGCCCGCGAGAAGGTCGACGAGATCGCCGCCGCGATGGGCATCGACCGCACCAACCTCGACATCCGCCAGGTCGGTAGCAACGGCCGCCGCATGGCGGTGTGGGCGTGCGGCCAGGACCCGTTCCTCGCCACCCGCCGCAACCCCCTGGTCGCCGGGCGGGCGAAGTCCGCGAACACCTGGCGCGACGGCTTCCCCCTCGCCTTCGACAAGCGCGGCGCCTTCCTGCGCCCGACCCTGTCGGACTACTCGTTCCTGTTCGCCGGCGCCACCCGCTCCGGCAAGGGCATGGGACTCGCCAACCTCCTCGCCGCCGCCATGCTCGACCCCCGCGTGCGGATCCGGGTGTTCGACGGCAAGGGCGCCGGCGAGTACGTCCCCCACGCCCGCGTCCTGGCCACCTTCGTGCGCCGCAACCCCCGGCGGCTGGTGAAGTTCCTGCGCCTCATGGCCGAGGAGATGAACCGCCGCACCGAGATCCTCGCCGAGGCCGGACTCTCCAAGGCCAGCGAGCAGCTGATCGACAAGCTCGGCGGCATCGAGCTGGTCGTCATCGACGAACTCGCCACCTACACCGCCAAGAACGGACCCTCGCGCCAGTACGCGGAGGAGATCACCGAACTCCTCGCCCAGATCGCCGCCGTCGGCGCCGCGGTCGGCATCGTCCTGGCGCTCGCCACCCAGTACCCCGAGGCGGAGATCGTCACCCCCCGCCTGCGCGGCAACCTCGCCGCCCGCATGGCCATGCGCGTGGAGTCCCCCGGCGCCTCCAACGTGATCCTCGGCGACGGCATGGTCGGCCAGGGCTACGACGCCTCCAAGATCCCGATCGAGAAGACCAGCCGCGGCCGCGCCTGGCTGACCACCCCCGACACCGGCGTCATCGAGGTCCGCTCCCTGTTCATCGACGAGGCCGCCGGAGAGATCCTGCCCCTCATCGAACAGGGCGTGAAACTCCGCGCGGCCGCCGGACGCCTGCCCGGCCACGACGAGGACCCCGTCGAAGCCGCCATGACCGCCCTCACCGGCGTCAGCGCCGCAGCCGGCGGCACCGACGGCCTCGGCACCGTCGTGCGCCGCACCGTCCTCGACCACCTCGTCACCGCCGCCGAACAGGCCGGACGCGGGCAGATCACCACCGCCGAGGCCCTCGCCCACCTCGCCGGTACCGACCCCGCCCGCTACGCCCGCCAGCCCCACGAGGCCGAGAGCGCGTGGCTCTCGCGCGCCGGGCGCGTCCTCAAGGGCGACCTGGCCGACCTCGGCCTCGACCTTGCCCCCGGACGCCTCACCGAGGCCGACGGAACCCGCCCCACCGGCTACACCCTCAAGACCCTCACCGACGCCGCCACCGCCCTCGACGGCGACGACTAACACCCTGTTTGCCCGGGTCGTCCGCCCTGACAGACCCCTGACGCCCCCACAAAGCCGCAGGTCACAGCCCTGCGACCCCTGTCGCCCGGCCTGACGCGCCCTGACGGCCGAGGCCCTTCGCGGCAGGGGTCGGCAGGGGTCCGGTGCCGGGCGTCACCCCTGTGACCTGCGGCTTTCCGAACGCGGCAGGGGTCTGTCAGGGCACCCCGATCCACCTGAACCACCCCAAACCGCCCTCCCGGGACAGGAGTCCGCCCGTGCTGCTGACCGTCTCCGCCGCCGTGTTCTTCGGCGCCGTCCTGCTCGTGATGCTCCGCCAGAAGGCCGTGCCCCTCGGCGGCGCGCTCGTCGCCGCGCTGTTCGGTTTCTACCTCGCCTCCACCGGCGTCGCGCCCGCCGTCAACGCCGCCGTCGTCAACCTCGTCCGCGCCCTGCCCGGCGCCCACTGACCCGAACGGAGAGAAGCCGATGGCCACAATCGCCGAACTGCTGCCGGACCTGGCGTTCGTGGCCGACGGCGGCGCCCTCGTCCGCGAGATCGAGCACTACCTCGCCACCCTCCCCGCCCCCGCCCGCCCGATCACCGCCCCGCTCATCTGCCCGCTCGGCCAGGCGCCCGTGGCGTGGGACCTCGGCATGCCCCGGCCCCGCACCACCCTGCTCGACCGGGCCCGGCGGCGGACCCCAGCCCCGGTGCCGATCGACACCGCCACCCACCTTCGCCTGCTCTCCCGCTACCTCACCGTCCACGGCTGGTGCCAGGGCGCACTCTGGGACGAACGAGGCCGCCGCTGCCTGCTCGGCGCCCAACTCGCCGTCCTCGCCGCCGGATACGGCACCCCCGCCACCGCCATGGACGCCCGCCGCCACCTCATGGAGCAGTTCACCCGCCAGGAGCGCTCCGTGCGCTCCGTCGACCAGTGGAACGACGCCCCGGGCCGCACCGCCGCCGAGGTCCACCGACAGCTCGACATCGCCCAGTCCCGCGCCACCCACCACTGACCAACTCCCCCAAGGAGAAGCCGTGTTCAAGAAGGGCGACACCGTCCGCATCGCTCGCGACCTCTTCCCCGAGGAGGGCTCGCGCTCCTTCGTCGGCCAGACCGGCGAGGTCGCCGGCACCGTCGGGAACAGCGTGGTCGTCTCCGGCCTCGACCCCGGCAGCAGCCAGAAGTACGGGTTCGACCCCGACGAGGTCGAACCCGCCTGACCGGCCGACTCCCCGCCCCACAACCCGCCCCGGAGGACCCGTGCACGACGACACCGACCCCTACGAGTACGCCGACCACGAGGACGGCGGCGACCCGCCGACCCGCGAGGAGGAGAAGGCGTACGAGATCGCCCTCGACCTCGCCGACGAACAGCGCCGGGCCGAGGACGAGCAGGCAGCCGGACCGCCGCCCGGGCACACGGAGATGTGCGAGGGCTGCCGCGGCACCGGCGGCGGCTACGAGGACGAGGCATGGGACGACGAGGCCCAGGACTACGTCCCCGTCGACTTCGAGGACTGCCCCGAGTGCGGCGGCCGCGGCTACTACGACTGCGACGGCACCTGCGAGTTCGCCCGGGAGCCCGACGCGTCGTGACCCCGGCCTGCGCCGACCGCCGTGCCACCCGGGCCGCTGCCGCTGGCGGTGGCGAGGCCCGGGCGGTGCGGGGGACGGGCAGACCCGCTCCCGACACCCCAGTGCCCCTGGAGGCCCCCGTGTCCGTGGGAGACACCCCGATCACCGTCGTCGGCAACCTCACCGACGACCCCGAACTGCGCTTCACCAACACCGGCGTGGCCATGGCCCGCTTCACCATCGCCTCCACCCCCCGCAGCTACGACAAGACCAGCGGCCAGTGGAAGGACGGCACCGCGCTGTTCCTGCGCGCCACCGCCTGGCGCGAGATCGCCGAGCACGCCACCGAGACCCTCCAGAAGGGCATGCGCGTGGTCGCCACCGGCCGCCTCGTGCAGCACAACTGGCAGACCCCCGAGGGCGAGAACCGCTCCATGCTGGGCCTGGACGTCGACGACATCGGCCCCAGCCTCAGGTTCGCCACCGCCAAGGTCACCAGGACCCAGCGCACCGGCACCCCGGCCGCGCAGGCCGACCCGTGGTCCACCGCCACCCCCGGCGCGCCCGCCACCCCGACCGCCGCCGCGAACGCCGGGACCTGGGGCAGCGCCCCGGCCGGCGGCCCGGAGGAGCCCCCGTTCTAGCCGCGCGCCCCCGCGCAGCACGAAGCCCCACGGCAGCCGTCGACCTTCCCGGGACGGACGGCTGCCGCAGGGCTCTCTCCGATCCCCTCGACAGAGATCAGGACTTCAGCATGCCCGAGTTCGACCACACCACGCTCGCTCTCGTCGACGACATCCGCGACCGCGAGCGGGCCTCCGACGGCCACTCCCGCTACGGCGCCTACCTCGCCCAGCACGCCCACCGGTTCACCGACGACGGGGCCCCACTGTCCGACGTCGAGTTCGCCGCCGCCGCGTGGCAGGTGGCCACCGCCCCGGTCATGGCCCCCGGCTACGTGCGCATCCGCCCCGACCTCCTCGACCTGGCCCCGGTCCTCGACCCGGACGGCGCCCTGCACCTGCGCGCCCGCGTCGCCCTGCGCCACCACCACCTCGCCCAGCGCCCCGCCGGGCTCGCGGACTGGCAGCGCAACCCCTGGCACGACCACGAGCAGTGGCCCGTCCTCGGCTCCCCGGACGCCACCGACCGCCCCGCCCTGCTGATCACCGCCGAGGTCTGCGTCCCGATCCCGGGACACGACCTCCCCCGGCCGACCGCGACCCGGCCCGGACGCACCCTCACCTACGAGGCCCAGATGGCGACGAACAACCTGGTCGCGTACGCCAACTTCCGTCTCGCGCCGCTGGTCGCCGAGCTGCTGGGCGGCGGGCGGTGAGCCCGCTGGCCAAGGTGGTCGGCCCCGAGCGCGCCGCCGCCCACACCCGCCGCCTCGCCCGCCGGATCGCCCTCGCGGACGGCCTGCCCCCGGTCGCCGCCGAGCGCCTGGCCCGCGAGCGGGTCGAGGCCGGCGACCCGTACGCCCTCGCCGCACCCGGCCAGATCTGGGTCCTGCGCGAGGACACCGACGAGGACGACGCCCCGGCCTATGCGCTCGGCATCCTCGCCCGCCTCACCGAACCGCCCGCCGTCCTCGCCGAGGACGAGCACGGCACCGTCGACACCCTCCCCCTGACCGTCCTCGACCTGTTCCACCTCGACTCCTGGACGGAGGACCCGTGGACCTGACCTACATCCGCTTCCTCCGCGCCGCTGCCGTCCCCGGCTGCCCGACCGGCAAGTCCGTGGACCTCGGTCCCAAGAGCGGGGGCGGGCCGATCTCCACGCTCCGCCACGAGCGCGACGGTGTCGGCGAGTTCTCGCCGACGGCCTGACTGAGAGAAGGGAAACGTGCCGTGCGCAAGTCCACGATCGTTCGTCGCACCGCCGCACACCGACCGGCGCCCAAGCGCCGCCGCTTCCGCCACGACGACCTCGTCGCCGTCGACCTGTTCTCCGGCTTCGGTGGCTTGACCCGCGGTATCGAAATGGCCGGCTTCACCACGATCATGGCCGCCAACCACAACGCCTACAAGGTCGAAGTCCACGAGGCGAACCACCCCGACGCCGAGCACTGGATCGCCGACCTGGTCGACCCCGAAGCGGCGGACTACCACTCCGCCCGTGACCTCCCCGCAGCCGACCTCCTCGTCGCCGGCGTCAGCTGCGTCAACCACTCCCAGGCCAACACCCAGAAGGCATACGAGCAGCGCATGTCCCTCTTCGACCTCGACGACCCCGAATTCGAGGCGCGGGTCACCAGGTCGGAGCGCGACAGGGCCACGGCGAACTGCGTGCTCCACTACGCCGCCGATCACCACCCGCGGCTGATCCTCGTCGAGTGCACCACCGAACTCACCTCCTGGGGCCCGGCCGTCCCCGGCCGCCCGAAGGTCGGCGACGGCTCCACCTACCGGTGGTGGCTCAAGCAGTTCGACCTGCTCGACTACCGCCACAAGGTGCTGTACCTGAACTCGATGTTCTTCGGTGTGCCGCAGTCCAGGGACCGGGCCTACTGGGTCTTCTGGGACAAGTCCCTTCCCGCCCCCGACCTCGACCACAGGCCCGTGTCGCGGTGCCGCCGATGCGACCGGGACGTCGAGGCCGTGTGGTCGTGGAAGACCGGCCTCCCCCCGACCGGATCCGTGCGCTACGGCAAGCAGTACGAGTACCGCTGCTCGTCCTGCCACCGACCGGTCGTCCCGCCCATGACGCCGTCGCTCGCCGCCCTCGACCTGACCAACCTCGGCAACCGCATCGGCGACCGGCCCAAGCCCCTCGCCCCCTCGACGATGGCCCGTGCCGAGCGGTGCCGCCGGAGGTTCGCCGAGTTCCCCGCCGTCCTCATGCCCGCCAAGGCCGTCCACGGAACGGAACGCCACCCGTGGCAGCCGCTGTCCACGCAGACCAGCCAGCAGGAGACCGCGATCCTCTCCACCGGAACGGTGATCGCCGCGCACCGGCACAACGGCGACGGACAGCACATCACCCTGCCGATGGACACCGTCACCACCACGCACGAGAAGGCGCTCCTGCTGGCGGTCAACAACTTCCAGGGCGGCCCGCGAAGTGCCCAGCAGCCGCTGCCGACACAGGGCGGCTCGCAGACCCTCGGACTTCTGTCCGCCGGGGTGGTGCCGTACCGGAAGAACACGCTGCCCGCGTCGCACGCCGAGGCCATGCCGACGGTCACCGCCGAACAGATCCCCGGCCTGCTGTTCTCCGGCTGGTACAAGCAGAACGGTTCGACCGGCCACGAGACCGCCCCACACCCCGTCACCGACCCGCTCGGCACCCTGACCGCCCACGACACCACCGCGCTGCTCATGGCCGAATGGCAGGCCGCGCTCTGCGAACTGCGCCTTGAGGACTGCCACTTCCGAATGATGGGCGCCCACGAGATCGGCCGCGGATGCGGCTTCGACGTCGACTTCCCCGACCACCAAGGGGCTTTCGTCGTCTGGGGCAGCGCCCGCGACCAGGTCGACGGCTTCGGAAACGCCGTAAGCCCCCAGGTCGGCGCCTGGATCGGATCCCGGCTGCGCGCCGTTCTCCACCCCCGAGACGCCGCGTGAGCGCGCACCGCATCACCGTCATCCGCTGCGACGGCGACCCCGAGTGCGACGCCGAGACCCACACCCCGCACCTGGACAGTCGCGCCGCCGACGTTCGCGCCTTCCGACGCCCCGACGGCTGGCACCAACGCCCCGGCGGCCGGGACCTCTGCCCCGCCTGCTGGACCAGCGGTCGGCGCTGACACCCGTCAACTGGCCGCCCGCAGTACGCGGGCGGCCCCACCCCGAGGAGACCCTCATGCCCCGACCGCTCACCCCTCGCGAGACGGACATCCTGCGCTACAAGGCCCAGGGTCGAACCGACCACGACATCGGCGCCGCCCTTCGCATCACCGAGAGTGCCGTACGCAGCACCGTCCGGCGCGCGGTCCGAGCGCTGGGTGCCCGCACGCTCGACCAGGCCATCCAGATCGCCAACCAGCTGCGGCCGAACACGGCACCCGACCAGCCCCACTCCTCCTCGTGACCGGCCGCACTCCGCCCCTCGGCGACACCGACGGCCTCTGGCAGGCCGTCCTGGCGGCCGCCGCCGGCCGCTGCCAGTGCCGGGGCACCTGCGGCACGTCCCACGAGAAGGACGGCGGCCGCTGCCGTACCGCCCACGGCGGCCACTCCCGCCACGGACCCGTCCGCCTCACCGCCGCCCCCGCCGACCCGGCGGACCTCCTGCTGCCCGCGCACCGGGCCGCCGCCCTGCCCAAGGCGGAGCTGGCCGCGTGGTGTCCGGCGTGCCTCGACGCCACCACCCGCGCCGTCCGCAAGACCCAGCTCGCGGCCCACCCTCCGACCGCGCCCGAAGCCCTGTTCTGACCGCCCCGAGAAGGGACCCGCGATGACCGTCACCACCACCGCCCTGCCGCGCTTCGTTGCCCAGCTCACCCCGCACATCAGCACCGACACCACCCTGCCGCCCCTCGGCGGCATCTACCTGGAGGCCGACGGCACCCACCTGTTCGCCGCCGCTACCGACCGCTACACCATCGCCGTCACCCGCACCGAAGCCACCGAGAGCGAGCCGTGGAAGGCGGTGGTCCTGCGCGCCGACCTCACCGCCCTGCGCGCCCTGTTCCCCGCCCGCCGCCGCACCGCCGACCTCCACCTCACCCACCACCGCGGCTGCACCCGCACCCCCGACGGACTCCTCACCGTCGGCGACGGCACCCGCTCCCTCACCCTGTCCGCGAACGCCTCCCTGGCCCGCAAGTTCCCCAAGTGGCGCCGCCTGTTCGCCGACGCCCTCGCCGCCGAACCCCGCCAGGACACCGAGACCCTCTACAACGCCGACTTCCTTGCCCGCTGGGCCAGGGCCGCCGACCGCAACCAGCCGCTCACCACCTGGTCCGCCGGCCCCGGCAAGCCCCTGCTCGTCGCCGCCGGACCCGACTTCCTCGGCCTCCACATGCCCGTGGCCCTGCCCGCCCACCGCCCCGACACCCCCGCCCGCGACCGCCAGGACCGCGCAGCCCTGCGTACCACCTGGGCCGACACCCTCACCCCCGCCCGCCGTCTCAAGGCCGCCGCCTAGGAGCCGCCGTGATCCGCGCCCTCACCTTCCACACCGTCACCTGCGACGTCTGCGGGGACCAGGACGACGAGGAACTCATCCTCTTCGACACCCCCGAGACCGCCGCCGAGACCGCCCGCCGCTCCGGCTGGCTCGTCACCGCCGACCACCTCGCCATCTGCCCCACCACCGACGACCCCCACCGCGCCGCCCTCGACGCCCTCCTCCCGCCCCCGCCCGACACCGGGGCCACGGGACAGCTCACCTTCGACACCGACCCCGCCACCTGACCGCCCCGCCCCGGGGGCGAGCCGTCGTTCGCCCCCGAGGGCTTGCCTCCCGGAGGGAGACCGGTGCCACCGAACCCCCTGCTGGACTCGGCCCTGGCCGCCGCCGACCGCGGCTGCCATGTCTTCCCCGTAACCCCCGGCGCCAAGAAGCCCCCCGCGGTCAAGGACTGGGAGAACCGCGCCACCCTCGACCCCGACCGCATCCGCCGCTGCTGGAGCGCCGGGCCCTACAACATCGGCATCGCCTGCGGCCCCTCCGGGCTGGTCGTCGTCGACCTCGACCTGCCCAAGGGCCCTGACGACCGCCCGCCCGCCCGGTGGGCGCTGCCCGGCATCACGAGCGGCCACGACGTCTTCGCCGCCCTGTGCGAGGAGCACGGCCAGCCCTACCCCGACGGGACGTTCACCGTCGCCACCTCCGGTGGCAGCACCCACCTCTACTTCACCGCCCCACCCGGCGCCCGCCTGCGCAACACCAGCGGCGACCGAGGCAACGGCCTCGGCTGGAAGGTCGACACGCGCGCCGGCGGCGGCTACGTCGTCGCTCCCGGCAGCCTCATCACCGCACGCCCCTACACCGTCGTCCGCGACACCGCCCCTACACCGCTGCCGCCCTGGCTCCTCGCCCTGCTCACCCCCGCCCTCGCCAGCCCCACAACCCCGGCTCCCGCCGTCACCGGCCGGGGGGTGCGCAACCGGCCCGCTTACGCCGACGCCGCCCTGCGCAACGAGGCCACCAACGTCGCGCACGCCCCCGAGGGCACCCGCAACTGGACCCTGACCCGCGCCGCCCGCGCCCTGGGCCGCTTCGTCGCCAACGGCCAACTCCAGCGCGCCGACGTCGAACAGGCTCTTAAGGCGGGGGCGGAACAGGCCGGACTGCCCCCGCGCGACGCCCGGGCGACCATCACCAGCGCCCTCGACTGGTCCGTCGCCCACAACCCCGCCCACCCCTCTTAAGAGCCTCAGAAGCCCCCGAGGGCCGGGCCGAAGACGCCACGCCGCCCCCGGTCCGGAGGCGGGGTGGCGTCTTCCCCCTTCCGCACACCCGGCGCCCGACGCCGTCCCGAACCGAAAGGCGCCCCCGTGACCGCTGCCCCGCCGCACGCCACCCACCGTCTCTGCCCGGATGCCGCGTGACCCGCCCCGCCGACCCCCGGGACGCACCGCCCGGGCCCCGGCTACGGATCGTCGGCGACGACGCGGCACCGTGGCCCGACGAACCCGACCCGCAGACCGACCCCTGGCACGTCCCCGCCCCCACGCCCCAGGCCGTCGCCGCCGAGGCCGCCACGGCCCCGCCCAGGCCCCGCACGGTGTGGTCGGCGGCCGACCTCATGGCCACCGACTTCCCCGAACCCCGCTGGGCCGTCCCCGGATTCTTCGCCGAGGGCGTCAGCCTCCTCGCCGGACCGCCCAAGGTCGGCAAGTCCTGGCTCTCCCTCGGCCTGGGCCTCGACGTCGCCGCCGGCCGCCCCGCCTTCGGCAGCATCGACGTCGAACCCGGCCCCGTCCTCTACCTTGCCCTGGAGGACACCCCCCGACGCCTCAAGACCCGCATGGGCAAGCTCCTCGCCGGACGCGAAGCCCCCAAAGCCCTCACCCTCGTCACCGAGTTCCCGCCCCTGCCCCAGGGCGGCGCCGACGCCCTCGACCGCTGGCTCACCCAGAACACCGACCCCCGCCTCGTCGTCATCGACGTCTTCGCCAAGGTCCGTGGCCACTCCGCGCCCGGCGTCGCCCCCTACGACGCCGACTACGCCGCCATCGGCCACGTCAAACAGGTCGCCGACCGCCACTCGGTGGCCACGATCCTCGTCCACCACGTCCGCAAGATGGCCTCCGACGACTTCCTCGCCGAGGTTTCCGGCACCAACGGCCTCGCCGGCGCCGCCGACGCCACCCTCGTCCTCAAACGCTCCCGCGGGAAGGCCGACGGCGTCCTGCACATCACCGGCCGCGACGTCGACGAAGCCGAACACGCCCTCGAATTCCAGCCCGACACCGGCAGCTGGATCCTCCTCGACGGCCCCGCTGGCGACCACACCATCGGCGACACCCGAGCCCAGATCCTCACCCACGTCCGCACCCACCCCGGCAGCAAGCCCAAGGAGATCGCAGCCGCCACGGGCCTCGACTACGCGAACACCCGTCAGACGTGCACCCGCATGGCCAAGGACGGCCAGCTTCGCACTGACAGCAGCGGCGCCTACGTCGCGCCGGAACCCGTGTGACAGGCAGGCGCACCCTCGGTGTGTCACAGCTGTCACAGCTGTCACCGCAACGCACTGACCAGCACAGATGTCGGTGACACCGCAGTGACAGCAGAACGCCGTCACGCCCACCTGAAGGTCTCCTCTCGCCCTTGGAGCCGACATGTCCAAGACCGCCGCGTCGCCCAGCGACGGCCAGCCCGACCCGCGCCTCGTCGTCCTCACCTGCCAGGAGTTGGCGGAGTTCCTCAAGCTTCCCTCGGTCGAGACGGTTTACCAGTGGCGCCGGAAGCACACCGGACCGCAGGGATTCCGCGCCGGGCGCCACGTCCGCTTCACACTGGCCGCCGTCCTCGCGTGGATGGACAGCCAGGCCCGCCAGGACGCGGCTTAGACAAATCGATCGCTTGGCAGAAGGCCCGTGGCGCTGGCCGTCACGGGCCTTCGCTGCGCCCTACCGAAAGGAGGCCGGTTGTATGGCTGGCCACGTTCAGGACCGCTGGTACAAGACCGAAAGCGGCTCGGACGGCAAGACCCGCCGGGTGAAGTCCGAGCGCTACGGCACGGGGATGCGCTATCGCGCCCGGTATGTCGGCCCCGACGGGAACGAGAGGAGCAAGAGCTTCCCCGACCGCAAGAAGCGTGAAGCGGATCTCTGGCTGGCGCAGACGCGTGCCGACATGGAGCGCGGTCAGTACGTCGACCCCAAGGCCGCCCGCACGACGTTCCAGGAGTACGCGCTGCGCTGGCTGGCCTCGCAGACGACGGACGCCGTCACCCAGGAGGGCACCGAGCGGCGGCTCCGACTGCACGTGCTCCCGTACATCGGCTCCCGCCCGATGGGGACCTTCCAGCCCGTTCACATCCGGGAATGGCTCAAGCGGCTGGAAGGTACCGGCCTGGCGGCCTCATACATCGGGATCATCTACACCGACGCCCGCGCAGTGCTCTCCGCCGGAGTGGACGACGGCTTCCTCGTGCGGAACCCCTGTGCCTCCCGGTCGGTCCGCCAGCCGACGGCGCACCGGGAGCGCGTCGTCCCGTGGACGGCCGAGCGGCTGTTCGCGGTGCGGGCCGGGCTCCCGGAACCCATGCGACCAGTGGTGGATCTCGGGGGTGGGTGCGGACTGCGACAGGGGGAGATTCTGGGCCTGGCAGTCGATGCGATCGACTTCGAGACGGAGACTCTTCGCGTTGTCGCGCAGGTCAAGGTTCTCCGACAGGGATTGATTTACGCACCCCCGAAAGGGAACAAGACCCGAGATGTTCCGCTGCCAGCGGCTGTCGCCGCGATTCTCAAGGAACACATCACGGCATTCCCCCCGACCGCGGTGACCCTCCCATGGCGGACCTGGGACGGCCCCAAAGCGACCAAACTGCTGCTCTTCACCGATGGGGCCGGGCAGACCTTTCGCCGGTCGACGTTCAACCAGGCGTTGTGGAAGCCCGCGCTCGCGACGGCGGGAGTGATTCCGGCCCCGCTGCCGGGCGAGCGGCCCGTGAGCGCGCCCCGGGACGGGATGCATGCCCTCAGGCACTTCTACGCCTCGGTGCTGCTCGACGCCGGCGAGAACATCAAAGCCCTGAGCGAGTACCTGGGGCACGCGGACGCCTCCATCACGCTGCGGACCTACACGCACCTGATGCCGAGCAGCCCGGACCGGACCCGGCGGGCCGTGGACGCCGTCTACCAGGACCCGGTCCAGCGCTCCGACGGCCCGTAGACGGCCCAGCGCGGACGTGCCGATGGCTCCCACCAGGGAAGCCGCAGGTGGGAGCCATCGTGGGTGCCCGATCAGAGCAGGGTCGACCAGTAGTACCAGAAGCGCTTCAGGATCAGCAGGGCGATCACCGCGTACCAGAGGGCCGGGACGACCCAGTGGTAGCGGGCCGCCTCGCGGACGGCCGGGCGCAGGGCGCGGGGGACCGGGACGACGCCGGTGCGCAGGTTGTGCAGGGTGGTGTACCAGAACAGCGGGATCATCGCCGCCCACACCACCATGCAGAACGGGCACAGCGCGCCGATCCGGTACAGCGCCTGGTACATCAGCCAGGTGACGAAGCCGATGCCGAAGACCGTGCCGGCCTGGAGGCCCAGCCAGAACCAGCGCCGGTAGGTGGCGCCGGCCAGCAGCCCGGCACCGATCGCGATCACCACGGCGAAGCCGGCCAGGCCGAGCAGCGAGTTGGGGAAGCCGAAGGCCTCGGCCTGGTCGCTGCGCATGATCGAGCCGCAGCTGATGATCGGATTGATGTTGCAGTTCGGGACGTAGGACGGGTCCTTCAGCAGCCGGATCTTGTCCAGGGTGAGGACCGCCGAGGCGAACAGCCCCAGTGCGCCGCCGATCACCAGCAGCAGGGCGAACGGGCGGCTCGCGCCGTACCCGGTCCGGGTGCCGGCGGGGGACGGGGCGGCGGGGGCGGGGGTGGGGGTGGGGGTGGGGGCGGCCGTCATCCGGTCACCTGCTTGACCATCGCGGTGAACTGCTCGGGCGAGACGGCCTTGCCGCCGGAGAACACGTCGAGCTTCTTGCCGTCCAGGCGGACGGTCGGGGTGCCGGTGACGCCGCTCTTGTCGAAGGCCTTGTTGACCTGGCCGGCCCAGGGCAGGTAGGTGCCCTCGCGGACCGCCTTGACGAAGCCGTCGGTCTTCAGGCCCGGCACCTTGTCCGCCAGGTCGAGCAGGTGGTTGACGTCGGCGAAGGCGTCGTCGCGCTCGTCCGGCTGGTTCGCGTAGAGCACGTCGTGGAACTGCTTGAACTTGTCCACGCCCTCGTTCAGCGCCGCGCCGGCGGCGGCCAGCGCGGTGCGCGAGCCCTTGCCGCCGAGGCCCTGGTCGAGGAAGGTCGCCAGGTGGTACTCGATCTTGTAGCTGCCCGCGTCGGCGAGCTGCTGGACGGTCGGGCCGGTGGTGGTCTCCAGCTGCTCGCAGAACGGGCAGCGGAAGTCCTCGTAGACCTCCAGCGTGTGCGGGGCGTCCGCCTTGCCGTAGGTGACCACGGTGCCGTCCGCGCCGCTCGTGTTCGCCGGCACGACCAGCGGGCCGGAGGCCGCGGTGTCGCCGGAACCGGAGCCGCTCGAGCCGCCGACGGCGAAGGCGACGCCCGCGGCGAGGGCGAGCAGGACGGCGGAGGCGGTGCCGACCACGGCCCGGCGGCGGATCCGGGCCGAGCGCTCGGCCTGCTCGCGCTCCTGGCGCATCCGCTCGGTGGCGGCCCGGCGGGCGGCCTTCCGGTCGCCGGGGGTGGTGCTCTTCTTGGGGGAGGTGCTCATGGTGGAGGTCGTCCTGGTGCTCGTGGCGGGGCGTGCGGGCGCGTCGGGCGCACGGCCGGCCGGGGACCGGGGGACCGGGAGGGTCCGCGGGGTCTCCTAGCGGGCGGGCGCCGGCAGCCGCGCGGGCGGGCCGCGCCGGACGGCGGGCCGGAGCCGGACGGACTCGGCGGGGACCAGCACCCGGCTGGCCCGGGGGAACGGCACCCGCGCCACCGGGCGGGCCGGCAGCGGTGCGGTCAGCAGCGTCAGCCAGTGACCGGCCGCGGCGGGGAAGCGCCGGGCGAAGTCGCCGAGGATCCGCGCGGTGCGGGCCAGCCCGGACAGCGCGGCGTCGGCGCTGCGCAGCCAGTACGCGGCGGCCAGCGCGAGCAGGGTGTGCAGGAGCAGCAGCAGGGCGAGCCCGACCGGCCGGGAGAGGCCGTGGCCGAGCAGCAGGCCGCCGAGCGAGCCGCCGCCGCACAGCAGCGGTTCGAGGCCGCGGGCGGTGCCGGGCGGCAGCGAGGGGCAGGTGGACTGGGCGAAGTCGAACAGGGCGCTCAGGCCGAGTTCCAGCGGCAGGAAGACCGCCGCGACCACCCGGTAGCCGCGCTCGCGGCCGGACAGTGCGAAGGCCACCGCGAAGACGGCGGCCCCGGCCACGGCCAGCGTGCCGAGCGGCAGCGGGCGGCCGGTGACCAGCACCTGGCCGAGCCCGGCGAGCAGCACGAGCAGCGCGGCGAAGACCGCCGCGCGCAGCGTCCTGGTGTCCCGGGCACAGTTCATGACTCCCGAGTGTGCCACAGGTCGAACGCCCGGCGAGTGGCTCCCCGGCCCGCTGTGAAGATCCTCACCACCAGCTCTGAGCTGGGCTTATACGCCGTTTACGGTGACCGTGCCGGGAGCCTCGACGACCGGCTCGGGCGGTGTCGCGGCGGCCGCGACCCGGGCCTCGACCAGCTCCCGGAAGTGCTCGAGGTCGCTCCGGACGGTCCGTTCGATCGCCCCGGCCAGCGCGAAGCCGCCGGGCCCGCCGAACACCTCCCGGACCACCCCCGGGTCGTACTCGACCCGGACCTGCACCCGGGTGTGCGCCGCGTCGAGCGGGCGCAGCGCGAAGGCGCCGTGCAGCGCCGGACCGTCGAGGGTGCGCCAGGCCATCACCCGGCCCCGGCCCCGGTCGGTGATCTCGGTCTCGACGTCCAGTTCGGCGCCGGCGATCTCCACCCCGAGGTGGGCCAGGTTGCGGCCGTGCGGCTGGGCGGTGCGGACGCCGTCGACGAAGCGCGGGTACTCGTGGACACGGTGCAACTGCTCCCAGGCCGCCAGGACGGGGGCGTCGATGTCGATCTGTTCCTCCAGCGTGCTCATGGCCGGCCGGACCTCCTCGGGTTGGCGCGCGGGCCGCCCCTCCAGACTGCGCCGCCGGGCGGCCCCGGGCAAAGGGCGGGGCGGCGGAAGAGGGGAACGGCGGGGTGACGGTGGGGAACGGCGGGGCGGCGGAAGAGGCGGACGGCGGGCGGCCGGGCGAGACTGGGCACATGCCGGAGCTGCCCGAGGTCGAGGCCCTGACCGCCTTCCTGTCCGCACGGCTGACCGGGCGGGTGATCGCCGAGGTGCGGCCGGTGGCGATCAGCGCGCTCAAGACCTACGACCCGCCGGTGACGGCGCTGGCCGGGCGGACGGTCGGCCCGGTGGTCCGGCACGGGAAGTTCCTGGACATCGGGGTGGACGGGCTGCACCTGGTGGTCCATCTGGCCAGGGCTGGCTGGCTGCGCTGGCGCGAGCACCTGCCGGTCGAGCCGCCGAAGCCGGGCGGCCGCAATCCGCTGGCGCTGCGGGTCCGGCTGGAGGGCCCGGACGGGGACGGCTTCGACCTCACCGAGGCGGGCACCAAGAAGGGTCTCGCGGTGTACGTGGTGCGGGACGCCGGGGAGGTGCCGGGGGTGGCCCGGCTGGGCCCGGACCCGTTCGACCCGGACTTCGGCCTGGAGCGCTTCCGGGCGCTGCTGGCCGGCGAGCGCCGCCGGATCAAGGGGGTGCTGAGGGACCAGAGCGTGCTGGCCGGGGTGGGCAACGCCTACTCGGACGAGGTGCTGCACGTGGCGCGGATGTCCCCGTACAAGCTGGCGGCCGACCTGTCGGCGGAGGAGACCGCGCGGCTGTTCGAGGCGCTCGGTTCGACCCTGCGGGAGGCGGTGGAGCGTTCGCGCGGACTGGCGGCGGGGGAGCTGAAGGCGGAGAAGAAGCTGGGCATGCGGGTGCACGGGCGGACCGGGCAGCCCTGTCCGGTCTGCGGGGACACCGTGCGGGAGGTGTCGTTCGCGGACTCCTCGCTGCAGTACTGCCCGACCTGCCAGACCGGGGGGAAGCCGCTCGCGGACCGGCGGATGTCCCGGCTGCTGAAGTAGTGCGGCCGCCGGTGGCGCGCGCCGGAGCGGCCGGCCCCGTTCCTCCGGAGGAGGCGGGGCCGGCGGGGCGCCGGAGGGGACGGCCTACGGCTTGCGGGCGAGGCCGCCCCAGTAGTACGCCGCGTACGGGTCGGCCGGCTGTTCGCCCTCCGGGTGCCAGGCCATCACCGGGGCGACGCCGGGCTCGATCAGCTCCCAGCCGTCGAAGAACCGGGTGACCTCCTCCTTGCTGCGCGGCACCAGGGTCATCCCGGCGGCGCGGGCGGAGGCGGTCACCTGGGCGACGGCGGCCTCGTTGAAGTCCTGGGTGGGGTGGGTGAGCGCGAGGTAGCTGCCGGAGGGGAGCGCGTCGCGCAGGGCGGCGACCTTGCCCCACGGGTCGTCCTCGTCGGCGATCAGCATCAGGACCGCGATCATCAGCATGCCGACCGGCCGGTCCAGGTCCAGCGTGGTGTTGAGGGCCGGGTCGGCCAGCAGTTCGGCGGGCTTGCCCAGGTCGGCGTGGATGTAGGTGGTGCGGCTGGCCGGGGTGGAGACCATCAGCGCGCGGGCGTGGGCCAGCACGATCGGGTCGTTGTCCACGTAGACGACCCGGGTGCCGGAGCTGACCGACTCGGCGATCTCGTGGGTGTTCGGCGAGGTGGGGATGCCGGTGCCGAGGTCGAGGAACTGGCGGATGCCGTAGCGCTCGGCGAGGTGGCGCACGGCGCGCTTCTGGAAGCCGCGGTTCTCCTTGGCCTGCGCCTTCATGGTGGGCACGGCCTGCTCGATGGCCTGGCCCATCGCCCGGTCGGGCGGGAAGTTGGTCTTGCCGCCCAGCCAGTAGTCGTAGACGCGGGCGGAGTGCGGAGTGCTGGTGTCGACCCCGTACTTCTCCCACTGGCTGAGTTCGGCGGCATCGTTCTCGGACCGGTCGGCGAAGTCCTGACTAGTCGTCATGGCCACGTCCTTTTAAGACAGATCATCACACTGGGAGAGGTCAGATTAGCGGGCCCGGCGGCGATCCGGTCACGGGGTGGGCGAACAGCCGGTGCACGGGGGACGCCTTGGGCCGTTGGGGTGGTGATCGAACCCGTCGGGGCGGCCGCTGGGAGACGGGCGGATGAACGGGGGACAGATCCGTCATGCTGTCTGATCGTCAGATTACTTCGCGAAGATTGCTGCTGGTCGCGGCGGGGATGTCGCTGCTCGGGGTCGCCGGCTGCGGCCGGGCGGAGGAGGTTGCGGCGACCGCCGCCCGGCTCCGTTCCGCCGAGCCGGACCCGACGCCGGAGGCCGGGGCGGACCCGGCGCCCGCGGCGCCGCCCGGGGCGCCGGTGGCCGACGGGCCGCCCGCGACCGCCTCCGCCGCCCCGTCCGCCCCCGTCCCGTCCGCCGCGCCGCCGAGCGCGCCGCCGAGTGCGCCGTCCTCGGGCGACCAGGCGGGAGCGGCGCCCGCACGGGCCCTGACGGAGGCCGAGAGCCGCCCGGTGTACGAGCTCGATGCCGACCGGCGGGTGGTGGCGCTCACCATCGACGACGGGCCCGACCCCCGGCACACCCCGACGGTGCTGGCCCTGCTGGAGCAGCACGGCATCCGGGCCACCTTCTTCCTGATCGGGGAGAACGCCGTCGAGCACCCCGAGCTGGTCCGGGAGATCGCCGCCCGGGGCCACCACCTCGCCAACCACACCTGGACCCACCCCGACCTGCGCCACCTCTCCGAGGCCAAGGTCCGCGAGGAACTGGAGCGCACCTCCGAGCTGCTGCACCGGACCACCGGGAAGGCGCCCACCTGGTTCCGGGCGCCCGGCGGGGACTGGTCCCCGGCCTCGCTGAAGGTGAGCGCCGAGCTGGGCATGCGCTCCATGGCCTGGTCGGTCGACCCCCGGGACTGGGCCCGCCCGGGGACGGCCGTGATCACCGACCGGATCCTCAAGGACGTCCGGCCCGGCGCGATCGTGCTCAACCATGACGGCGGCGGGGACCGTTCGCAGACGGTGGCGGCGCTGAAGGCGTACCTGCCGGTGCTGATCGACTCCGGGTACCACTTCACGGCCCCGCCGGGGTGAGTCGTCGAGGGTGTGGGGCTGCACGCGAAAAGGTCGCGCAAACCGGGGATAAACCACCCGAAAGGATGGACAAGCAGAATCGTTTCCCCAATTTTGGGGCCTCTAGGGTGATCTCACACCATTTCCCTCGGCACCCCTGTGTGCCGCCCGAAAGGCCCCCTGTCATGCGTCTGCGCAACACCGTGATCGCCGCCGCCAGCGCGATCGCGCTCGTCCTCGCCGTCCCCACCTCCGCCAACGCGGCGACCGGTGAGTTCCTCTACAAGGTCGGCCCCGGCCTGCCCCACGGTCTGACCGACCCGCCGAGCGAGCAGTGCCTCAACCTGCCCGGCGCCACGGACGAGGAGCCGGGCCACTCGCCCCGGAACCTCACCCTGTCGACCGCCACGGTCTTCCTCGACTTCAACTGCGAGGGCGACGTCTACTACGTGATGAACCCCGGCAAGATCCTCGGCCCGAGGCTGAAGCTGCGCTCCGTCGTCTTCTCCTGAGCCGGCCGACTTCGGCGAAGTGCGGGACAGTTCGGCGATTGGTTGAGACCATTCCGGTGAACCGACACCGGGAGCGGCCTTGCCGAGACGAATCGCCGGGCTGTCCGCCCGGACCCGCGCGCTGCTGGCCGTCCTCTGCGTCCTCGCCCTGACCGCGACCGGGTGGGGTCTCCAGCACCTGCTGCGCTCCCGGGGCACCGCCGCCGCCCCGCCCGTCGCCGCCGGGCCGCGCACCGCCGACCGGATCGTCCCGGTACCGCTCTCCGTCACCCCCGGCTCCGGACCCGGCTACCGGCTCACCGACCGCACCGCGATCCGGACCGCACCCGTGAGCGCGGCGCAGGAGCGGCAGGCCGGAGAGGTGCGGGGGATCGCCGAGCGGCTCGCCGAGGCGGTGCGCCGCCCCACCGGACTGCCCCTCCCAGTGGTGGAACCCGCCGCCGGCGACGGCATCGCCCTGGTGCTCGACCCCGCGCTCCCCGAGGCCACCGGCACCGAAGGCTACCGGCTCACCGCCGACGCCGACGGGGTGCGGATCACCGCCCGCGCCCCCGAGGGCCTGTTCCGGGGCACCCAGACGCTCCGGCAGCTGCTGCCCCCGCAGGTCGAGAGCCCGACCCGGGTCGCCGACGGCCCGCAGTGGACGGTGGCACCGGTCACCGTCGAGGACCGCCCGCGCTACCGCTACCGGGGCGCGATGCTCGACGTCGCCCGGCACTTCTTCACCCCGGCCGAGGTCAAGGGCTTCATCGACCGCCTCGCGCTGTACAAGCTCAACCACCTGCACCTGCACCTGACCGACGACCAGGGCTGGCGGATCGAGATCCCGGCCCGGCCCGCCCTGACGGCGGTCGGCGCGACCAGCGAGGTCGACGGCACCCCCGGCGGGTACTGGACCGCGGCCGACTACCAGGAGATCGTCCGCTACGCCCAGGAGCGCTTCCTGACCGTCGTCCCGGAGATCGACCTGCCGGGACACAGCAACGCGGCCCTCGCCTCCTACCCCGAACTGGACTGCACGGGCAGCGCCCGACCCTGGCCGTACACCGGGACCGAGGTCGGCTTCTCCACCCTCTGCCCGACCGGTGACGCGGTGTTCGCCTTCACCCGGGACGTGGTCGCCGAGCTGGCCCGGCTCACCCCGGGGCCGCTGCTGCACATCGGCGGCGACGAGGCGAAGCGGGTCGCGCCGGCCGAGTACGCGGAGTTCGTCCGGCGGGTCGGCGAGCAGGTGCGCGCGGCCGGGAAGACCCCCGTCGGCTGGAACCAGACCGCGCCGGGCGGGATCGGGCTGCTGCAGTTCTGGGACGGCCGGGCCGGGCGCGACACCGAACTGCGGGAGGCCGCCGAACGCGGCGCCGAGGTGATCATGTCGCCGTCCGGCCGCAGCTACCTGGACATGAAGTACGAGTCGGGCTATCCGCTCGGCCTGGTCTGGGCCGGCACCATCGACGTCCGGACCGCGTACGACTGGGACCCGGACACCCTGCTGCCGCTGCGGGACGGCTCGGTGGTCGGCGTCGAGGCCCCGCTGTGGACCGAGACCCTGGACACCCCCGGTGAGCTCGACCTGATGCTGCTGCCCCGGCTGCCGGCGCTCGCCGAGCTGGGCTGGTCGCCCCGGGCGAGCCACGACTGGGGACGGTTCAAGGCCCGCCTCGCCAAGGAGGGCGCCCGCTGGGAGGCCGCCGGCTACGCCTACGAGCGCCGGCCCGAGGTGCCCTGGCCGGACCGGTAGCCGTCACGGACGGTGGAACGCACCCGAACGGCGTAGCGTGGCCGGGGGAGGGGTTCGCGCAGGTCCCGACACGGCGCAGGAGGAACGATGTCCGAACGGGAACCGGACCCGGCGGAGCAGGAGGAGTTCGCGGGTCGCGTATTGCAGGTGCTCAACGACGCCTGCCTGGGATTCATGGCCAGTGTCGGCCACCGGACCGGTCTCTTCGACACCATGGCCGGCCTTCCGCCGTCGACGGTCGAGGACCTCGCCCGGACCGCCGGGCTGGACGGGCGCTACGTCCGGGAGTGGCTGGGCGCGATGGTGGTCGGCGGCTTCGTCGAGTACGAGCCGAAGCAGGGCACCTACCGGCTGCCGCCGGAGCACGCCGCCTCGCTGACCCGGGCCGCCGGGCCGGAGAACCTGGCCGGGATGATGCAGTACCTCGCTCTGTTCGGCGAGGTCGAGGACCGGATCGTCGAGGCGTTCCGCACCGGCGGCGGGCTGCCGTACTCGGCCTACCCGCGCTTCCAGGAGCTCCAGGCCGAGGAGAGCGCGGCGGGCTACGACCTGGCCCTGGTGGACGCCGTGGTGCCGCTGGTGCCCGGCCTCGCCGAGCGGCTGCGGGAGGGCATCGACGCGGTGGACATCGGCACCGGGCAGGGCCACGCCGTCAACGTCCTGGCCAGTGCCTTCCCGGCCAGCCGGTTCACCGGGGTGGACATCTCCGAGCAGGGCATCGGCGCGGCCAAGGCCGAGGCCGCCGTGCACGGCCTGGACAACGCCCGCTTCGTGCTCGCCGACTCGGCCGAGCTGACCGGCGGGTACGACCTGGTGACCGCCTTCGACGTGGTCCACGACCTGGCCCGCCCCGACCGCACCCTGCGGGCCGTCGCCGGGGTGCTGCGGCCCGAGGGCGTCTTCCTGATGGGCGACATCGCCGCCAGCAGCCTGCTCGAGGAGAACATCGACCACCCGCTCGCCCCGGCGCTGTACACCTTCTCGACCTTCTACTGCATGACGGTCTCGCTGGGCGAGGGCGGCGCCGGGCTGGGCACCGTCTGGGGCGAGCAGACCGCGCGCCGGATGCTCGCCGAGGCCGGCTTCGGCTCGGTGGACGTGTCGCGGATCGAGGGCGATCCGCTCAACCAGTACTACGTGGCGCGGCTGGCCGTCGCGGCCTAGGGCCCCGGCGGGGGCAGGCCCCGAGGACCCGAGCGAAGGAGAGCGGCGATGACCGGCAACGGCTACGCACACCCCGAGGCACTGGTCGGCACCGAGTGGCTCGCCCGGCACCTGGACGACGGCACGCTGCGGGTGGTCGAGGTGGACGAGGACAACGGCGCCTACGAGCGCGGGCACCTGCCCGGCGCGGTCGGCTGGAACTGGGCCACCGATCTGCACAGCCCGGTCGGGCGCGACTACGTGGACCGCGCGGGCGTCGAGCACCTGCTGCGCGCGGCCGGGGTCGAGGAGGACACCACCGTCGTGCTCTACGGCGGCAACAACAACTGGTTCGCCGCCTACGCCTTCTGGCTGCTGCGGCTGCGCGGCTTCGGCCCGGTGCGGCTGCTGGACGGCGGGCGCCGGAAGTGGGAGCTGGAGGGGCGGGAGCTGACCGCGGAGGTGATGGACCACCAGCACAGCCCGTACCGGCTGACCGGGCCCGAGCGCCCGGAGGTGCGGGCGCTGCGGGACGAGGTGCTGGCCAAGGCCGAGGTCTTCGCCAAGCCGGGCTCGGACGCGACGCTGGTGGACGTCCGCTCGCCGGCCGAGTTCCGGGGCGAGGCGCTGGCCCCGGCGCACCTGCCGCAGGAGCAGGCCCAGGTGCCCGGGCACATCCCGGGCGCGGTCAACATCCCCTGGTCGCAGGCGACCAGGGAGGACGGGACGTTCCGCCCGGCCGAGGAGCTGCGGGAGCTGTACGGCGGCCGGGGCGTCGGGCCGGAGCAGGAGGTGATCGCCTACTGCCGGATCGGGGAGCGCTCGGCGCACACCTGGTTCGCGCTGACCGAGCTGCTCGGGTACGAGCACGTCAAGAACTACGACGGCTCGTGGACCGAGTACGGCTCGCTGGTCCGGGCCCCGGTGGCGCTGGGCGCCTGACGGTACGGCAGTGGCGCCTCGACGGCCGGGCGGTGACGTCGTGTCACGACTGGGCCGCCCGGCCATTTCGGCCTGTTTCTTCTCATGAACATTTCATCGTTCAGGCGTAGGACCGGGTTCGTTGGGACAAGGATCGATCCGACCCGTTGTCCCAGTGACCCTGTGGAGGACCCCTGTGCGCAAGAGGCTGATCGTCTCTGCCGCTGCCGGCGCGCTCGCCCTGCTCCTGTCCGTCCCCGCCTCCGCCGCCCAGGCCGGCCCGGGTGCGGCGGGCATCGGCGATCCCTACTACCCGAACGCCGGCAACGGCGGCTACGACGTCTCGCACTACGACATCCGGCTGAAATACACGCCCACCACCGACGAACTGGAGGGCACCACCACCGTCCTGGCCACCGCCACCCAGGACCTCACCCGCTTCAACCTCGACTTCGTGCTCAGCGTGAAGGAGGTGCTGGTCAACGGCCGGGCCGCCAAGTTCACCACCAGCGGCGAGCAGGAGCTGGTGATCACCCCGTCCCGCACCGTCGCCAAGGGCAGCCCGCTCACCGTGGTCGTCCGCTACGCCGACAAGCCGGGCGAGGTCGAGCGCGGCGGGTACTCCGCCTGGCTGCGCACCCCCGACGGCGGGGTGGCCGCCAACGAGCCCGAGGGCGCCGCCTGGTGGTTCCCGGCCAACGACCACCCGACCGACAAGGCCACCTTCGACGTCTCGGTGCTGGTGCCGGAAGGCACCCAGGTGGTCAGCAACGGCACCCAGACCACCAGCTCCCGGCCCGGCTGGACCCGCTACAACTACCGGCAGACCAAGCCGCAGGCCACCTACCTGGCGACGCTGGCGATCGGGAAGTTCGACATCCGCAAGGACACCACCGAGGGCGGACTGCCGGTCATCACCGCCTACAGCCCGGACCTGGGCGTCAACCTCGGCGCGGCGCAGGCCAGCGTCGAGCGGACCGGCGAGCTGACCGACTGGCTGAGCACGGTGTTCGGCCCGTACCCGTTCGAGACCGTGGGCGGTTACGTGCCCAACGTGCCGACCGGGTACGCCCTGGAGACCCAGGGACAGGTCTTCTACAGCCCCGCGCAGTTCGCGCGCGGTGCCAACACCTCCGTCGTGGCGCACGAGCTGGCCCACCAGTGGTACGGCGACAGCGTCTCGGTGCAGCGCTGGAGCGACATCTGGCTCAACGAGGGCTTCGCCCGGTACGCGCAGTGGCTCTGGTCGGAGCACGAGAACGAGGGCACCGCGCAGGAACTGGCCGACTACGTCTACAACAACTACGCGGCCGACAACGCGTTCTGGTCCGTGCGGCCGGGCGACCCGGGCCCGGACCACCAGTTCGCCGGCGCCGTCTACGACCGGGGTGCGATCGCCATCCAGGCGCTGCGGAACACGGTCGGGGAGGACAAGTTCTTCGCGATCCTGAAGGGGTGGCCGACCGAGCGCAAGTACGGCAACGCCACCATCCCGCAGTTCCAGGCCTATGCGGAGAAGATCTCCGGCAAGCCGCTGGGCGGGCTGTTCAACACCTGGCTGTTCACCGCCGGCAAGCCGGCGGTGGGATCGGCGGGTGCGGCGGCCGGCTCGGCGCTCGCGGCGGCGCCCGCGGCGGAGGGCCTCGCCCCGGGGGCGTCGGCGGCGGCTCCGGCGCAGCCGAAGTCCTGGCAGAAGATCCAGGACACCAACGCGGTGCACGAGCACCGGGGCTGACGCGTCGTCGCCCGCGCGGAGCGGGCACGGGCCCGGCCGGCCGCCCCCGCGGGCGGTCGGCCGGGCCCCTGGTGTTTCCCCGTGGTGCTCTCTCCCGGTTCCAGGGGCGCTCTGCCGGGGCGCGGTCAGGGGCGCAGCGCGCGCTCCTCGGTGAGGACCAGTTCCTCGATGCCGCGCAGGAAGCGTTCCATCGTGGCCCGGGGGAGCACTGCGGGGTCGGCCGTCATGGCGAGTTGCAGGGCGGTCGGGGTGCGCTGCGCGTCCAGGGCGTAGGTGAGCCCGGGGCGCGGGTCGAACTCGACCGGCCAGTCCAGGGTGGTGTCCCCGTCGGCCGCGGCCCCGGCGACGGCCGGGTCCGGGGCGGAGAGGCCGCCCGGGAGCAGGTCGCGGGTGTCGTTGAAGACGCAGGAGCGGTCGGCGAGCGGCACCCGGTCGGCGGTGAGGCGTTCGATCTCGGCGTCCAGCAGGCGCCGGTCGTAGTAGGCGTGCCGGTAGGCGGCGATCGACGCGGCGTGGGTGCGGCGCACGGCCGCGCCGAACTCGCCGTCGGCGTCCTGGAGGTGCAGCAGGGCGTCGCCGGCGACCACGCTCACCGCGTCGGTGAGGCCGGACAGGAAGCGGTTGTTGACCACCACCTGGAGCACCGCGTCCGGGCGTCCGGCCAGCCGGGCCGTCATGGCGGCGGTGGCCGCGAGCAGCACGGCGGAGGAGCCGGCCCGGTGGGCGGCGGCCACCGTGTCGACCGCGCGGAGCAGCGCGGGCGAGCTGAGGACGGCGTTCGGGAACCGGGCGGCGGGGTCGGCCGCCGGGGCGGGCGGGAACAGCCGGGCCGGGGCGGAGCGCAGTTTGCGCAGGGTGTGCGCGCGGGCGTTGGCGTCGCGCTTGCGGCCGCGTTCGGAGGTCTGGAACTCGGCCTCCTCCAGGGGCTGCTGGGTGGTCCGGCCGGCCCGGAGCGCGGCCGGGTCGGCGCCCAGGGCGAGCGCGGTGAGGTCGCGGACCAGCAGGCCCATCCCGGTGCCGTCCACGGCGGTGTGCGAGAGCACCAGCGAGATGTGCCGCACCAGGCCGTCGGCGACGACCAGGCCGACCCGGATCGGCCACTCGGTGGCGCAGTCGAAGGCACGGTCGGTCAGTTCCCGGTGCAGGGCCGTTCCGGCGGCGGTGAGCCCGGCCCGGTCGGTGCCGGCCGGGAGGTCCCGGACCAGGGCGGGCAGGGTGCCCGCCGGGTCGACGGTCTGGCGCAGCGCGGTGCCGTCGGGTGCCTCGGTGCGGTCCGGTGCTCCGGTGCCGTCCGGTGCTCCGGTGCCGTCCGGGCCGGGGAGCAGCCGGGTGTGCAGGGAGTCGTGCAGGTGCAGCAGGTGCCCGAGGGCGTCCAGGACCACCGGGAGCGGCAGGCCGGGGTCGAGCGGGGTGGCGGTGCCGATGTTGTAGCGGGGGCGGTCGGCGGGGGCCAGGCGGTTGACGACGTCCCAGATGGCTCGCTGGCCCCAGGTGGCGGGGCCGCTGCCGGAGCGGCCGTCGGCGAAGGGTATCTCCAGTTGTCGACTCGTGGTCACCGTGGGGGTTCTCCGATGCGCTGGTGCGGATGCGGGGTGGTGCTGGGGTTGGTGCGGGTGGGTGCGGTGGGAGCCGTCCCGGAGAGTCTGCGGCACGGCCGCGAAATCGCGCCAGATGAAGGTCAAATCCGGTAAGGATCTTCGGAACCCGGGCTACCGGGCGGTAGTTCCGGGGCGGGCGTGGCAGCATCTCGCATGTGAGGCGTGACATTGCACATGTGACGTGCGATCGGACCTGACGGGCGATCACCTGCGATGTCTGCCTCGCGAACGAAACCACCCTCCGTTCGTCCGAAGGAGAAGTACCGAGATGAAGCGATTCGCCGCGCTCCTCGCCACCGGCGCCGCGCTCTCCGCGCTGGCCGTCACCGGGGCCACCCAGGCCTCCGCCCAGACCACCGGCGGCCCCTCCGGCCCCGGCACCAAGAACTGCGTCGACGGGTTCCCGGGCATCGTCAACCTGCGGCTCTGCGCCTCGGTGACCGGTGACCAGGTCGTGTTCTCCGGTTACGCGACCCCCGCCAGCATCGCCTGGACCCCGCAGAAGGTCGCCTTCAACCTGACCGCCGGTGTCGTCGGCGGCGCCCTGATCGGGAGCGACTCGCCCTACGTGCTCATCCCCGGCGGCGGCATCCCGGTCGGCAACGTCTCCGGCACCGCGCCCTGCGGCTCCAGCGTCCAGGCCACGTTCAACGTGACCCAGTGGGGCTGGCCGCCGTCGACCGCCACCGTCACCGTGCCGGTCACCTGCTGATGAAGCACTGACCGGGGCCGGTCCCGCGGATCCTTCCGGGGCCGCGGCGAAATCGGCGGGACCGGCCCCGGTCCGCGGCACGTGGCACCTCGTGCCGCAGCGGTGCGGTGGTGCAGCGGCGTGACGGCGTGACGGCGCAACCAGGGTCTGCCGGACCCAGGGTCCACCGGACCCGGGTGGAACAGGGCCCTGGGTGGCGCGCGACGGTGGGACCAGAGTGGTCCCGTCAGGCCGTCCGCGCCAACGAACCGCACCGGAGCAGAACATGAACCGCACCGCCCAGCCCGCCCTCGCCGCCCGCACCGCCGTCGTCACCGGGGCCGCCAGCGGCATGGGCGAGGCCACCGCCCGGCTGCTCGCCGCCGGCGGGGCCCGGGTCGCCCTGCTGGCCCGCCGCGCCGAGCGGCTGGACGCCCTCGCCGCCGCGATCAGCGCGGACGGCGGCCGGGCCCTCGCCGTCACCGCCGACGTCACCGACCAGTCCTCGGTGGACGCCGCCGTCCGGACCGTGCACGACACCTGGGGCCCGGTCGACCTGGTGGTCAACAACGCCGGGGTGATGCTGCCCAATCCGCTCGCGGACGGGCGGATCGACGAGTGGACCCGGATGATCGACACCAATCTGACCGGCGCGCTGCGGATCGTCCGCGCCTTCTCCGCCGACCTCGTCGCGGCCGCCGCCGAGGGCCGCGCCGCCGACCTGGTCAACGTCTCCTCCATCGCCTCCCACGTGCTGTTCCCCGACTACGCCGTGTACGGGGCCACCAAGGCGGCGCTCACCCAGCTCTCCGCCGCGCTGCGCACCGAACTCGGCCCCCGGGACGTGCGGGTCTCCGCGATCGAGCCCGGGCTCACCGACACCGAACTCGGCGGCCACATCGACAACCCGGTGCTGCGGCAGCAGCTCGACGGCATGTTCGAGGCGATGCCCGCGCTGACCGCGCAGGACATCGCCGAGCTGATCGCCTTCACCGTCACCCGTCCGCGCCATGTGAACCTCCGCCACCTGGTCGCCCTGCCGACCCGGCAGGCCTGAGCGTCGGGCGGGCCCGGACCGGGGGCGCGCCGGAGTCGGCCGTCCGGAGCATGCTGCCGGTGCACAGCGGCCGCCCGGGGCTGGGCGGTCCCCGCGGTGTGCGGGGATCGCTCGGGTGCCGGTCGGCGGCGCGGCCCGCCGGACCGGTGACGGACCGGTGACGGACCGGCGGCGGCTCAGCCGCGGGTCGCGGTGAGCAGGTAGTAGTCGAGCAGGCCGTCGCGCCAGGCGGGGAGGAAGTTGCGGGTCCAGTGGCCGGGCGGGACGGTGCCCTCGAGATAGCGGTCGAGACCGGGCCAGACGTCCGGGCCGATGGACTCCGCGGCGACCTCGGCGAAGCCGGCCGCCCCGAGGTCGGCCGTGAAGCCCGCCAGCGGATGGGCGACGTCCAGGCCGTTGGCGAAGCTGCCGAGCAGGATGCTCAGCCGCTCGACCGCGTCGGGCCCCTCGGCCGAGAAGAAGGTGGCCACCGCAAGCCGGCCGCCGGGGCGCAGCACCCGGGCCGCCTCGTGGGCGAAGCCGGTCAGCTCACGGAAGTGCTGGGCCGCCTCGACCGAGTACAGGCCGTCCAGCGAGGCGTCCGCGAACGGCAGGTCGTCGGCGGACCCCAGGGTGTAGCGGAGCCGGTCCGGGAAGGTCGCCAGCGCCTTGGCGTTGACGGTGCGGGCGCGCTCGATCTGGTCGGGGTGGATGTCGACCCCGGTGACGGCGGCGAAGCGGAACTCGCAGAGCGCGAGCGCCGCGCCCAGCCCGCGCCCGCAGCCCACCTCGCCGAGCCGCAGCGACTCGGCCGGCCCGGGGAAGGTGCGCAGCACCCGCCGGTAGAGGTTCTCCTGGCTGCGGATCCGGTCCTCGGTCGTCGGGTCGGTGGTGCGGATGCCGCTCCAGTCGCCGAAGTTGATGAATCCGCCCGCGAAGGAGGCGGCCTGCGAGAGGTCGTCGGCGCCGTAGGTCCGGCGTACCGGTCCTGGGATGCGGTCCTGGTTCATGGTTCGCTCGGGCTCCTCGTGTGTCGTGGTGACGGCCGGGTGACGGCGGTGGCCGGGGTGACGGTGCGGGCGGGGAGGGGCCGGTGCGCCGGGCCTCCCGCGGGCGCGCGCCGCAGTACGTACCCAAACCGGCCACCGGTGGAACTACCCGAAGGAGGTGGTTTCAGGAGGGGCGCAGCAGGTCAGGAGGGACGGACGGGAACTCGCTGTCGACGGGGCGGTCGGCCTGCCAGACTGGGCGCCGATCGATCGTTCGGATCCGAAGGGGACGGGGAGCACCATGGGTACGGGTACAGGTACGGGTACGGGTGTCGGCGCGGCGAGCGGCGCGGGGGACGGGCGGATCGGCCCGCCGCTGACCGGGGGCGAGCGCGAGACGCTGCGGGCGTTCCTGGACTTCCACCGGGCCACCCTGGCGATGAAGTGCGCCGGGCTGACGGACGAGCAGCTGCGGCTGCGGTCGAGTCCGCCGTCCACGCTGACCCTGCTCGGGCTGGTGCGCCACATGGCGGAGGTCGAGCGGACCTGGTTCCGGCGGGTGATCGACGGGGAGGACGTCCCGCTGGTGTGGTCCGCCGAGGGCGACTACCAGGCCGCCTACGACGCGAGCGGCGCGGACCGGGCCGAGGCCTTCGCGGCCTGGGAGGCGGAGGTGGAGCACGCCCGGCGGATCGAGCGGGAGGCGCCGTCGCTGGACGTCACCGGGTACCAGCCGCGCTGGCAGGCGGACGTCTCGCTGCGGCTGGTGATGCTGCACCTGATCCACGAGTACGCGCGGCACAACGGGCACGCGGACTTCCTGCGCGAGGCGATCGACGGGGAGGTCGGGGCCTGAGGCCGTCCGGCGGCCGCCCGGTCGGTGCCGGACCGGGCCCGGACCGTCCGGTCCGGTGAACGCGCGGCGGGGTCCGGGCCGTATCCGTCGGTGTGACAGTGATGACCTCGGGACGTGGTGCTGGCAAGCTGGCCGCCATGGCGGAAGCGGTGGGTGAGGCGGGAGTCCGGGAGCTGGTCGCGGGGTGGCTCGCGGCGGAGCGGACCGGTGAGGACGGGCCCGGCGGCGGGGAACCGGCCGGCGGCGGGTGGGCGGTGCCCCCGGCGGCCGGGGCGGTGGTGGTCGCGGCCGCCCGGCGGCTGGCCGGGGACGGTCCGCCGTCGGCGGTGCCGGAGGGGCTGCGGCTGGTCGCGGAGGCCCTGGTGGTGGACGAGCACCCGTCGGCGGGCGCGTGGACGGCGCGGGAACGGGCCGAGGCCGTGACGTGGGTGGCGCTGCTGCTGCACCGCTTCGGCGAGGACGGCGTCACGATGCTGACGGCCGAGCTGGCGGGGCAGGGGGAGCCCGGGGTGGGGGACCCGGGGTCCGGACGCGCCTCAGCCGGCTAACACCGCCAGCCGCCGGTCCAGTTCGCCGACGACCGTGGTGTCGCCGAGCCGCCCGTACAGTCCGCGGGCCGCGCGCAGGGTGCCGACGGCCTCCGGGGTGCGGCCGGTCGCCAGCAGGAAGTCGGCGAAGTGGCGTTCGGCGACCGCGTGCAGATGGACGGCGCCGGCGAACCGGCAGCGCTCCACCGTCTGCCGCCAGGCCTCCTCCGCGTCGGCGTGGCGGCCGAGCAGTTGCAGGGCGTGCGCCTCGTTGATCATCGCGGACAGGTGGAAGACGGCCAGCGGGTGCTCGACGAGCAGGGCCCTGGCCTCCCGGGCCCGGCGCAGCGCCTGGGCCGGATCACCGGCCAGGCCGTACAGACCGGCGGTGTTGCTGAGCGCGTAGGGGGCGTGCTCGGCGTGGCCGTGCGTCTCGGCCAGCGCGATCGCCCGCTCGCCCAGCCGGACCGCTTCGGCGGGCCGGCCGCCGGCCGCCGTGGTCACGGCCAGCACGGTGAGCGCCTGCACCCGGACGGCGTCGTCGGTGCCGGAACTGCGGTCGACCGCCCGGCGGGCCAGCCGGTGCGCCTCCACCGTCCGGCCCCGGCCGCTCAGGGCGCGGGCCGTCACGGCCTCCATCGCGGCCACCGCGGCCGGGTCTCCGGTGCGGCCGGCCGCGTCGAGCCCGGTCCGCAGGCAGGCCAGCCGGTCCGGTCGGCGCCCGACGCTGTAGTAGAGGCCGTCGGCGCGGTAGGCGAGCCGCCACGCGCGGTCGTGGTCGCCGCTCTCGGAGGCGGCGGCGACCAGGCCCCGGACGGCGGGCTCCTCGGCCTGGAACCAGTCCAGGATGGAGCGGACGGTGGGCAGGTGCGGCCGGGCGGCACGTCGGCCGCCGGGCCTCGACGGCGGGCCGACGGGGCCGGTGGGAGCGGTGGCGCCCGGGGCGGGCTGGAGCAGGGCGGCGCCGTGGGCCACCGTCGCCAGGTAGTGGTCGGCCAGTGCGGCGGTGGCGGTGGCGTGCTCGGACGCGTGCCGCTCGTCGAGGAGTTCGGCCCCGTAGAGCCGGACCAGGTCGCAGCGGCGGTAGCGGCCGGGCGCGATCTCGGTGAGCAGGTGGTGCGCGGCCAGGGCGGCCAGGGCGTCCCGGGCCTCGTCCGGGCCGGCGCCGAGCAGTGCGGCCGCGGCGGGGACGTCGGTCTCCCGGCCGGGGTGGACGGCGAGCAGGGCCAGCAGGTGGGCCGCCGTACCGCCGAGGTGGCGGAGCGTGCGGTCCAGTGCGGCGCGGAGGCTGTTGCTGCCCCGGGTGTCCAGGGCGTGCAGCCTGGTCCGCTCGTCGTCGAGTTCCGGCAGCAGGTCGGCGATCGCCCAGGCGGGGCGGGTGGCGAGCCGGGCGGCGACGATCCGCAGGGCGAGCGGCAGCCCGCCGCAGAGCTCGGCGAGCCGGGCGGCGGCCTCCGGTTCGGCCGCCACCCGGGGGCGGCCGAGCAGCTGCTCCAGCAGGCGCCCGGCGTCCTCGGCGGGCAGCGGGCCGAGGCGCAGCAGGGCGGCGCCCTCGGTGACCACGAGGTCCGCCAGGGTGCTGCGACTGGTGATCACGGTCGCGCAGCCGGGCCCGGCGGGCAGCAGATCGGTGACGTCCCCGGCGTCCGCGACGTCGTCCAGCACCACCAGCAGGCGGCGGTTCCGGCTGAGCGAGCGGTAGAGGGCGGCGCGGGCCGGGCGGTCCTCGGGCAGTTCGGACTCCGGCACGCCCAGGGCGCGGAGGAACCGGCCGAGCACGGCGCCGGGTCCGGCGGGGCGGCCCGGCCCGAAGGCGTTGACGTCGGCGAAGAGCCGCCCGTCGGGGTAGCCGGCGGCCGCGTCGTGGGCCCAGCGCAGGGCGGTCGCGGTCTTGCCGGTGCCGGCCGGGCCGACCAGGACGGCGAGCGTGCCGGTGCCGGGCGCGTCGACGGCGGGCGCGTCGACGGCGTCCGGGCCGACGGCGCGAGAGCCGCGCAACCGGTCCGAGAGCCAGTCGAGTTCGGGGATCCGGCCGACGAAACCGGAGGCCGGGCGGGGGAGTTGGTCGGGAGCGGCGACCGGCTGCGCACGGGCCGGGGCCGGGGGTGCGACCGGGGTCCGGGCCGGCGGTGCGGCGGCGGGGGCGGCGGTCTTGGCGGTCGTGGGGGTCCCGGCGGACGTGGACACGGGCGTGGACACGGGCGTGGGCCGGGCGACGGGCGGGCGTCCGCGGTCGGCGGGGCGCGGGGCCGCCTTGCAGCTCGCGAACGGCGTCGTCGCCGTCGCCGTCGCCGGTCGGACGGTGGCGGCGGTGGAAGCGGCCCGGGCGGCGGTGGCCGTGGCGGCCGGGGCGGCGGTGGCCGGTGCGGTGCCGGGCCGGGGGCGGCCGAGGAGGCGGACCGGTGCCGGCGCCGTCCCCACTGCCGTTCCCGCCGCCGGACGCCGTGCCCCGTCCTCGGACAGCACCCCCGACACCGCCGAGCGCAGCGCGCTGCCCGGCCCGACGCCGAGGTCGGCGGCCAGCCTGCGGCGGGTGCGGTGATAGGTGTTCAGCGCGTCCCACGAACGGCCGGACTGCTGCAGGCAGAGCACCAGCCGCGCGGCCAGCGCCTCGTTCCACGGATCGGCCTCCGCCGCGCGGTCGAGCTCGGGCACTGCGTCCGCGCCCAGCCCGAGCCGCAGCAGACGGTCGGCCCAGGCTTCCAGCGCGAGGGTCCGGTCCTTGCGCAGCCGGTCGGCGAGCGCGTCGCGCAGGTCGGTCTCGGGCAGGTCCGCGAGCGCGGCGGGCCCCTGCCACAGCGAGAGCGCCCGGCGCAGCAGTCCGGCCGCCGCCTCGTCGCCGTCCGGGGTGCTCCGCGCGGCGGCGTCGGCGACCAGCCGTTCGAACAGCAGCGAGTCCACCGCGTCCGCCGGGCCGTCCAGCCGGTAGCCCGGAGGACGGGTGGAGAGGACGAGGCCCGAACCGGCGATCAGCTTGCGCAGCGCGGCGATGTGGCCCTGCAGCGCGGCCCGGGCCCGGGCCGGCGGCGCGTCCCCCCACAGCAGTTCGAAGAAGCGTCCGACCGGGACGGTACGGCCGAGTTCGAGCGCCAGCAGGGCCAGCGTGGCGCGCCGCTTGGCGGCGGCGGGCTCGACGGACCGGCCGTCGGCGGTCCGCAGTTCCACCGGGCCCAGCAGCCGAACGAACACGGATCCTCCCTGGTGAGAGCGGGTGGACGAGGGTTTCCATCCCTGTGCGGGGCGCAGTCTAGCCACGCTGGAGGTTCGTTCTGTGACGTTCGGTGTGCGATTTCGGGAATGGTGGGTATCTGTCCGACCGGGGGGTTGACGGCAGCCGGTTCGTCGTCCTCGCAGGCGCGCGGGGAGGTGTCCTCCGGCCGTGCGAGGCTCCCGGCTCCGCTGCCGCGCCGCCGGTGAGGCGCTGTCGTCCGCGTGCTGACGAAGGGACGACGGGCAGCCCGGGTGCCGCGGCGGCGGGTGCGGGCGGGCGGGCGGTGGCGGCGACCGGGAGCAGCGGCCCGGGAGCGGGGTCCCAGTGGCGCGGACCGTCCGGGCGGAGCGCGTGCCCGGCGGTTCGGGAGGTGTGCGCGATCGGTCCTGCCGGGCTGCCCCAAGGGGAACGCCTCGGTCCGAGTCCCGGGACCGGCCGCGGGCGCCCCGGGCGGAAGCCGGGGCGCGCGCCGGGGCGGAAAGCCGGACGCGCCGTCCCCGGGGTTCAACGGACGGACGTCCACCTGGGGTTCACCTGCGGTCCGGAGGTGAACCCGGGCCTGCGGACGCCCCGTCGATCGGAGTGCGGGGCCGTCTCGGTTCCGAGAGCTTCGACCACCGGGAAGGGCCACCATGCTGCGAATGAACGGGCCGCTGCGGATCACCGTCCTCGACAAGGACGCCTACTACGAGCAGCGCGCGGTGGTGCGCACCCCGTACGGCACCATCGTGCTGGAAGGGCGGGCCGGGGCCTCGCTGGACGTGCGGGCCGAGGAGTGGGAGCTGGAGCTCCAGCACTGCGTGCCGGGTGTGGGCTGGCGTCCCAACGTCCGGGTGCTGCCGTACCCGTGGCAGACCTCCGGGGGTCTGCGCAGCCGGATCGTCCGCAGCAAGGACTGCGACTGGCCGCAGGGCGATCCGACCGAGCGCAACTTCGTGCTGCGGCTCTCGGCGACGGTGGCCGAGCGTCCGGGCGCGGCCGCGGCCACCGCCGAGGCGGTGGGCCCGGCGCTCCGAGGGGGGCTGCGGACCAGCTCCGGGGCGGGCCTGGGCACGGTCGGCGGGGCGGTGCCCGCGATGCCGGGGGTGCCCGCGGTGTCCGGGGCGGAGGTCGCGCGGTCGGTGCCGGGGGTCGGGGTGGCGGAGGCCCTGCCGAGCGTGTCCGCGGCCGCTGCCCGGCTGGAGCCGGGCGGACTGTCGGCGGGCGTGCTGTCGACGGGCCGGGTGGCCCCGGCGGTGTGGCCCGCGCCGACGGTCCGGGCCGTGCCGACCCGGGCGGTGGAGGCCGTGGCGGTGGAGGCGGAGCGGGCGGAGCCGGTGACGCGGGCCGAGGCCCGGGGGACCGGCTGGTAGGAGGGCGTTCGTCGGCCGGGGCTCGGGGGACCGGCCGACGAACGCCGGTCAGGCGGCCGTCGCGGTGTCCGGGGCGGCGGCGGTGTCCGGGTCCTCGGGGGTGTCGGGGCCGTCCGGGGAGGTGTCCGGCGGTTCGGGGGTGTCGAGGTGGACGCCCGGCGTGAGGTGGAAGCGCTCGGGGGCGTCGGCGCGGGGGCGTTCGGCCGGGGGCATCGCCGCCCGCCGTTCCAGCCAAGCGCGCAGCCGGGTCAGCGAGTTGCGGTTGCGCTCGGACGGGTCGCCGCCCGACTCCCGGAGCAGGACGCAGGCCGGACGGTCGCCGTCGGCCGGCACCTGGCCGACCACGGTGAACGCCGTGCCGGGCGGGAACGCCGCCTGGGCCGGGCCGTCGGTCGGGTCGAAGACCGAGGTGCGCCGGCCGGTGGCCGACCAGACCAGGAACTCCACGGAGGAGCCGGGGAGTTCGGCCCCCGGCGCGGTCAGCCCGGCCAGCGGTGCCGGTTCCCGGAACTGCCGGCCGGTCGGGTAGTGCGCCAGCACGGATTCGGGGTCGAGACCGGCCCCGGCACCGAGCAGCACCGCGCCGTGGTGGCTCGGCAGCCGGCGCAGACCGGCGCCGAGGCAGTGCAGGAACGGCCGCAGCTCCGGGGCCCCGGACCGCGCGGCCGCGATCAGGGCGGCCCGGGGCACGGGCACGCCGCTGTCGGTGTGGTGGAGCAGGACGGCGGCCAGGTCGGGCTTGAAGTCGTCCTGCGAGGTGGAGCGCAGACCGGGGAGCCGGGTGGCGAGCTGGTCCAGTCGTCCGGTGCAGCGGTGGTAGTGGTCGCCGAGCAGGGCGCGGACGGCGTCGCGCTCGGCGGCGGTGCTCGCGGTGACCGGGACCGGGCTGTCGTCGAGACCGAAGTACCGGGCCGGCCGCGGCTGTGGCTGCGGGGACGGGTGGGACGGCTCCTGGGGCGGGACGGGAACGCCCGGCGGCTCCGCGGACAGGGGGTCGCCCGCCGACGGCTCCGTGTCCGGCGGCTCGGTGGTCGACGGCTCGGTGCTCGACGGCTCCGTGCTCGACGGCTCGGTGGTCGAGGGCCGGGCGGACGGGGCGGCGCCGGGAAGCCCGGACGCCGGGGGTTCGGCCGCGGGGGGTTCGGCCGCAGGGTCCCCCGGAGGGACCTCGGGAGTGCGGAAAGGCAGGGGCGCACCCCCGGCGGGCGCGACGGGCGCACCGGCCGGTCCGCGTCGGCCGTCGAGGTCCGGGCCGGACCCGGCCGCGGTGGTGACGGTTCCGGCTGTCGGCGGGGCTGTCGGCGCGACGGTCGGCCCGCCGGTCGCGAGCGGCACCCGGCGGGGCGGCGCGGTGGCCCCGACGGCGCTGCCGGTGGCCGGTCCGGCGGTGGCTCGGACGGGCGCGGGCGGCGGGACCGGTACCGGCTCGGGATCCGGGAGGGGCTCGGCCCCGGGCTCGGGACCCGCTTCGGGTTCCGGTGCCGGGACGGCGGCCCCGAACCGGGTCCCGTCCCGGCCCTCGGCTCCGGCCCAGGCTCCGGCTCCGGCCCAGGCTCCGGCTCCGGCCTCGACCTCGGCGGCGGTCCCGCTCTCCGGCTCGGGAGCCGGGACGGGCGGTACCCGGTGGGCGGTCGGCAGCTCGGCGCGGGGCTCGGTCCGCGTCCCCGTGTCCGACCCGGTGCGCACCCCTGCGGGTACCTCGGACCGCGAGGCCGGTGCGGGGACGGGCGGCACCCGGTGGGCGGTGCCCGGCCCGAGGGCGGCCGGTGCCCCTCCCGCCGTTCCGGGGACGGCGGCGGCCGCCGCGCCCGCCGGCACCGCCGCCGGGTCCGGCGCGGCGGCCCGGCGGGTCGAGCCCGCGCCGCCGGTCCCGTACGACACCGGCGCGACGGCGGGCGGGCCGCCCGCCGGCTGTTCGGCGCCGAGCCACTCCAGCTCGTACGTCCGGGCGACGAACCGCCCGACGGTCTCGGCGGCGGGCTCCAGCAGCCCGTGCACGAGCAGGCCGAAGCCCTCGGCGCCGACCGCCGGCAGCCGGCCCAGGAGGGCACCCAGCTCCTCGAAGGCGTCGGCGGGCACCGGGCGGTCCCGTTCCCCGACGATCAGCAGCGGGCGGCTCGGCTCGGGCCGGCGGAAGCGCGGGGTGAGCACGTGCGGCGGTTCGGGACGGAGCCAGAGCCCGGCCGGGACGGCCTCCAGCGCCCAGTACGGGAACGCCTGGAACACCCCGGGCCCGGCGGTCCGCCAGTCGGCGCCCCCGTTGCGCCAGGCGGCGGGCGTGGTGGGACAGCCCGGGGCGGAGGAGAGGCGCAGAAGGAACGGCTCCCACCCGATCCGGCCCTCGCGGTCCAGTACCCGCGAGGTGGGGCCGCCGTGGCCGAGCACGGGCAGGCCGATCGCGGCCTGCACCGGCCGGGCGGTTCGGGCGGTCAGGGCGCCGATGAGCGCGGAGAGTTCGTCGGGCGCCGCCCACGGGGCGCTGATCAGGGGGCGGTCGGAGCCGAGCGGCAGGGCGAGCACGGCCTCGGCGAAGTCCTCGGGCAGCAGGACGGGCCGGGTCGGGGTACCGATCACGATGACGGCGGTGCCGGGCGCGGCGGCCGCCAGCCGCAGGTCGGGCAGCGGGGTGGTGGCCGGGTCGGCCGGGTCGGTGAGCCAGAACCCGGCCGGCAGCCGCAGGACGCGGACGGCGTTCGCCCTGCCCCGGGCGGCGGGGGCGGGGACGGCGGGCGGTTCGACGAAGGCGGTCGGCCGGGTGCGCCGCGACTCCACGGGGGCGACGGCGCCGATCGTGCCGGCCACCCGCCGGGGCTGCGCGCCGGGTTCGCACCGCCACCACGAGGAGCGCGCGAGCGCGCCCTCGGGGTCGTTGACGGTGAGGTGGCCGGCCGGGGTGATCTCCACCAGGCCGTCCGGGGCGACGACCGGGACCCCGGAGCGTTCGGCGACGACCTCGGCCGGGCGGCGGCCGTTGGGGGCGAGGGCGGCCAGTCCGGAGGCGGCGAGCACCAGGTGGGTGGCGCCCCGGGCGCGGGTGATCACGCCGAGGTCGGTCATCCGGTCGCGCAGGACCTTGGCCGAGTCGGGTGCCGCGGCGATCACCACGACGGCGTCGGGGACGGGGCGCAGGGCGCCGATCGCGGCCCGCAGCTCGTTCGGGTGGGCGGTGGCGGAGGCGATCACGAAGTGCGGGCCGACCTCGCGCAGCACCGACGGGCCCGGTTCCGCGGTGCGGGCGGAGGCCGGCACCGGGAGGGTCCCGGCGGGGCCGGACGCGGCGGGAGGGTCCCCGGCGGGCAGCGCGCGCGGCGCCCCGCGCCGCAGTCCGAAGCGGCGGCGGGGCTCGGCCGGGGGTGCGGGGTCGCCGGAGCGCGCACCGGTGCGGGAGAGGCTCATCGTCCAGGACTACGGCCCCCGCCGGGTGCCCGGTTCACCGGGGTCCGGCGGGGGCCGCGGCCGGAGCCTCCGCCCCGGCCCGGTCAGCCGGTCCCGTCCGGTCCCTCCGGCTCCGGCACCAGCGCGGTCTGCACCTGCACCGTCCGGCGGCGGGTGATGTGCAGGGCGCGACCAGGCGGCAGCTGCCGCGGCTTGACGCTGCCGAACAGCGTGCCCTCGCTCGGCGGGCAGGAGAGCAGCGCGACGGGCGTGTTGAGGTCCTGGAGCCGGCGGAGCACCGGGTCGGAGTAGGACCGGCCGATGCCGTTGGCGCCGCGGGCGACGATCAGGTGCAGGCCCAGTTCGGTGCCCTGGGCGAGGTGCGGGAGCAGGGCGTCGAACGGGTGCGGCGAGGTCGCCGGGATGAGGTCGAGGTCGTCGACGATCACGAACAGCTCCGGGCCCGTCCACCAGTCGCGCAGCCGCAGCCGGGCCGGGCTGATGTCCTCGCCGGGCACCCGCGCCTCCATCGCCCGGGCGCCGCCGGTGACGATCTGCTTGACGACGTCCACCGAGACGGCGTACCCGAGCCGGTACTCCTCCGGCAGGCTCTCGTAGAGCCCGCGCCGGAAGTCGACCAGCATGATGCGGGCCTGTTCCGGCGTGTACGCGGTGGTGATGTTCTTGATCAGCAGCTTGAGCAGGTTGGTCTTGCCGCTCTCGGTGTCGCCGACCACCAGCAGGTGCGGGGACTCCTCGAAGTCGTGCCAGAGCGGCGCGATGTTGGTGTCCTCCAGGCCGAGCGGGACCCGCAGCGCGCCCTCCGGGGCGGGCAGGTCGGCGGCGTCCAGCAGCAGCGGCAGCATCCGCACCTCGGGGGCGCGCGGGCCGGTCCAGTGCTCGTTGACGGCGTCCACCAGGTCGCTGACGCCGTCGACGAGGTCCTCGGTGGTGCCGGTGCCGTCGATGCGGGGCAGCGCGGTGAGGAAGTGCAGCCGGTCCTCGGTGAGGCCGCGGCCGGGGATCCGGGGAACGGTCGCCGCGGCCCGCATGTTGATCATCGAGTCGATCGAGTCGCCGAGCCGCAGCTCGAAGCGGGTGCCCAGCTGGTCGCGCAGCCCACCCAGGACCTCGCCCCAGCGGGCCGCCGAGATGACGAGGTGGACCCCGTAGTTGAGGCCGCGTCCGGCGATCAGGTTGACCGCGGCCACGAAGTCGGGGAAGTCCTGGCGCACGGTGTTCCAGCCGTCGATGACCAGGAACACGTCGCCGTAGCGCTCGTCGGCGAGTTCCCGGTCCCCGGCCGCCCGGCGGCGGCGGAACGTCGCCATCGAGTCGATGCCCAGCCGGGCGAAGCTCTGCTCGCGGCGGGCGATCACGCCGGCCACCTCGGCCAGGGTGCGCCCGATCCGCTCGGGGTCGTGCCGGCCGGTGACACCGCCGACGTGCGGCAGCCCGCCCAGGGCGGCGAGCGTGCCGCCGCCGAAGTCGAGGCAGTAGAACTGCACCTCCTGCGGCGTGTGGGTGAGCGCGAGCGCGGTGATCAGCGTCCGCAGCAGGGTGCTCTTGCCGCTCTGCGGGCCGCCGGCGATGCCGACGTGGCCGCCGGCGCCCGAGAGGTCGGCGGTGTGGATCTCGCGCAGCTGCTGGAACGGGCGGTCGACCACGCCGATCGGCACGGTCAGCCGGCCGCGCTCGGGCCAGCTCTCCGGGGCCAGGCCGTGCGCGCCGGGGGCGAGCGGCGGGAGCAGCTCGTCCAGCGTCGGTGGCACGTCCAGCGGCGGCAGCCAGACCCGGTGCGCGGGCGGCCCGGCGTCGAGCAGCCGCTCGGCGGCGAGGTCCAGCAGGGTGACGGTCTCCTCCGCCTCCGCCGGTTCCTGCTCGACCGGCTCCGGGGCGGGCCGGTTGGGCGTCACGTAGGCGGTGTCGTACGGCACGATCTGCCCGGCCGCCGCGGCCTGCTGCGCGGCACCGCTGCGGCGCCGGTAGGGGCCGGACACGTAGGAGGCCTTGAACCGGGTGAGGGTGGCGATGTCGCTGCGCAGGATGCCGTTGCCGGGCTGGGAGGGCAGCTGGTAGGCGTCGGGCACGCCGAGCACGCCGCGGCTCTCCATGGCGGAGAAGGTGCGCAGGCCGATCCGGTACGACAGATGGGACTCCAGGGCGTGCATCCGGCCCTCGTCCAGGCGCTGCGAGGCGAGCAGCAGATGGACGCCCAGGGAGCGGCCGAGCCGGCCGATCATGATGAACAGGTCCATGAAGTCGCGGTGGGCCGAGAGCAGTTCGCTGAACTCGTCGACGACGACGAAGAGCGTCGGCAGCGGGTCGAGCTGGGTGCCGGCGGCCCGGGCGGTCTCGTAGTCCAGCAGCGAGCTGTAGTTCCCGGTGGCCCGCAGCAGTTCCTGGCGGCGGTTCATCTCGCCGTGCAGGGCGTCGCGCATCCGGTCGACCAGGGCGGCCTCGTCGGCGAGGTTGGTGATGACCGCCGAGGTGTGCGGGAGCCGGTCCAGGCCGAGGAAGGTCGCGCCGCCCTTGAAGTCCACCAGGACGAAGTTGAGGATCTCCGAGGAGTGGGTGAGCGCGAGCGCCAGGACGAGGGTGCGCAGCAGCTCGGACTTGCCGGAGCCGGTGGCGCCGATCAGCATGCCGTGCGGGCCCATGCCGCCCTGGGCGGACTCCTTGAGGTCGAGGTCCACCGGGGAGCCGTCGGCGCCCAGCCCGAGCGGGACGCGCAGGCGGTTGGTCCTCCCGCGGTCGGCCCAGGCCCGGCGGACGTCGTGCTGGTGCAGGTCGCGGATGCCCAGCAGGGCGGTGAGGTCGAAGTCGGTGTTGAGGGGCTCGGCACTGTCCACCGAGTCGCCGAGCCGGTAGGGCGCCAGCGCGGTGGCGTAGCGGCGGACGGCCGGGACGGTCAGTGCGTCGGGGCGCCCGAGTGAGGAGGACTCGTCGTTGCGGTTGCGGTCGGCGCCGACCAGCTCCAGCTCGCCGTCGGTGATCCGCAGCCGCAGCCGGTACTTGTTGTGCTTCCACTCCAGGGCGTCGCCGATGTCCAGCAGGACGGCGTTGCGGTAGCCGGCGAGGGCGGCCCGGCTGCCGGCCGGGAGGCGGACGCCGTCCAGCACGATCACGGTGAACGGCTCGTCCCGGGCGGGCTGCGCGTCGGGCTCGTAGGGTGGGCGCTCGGAGAACTCGGGGCCGAGCAGCTGCTCCAGCTCCACCAGGGAGCCGGCCACCAGGCGGACCGGGCCGGCCCCGTCGGTGTCGGTCGGGTGCAGCGCGTGCGGCAGCCACTTGAGCCAGGCCCAGTCCTCCCGCCGCTCGGGGGAGACGGCGGCGGCGATCCGCAGCTCGTCCGGCGCGTGGAAGAAGGCGAGCTGGGCGATCATCGCCCGGGCCAGCGCGCGGGCCGGCTCCGGGTCGACGGCCACCGGGGTGCTGTCGTCGTCCTCGTCCTGTGCGGCGGCGCAGCGCACCAGCACCTGGGCGTAGCCGCGGACGTGGACGGCGATCGGCTGCTCGGCGATCGAGCCGTAGGCGTGGATGAAGCGGCGCAGGGCGTGCGCGCAGAGCGGCTCCAGGTCCTCGACCGGCTTGGTCGCCAGCGGCGCCAGCCGGACGGCGAGCCGCTGCTGGCCGCGGGCGATCCGGACGTCGCCGAAGTCGGGGTGGGCCGAACGCCGTTCCCAGAGACGGGAGGTGCGCACCAGGGAGGCGAGGGAGCCGGGCTCCGGGTGCCGCCAGGCGAGCGCGAGCCGCTGCTTGACGATGTGCCGCCGGACCTGGCGGCGGATCTGGGCGAGGTAGCGCAGGTAGTCGCGGCGCTCGCCGCGCAGCTGGCGCTTGCGGTCCCCGGAGGTGCGGATCAGCTGGGTCACCAGCATGCCGACGGCGGACAGGCCCATCATGCCCATCGCGACGTACTGGAGCGGCCCGCTCCCGCCGCTCGGGTTGAGGAAGATCATCACCATCGACAGCGAGCTGAGCGCCATCGGGGCCATGGTCAGCAGTTGGGAGACGCCGCTCTGCGGTTCCGGAAGGCCGGGCGGCTCCTGCAGCTGGATCTCCCCGTCCGGCATCTCCGGCCCGGGGCGGCGGGGCGGACGGTCGACCAGGACGACGCTCAAAGGGGGTTCTCCTCTCACCGGGCCTCGTGGCCGGCGGCTGCAGCGCGGGGACCGCACCCTGGCCTACGGCCCGCGCGGCGCGCGCGG
Organism: Kitasatospora sp. NPDC089913; assembly: GCF_044748625.1. NCBI lineage: Bacteria > Bacillati > Actinomycetota > Actinomycetes > Kitasatosporales > Streptomycetaceae > Kitasatospora > Kitasatospora sp. NPDC089913. Next base: position 549,029 of record NZ_JBIVGI010000002.1, on the reverse strand, counting down.
TTCACCGCCCCGGCGGCCGGCTCCCGCGCGGCACCGCGACGGGGCCGGCCCGCGTACCCGTTCCCGGGGCCGGTGAACCGCCGGGGCCGCGCCGCGCGTAGTCGCGGGTGGGAGACCGGCCGGGGCCGGGCACACCGGGGTGACGGAGGGGCAGGACAAGGTGAGCGGTGCAGTGGCGGCGACCGGACTGTGCAGGCTGCGCTTCCGCGCACCCGAGACCGCGTTCGAACTCGCGGTACCGGGTGACGTCGTACTCGCCGACCTGCTGCCGACCGTGCTCGGCTACGCGGGTCAGGGGGTCGAGGAGGGCGGCGTCGAACACGACGGCTGGGTGCTGCAACGCGCCGGCGGCACCCCCCTGGACGAGGAACTCACGCTGGAGGCGCTCGCCGTCCACGACGGCGAGGAGCTGTTCCTGCGTCCGCGCCGGGACGCCCTCCCGGAGGTCCACTTCGACGACCTGGTGGACGGGGTGCGCACCGGGGTGACGTCCGGCGCCGACTCCTGGCGGCCGGTGGTCAGCCACCACCTGGCCCTGACGCTCGCGGTGCTCGCGCTCGTCGGCGGACTGCTGCTGCTGACCCTGCCCGGCCCGGACGGCGTCCGCGGGGTGTGCGCCGCCGTCACGGCCGTGCTGCTGCTCGGCGGTGCCGGCGCGGCCTGCCGCATGATCGGCGACGTCCCCGCGGGCACCGCGCTGGGTACGGCGGCCGTCGGGTACGCGGCCGCCGCCGCGGCGCTGCTGCCGGGCCTCGACGGGTCCACCAGGATGCTCGCCGGGGGTTCGGCGGCGGTGGGCGCCGCCGCGGTGGCGCTGGCCGTGGTCGGCGGCGGGCCGTTCTTCCTCGGACTGCTGGCCGCCGCCGTGTTCGCGCTGGTGGCGGGCTCGCTGGCGGCCGCCGGGGTCACCGCCACCGGGATCGCCGCGCTGGTCGCCGGCGGGGCGGTGGCGCTCGGGGCCTTCGTGCCGGGCCTGGCCTTCAAGCTCGCCGGGCTCCGGCTGCCCGCGCTGCCCCGCAACGCCGACGAACTCCAGGAGGAGATCGAGCCGTTCCCCGCCGAGGACGTGCTCGCGCGCAGCACGGTGGCCGACGGCTACCTGTGCGCCTTCCTGACCGCCCTCGGCACCGTCTGCGCGGGCGCGCTGGTCGTGCTGGCCGGTACCCGGGACGCGGGATGGGGTGCGCCGTGCACGGCCGCCGACCTGTCGTTGCTGCTCCTGCTGCACGCGCGGGACATCGGCGGCATCCGGCAGCGGCTGTCCGTGCTGCTGCCCGGGATCCTGGGCCTGACGCTGCTGGCGGCGCGGCTGGGGGCGGACGGCGACCGGGGCGAGCGGCTGGCGCTGTTCGCGGTCCTGCTGCTGGCCGCGGTGGCGCTCGCGATCGCGTCCTGGACCGTGCCGGGGCGCCGCCTGCTGCCGTACTGGGGGCGGATCGGGGACGTGGCGCACACGCTGTCGGCGATCGCGCTGCTGCCGCTCGCGCTCCAGGCCCTCGGCTTCTACCGGACCATGCGGGGGCTCGGCGGCTGACCCCGCGCCCCGCCCCGCCCCGGCCGTCGCCCGACCCGGGGCGCGGCGCCGTCCGGGCCCGCCACCACCGCCCCCCCAGGAGGACCACCGCATGCAGTCCCGCCGTGACCAGGTGCAGGCCCACCTCTTCGTGATGGGCCGGGTCTCCGCCGGCCTGCTGCGGGCCGAGCCGGACGCCCCCGACAGCCCGACCGGGCGGACCAACCGGGGCGCCGTGATCGGCCTGGCCGTCGCGCTGCTGATCGGACTCGGCGCGGGCGTCTACGGGTTGGTCAAGCCCGGTGGCGCGACCGGCTGGCGCAAGGCCGGCACGGTGGTGGTGGTCAAGGAGACCGGAACCCGCTACCTGTTCGCCGGCGGGCAGCTGCACCCCGTCCTCAACCAGGCCAGCGCCCGGCTGCTGTCGGGCGACCAGCTGAAGGTGGACGAGGTGTCGCGCCGCTCGCTGGAGGGCACCGACCGGGGCACCGCGGTCGGCATCGTCGGGGCGCCGGACGGCGTGCCCGCCCCCGCCGACCTGGACCGCTCCGACTGGCTGGCCTGCACCGTGCAGGCGGCGGGCGGTCCGGCGGGCCGCGCCGCGCCGCTGCTGTCGCTGGCCGTGGGCAGCCGGCCCGGCGGCCTCCCCGCCGGTGACCGGGCCGCGCTGGTGGCCGGGCCGGACGGCGTGCCGCACCTGCTCTGGCACGGGCGCCGCTACGCGCTGGACGTCGAGGGAGGGGCGGTTCGCGCGCTCGGGTACGCGGCGGCCACCCCGGCGCCGGTGCCGGCGGCCTTCCTGCAGACCTTCGCCCCCGGGCCCGACCTGCGCCGCCCCGAGCTGCCCGGCCGGGGCACCGCCGGGCCCGACCTCTCGGGGCGGAAGACCCGGGTCGGCCAGCTGGTCGCAGGGGCGGGCGAGGACCGCTACGTGCTCACGGCGCAGGGCCTGGTGCAGGTCTCCACGACGCTGCTGGCCCTGCTCCAGGGTGATCCGCGCACCCAGGAGCAGGCGTACGGGGGCGGCGCGGTGACCGTCGATCCGGTCGGCGCGGCGGACCTCGCGGCCCATTCGGCGCCGGCCGCCGCGGCCGCCGAGATCCTCCAGACGAACCTGCCGGCCCGACCGCCGGGCCTGGTGCCCGTGGGGGCCGGGCAGGCGCTGTGCGCGGGCCTGGCCACCACCGGGGCGGGCGAGGTCGATCTGCGGGTGCTGGACGCGACCGCCGTCCTCGGTCTGCCGCCGACCACCGAGCCGGGCGTCGTGCCCAGTTGCACGCCCGCCGACCGGATCGCCGTGCGGCCCGGGGGCGGTGCGCTGGTGCGCGCGCTGTCCGGTGCCGGGCAGGGCTCGACGCTCTACCTGGTGACCGACAACGGCGTGCGCTACCCGCTGGCCCCGGCCGCCGCCGAGCGGCTGGGTCTCGCCGGAGCCGCCCCGGTGGCCGTCCCCGGACGGCTGCTGTCGCTGCTGCCCACCGGGCCGAGCCTGGACCCGGCGGCGCTGACCGGGACGGGGCTCGTCCAGCCGCCCGCCACCGACGGCAAGTGTGCCCGCTGAGGTGATTCGCCCCGCTCCGCCGGTGCACTGAACCGGCCGGGCCCCCGGGGCCGTTCAGCCTGGCGGGCCCGCCGCCGCGCGGGCCCGCCCCCGAGACGTGAGATGCGAGAGGGACCGAGATGGCCAACACCAACCCGAATGCCGTCACGAAGGCGGATCCGGCCTCGATCCAGGCCGTGAAGAGCACCATCGAGGCGCAGATGGGGGTGATGGACGGAGTCAAGCGGGACATCGACATGAGCATCCAGGAGCTGGAGACCAAGTTCCAGGCCAAGTCGAGCGTCGTCTTCGTGCAGAAGATCGGTGAGTGGCAGCAGAAGTACCAGGAGGTGATCGGCCTCTACAACGACTTCCTGGGCAAGCTGGCCGCCGGTGAGAACACCTTCAACAGCGCCGAGGAGAGCGCCCTGTCGGTCGCGAACAAGACCGGCAGCGGCGGGTACGACCCGATCAAGGACGCCCTGAACCCCAAGTAGGCGGACCGAACCCCAGCCCCACCGGCCGGGCGGTGCGTCCGGTCGTTCCCCCTCTCCAACCCCCAACGAAACGGGAGTCAGCGAAGTGTTCGTCGAGCACGCGGGCGTCGAGGGCGCCATCCAGTACCTCAGCGACACGGCCGAGCGCATGGAGGACGCCATGCGCGTCACCAAGCAGAAGCTGGACAGCTTCTACGGCGGCCCCCTCCTCGGTGTGTTCTCCACCGCCGCGGAGAACCTCTCCGAGGCACTCCGTCAGAAGGACGGCGTGATGATCGGTGACATCAACTCCGCCACCCAGGACCTCGCGAAGATCCACCACATCCTCTGGTCGGCCGACTTCGAGGCCGGCCGGGGCATGGGCTGACGGAGGGTCCGGGCACCATGGGAGACGAGGACAAGGACTCCGGCGGGCACGGGGTCACCAAGATCACCGAGGGCTACGTCGCGGAGTTCGCGGACAAGAAGCTCCAGAACTTCATCAACGGTCTCACGAGCAGCGCGAACCTCAGGGACATCGCCCTCTACGCCACCGACGGCGGCATGGTGAGCGCCAACCGCCCGTCCCACCTGCTGCTGGGCAACTCGAGCGCGACCGCTCCCTCGATCGGGGCGCTCACCACCGCGTTCAAGGGCTACTTCGGGTCGGTCAACGCCGGCTTCAACACCATCAACACCCAGGTCAAGAACATGAAGCAGGACCTCAAGGACGCCGACCTCATCCTGCAGAACGGGGAGGAGGACGCCATCAGCGTCGCCGAGCTGATGTACCTGCTCAACAACGTCGTTCCCGGCGGCGGCTCCGGTACCGGGCCCCGCTGACCCGGCCGCCGTGCCGTCACGCGGGCCGGCCCCGGCGCAGGCCGGCCCGCACTCCCGGCCCTCCGGGGCCGTTCCGATCCGACCCGACCGCGCCGGTCCATTCGAAGGGGTTCACCGTGGGCAAGTGGGAGGACGTCCTCGCGATCTTCGCGTCGTCGGCCCAGACCAGCATCGCCGACCGAGGGGCGATCGCCGGGAAGGACGTCAAGTGGACGCCCGGTGACGGCATGGGGCACCCGAGGGTCTACCACGAGTGGCTGAAGACCGGCCAGGACGGGATGCCCAACGACGCCTGGTGGTTCTGGAACTTCCACTTCACCTACAACAACGAGGTGAAGTACGGCTCGTACTACTACGGGATCAACTACGACTACTCGACGCTGGGAGCCGGGTCGCCGTGGAAGCGCTTCGAGGACGAGCCCGCGCTGATCATCGAGCCGCTGCGGAAGGAACCGTTCGCCAACGACCGGATCGACCTGAAGTGCTTCGACGCGGTGGTCATGTCGCACCAGAACGCCCGGTTCTTCCTCGACGGCTGGACGAAGGAGACCAAGAAGTGGGTCGACGAGGTCGACGCGCCGGACGGTGACTGGCAGGGTTCCGCGGCCGGCGCCTTCCACACCGTGCTCGGCGCGCTCTACGGCGAGGTGGCCAGCTTCCGCGGCCAACTGGCGGACAACGGCATCGAGACGGCGCTGCAGGCGGTGAAGCCCCAGCTGGACAAGGCCCTCACCAGGCTGAGCGGTGCCATCACCACCTGGAAGGCCGACAAGCTCTGGCACCCGGCCAACGCCCTCAACGCGGCCATGGCCGACGCCCTCGCGGGCGCCACGGTCGAGGTCAAGTGGCGGACGTCGGTGACCGGGACCACCTGGGACGAGTCGCAGAAGTCGACGGACATCTCGCAGGCCGACGGGTACGGCGACCTCACGTTCAAGGTCACCCAGTCCCCGTACGGCGACCCCACCACCAAGGAGTTCTGGGAGAAGGTGGTGGCCCGCGGCAAGGAGATCTGGCTGGCCCACCTCGCCCCGCTGGACACCGCGGCCGGTGAGGCGCTGCTGACCCTGGAGCAGGCCTACAGCGCCCTGTCGAACCAGATGAACACCAACCACCCCAGGGTCGAGATGCGGATGCCGCCCCCGGTCCAGCCGAAGGTGGAGACGCCGCCCGGGACCGGCGGCAACGGGGCGGGCGCCAAGGACGACCTCGACAAGGACACCAAGGACCTCAAGCAGGACCTCGGGGCCGGGCCGGGCGGCAAGGACTTCAAGCTCGACGGCGGTGGCGGCGGTGCCGGCACCGGCAGCGGGAGCCCCGGCGGCATCGGCGGCATCGGCAACATCGGCGGGAACGGCAGCGGTGGCGGAAGCGGCACGGGCGGGGGCGCGAAGCCGCCCACCAGCCTCCCCGGCGACGTGAAGCTCCCGGAGATCGTCCCCGGCGGCAGCGGCGGCGGGACCACGCTCCCGGGTGGCGGGACCACCCTGCCCGGTGGCGGGACGATCCTTCCGGGCGGTGTGCGCGTTCCGGACCTCCTCGGCGACGGCGCCGGATCCGGCGGCTGGACCGGCGGCATCGGCACCGGCTCCGGCAGCCGGAACGTCGTGCTGCCGCCCGGGTCCCGGATCACCGACGAAGGCCGGGTGGTGGACAGCGAGGGGCGGCCCGTCCTGGACACCCGCGGCAACCCGATGGTGGTCGGCCGGGACTACACCGTCGGCCCGGACGGCACCCTGTTGGACGGTCGCGGCGTCCCGGTGCCCGAGAGCCGGCAGATCATCGACGACCTCGGCCGCAGCTACCTGGACGAGGACGACCTCCTCGCGCCCAACGACTTCGGCCTCGGTCTCTCGGGTCTCGGCGGCGCGGGTGTGTTCGGAGGGTCCGGCGCGGGAGGCGGCTCCGCCGTGCTGGGTCCGGGCGGCATCTCCCCGATCACCGGCGTCGGCTCCGGGCTGGGCTCGCGGGCGATCGCCAACGGCGCCGATCCGAGTGTGCTCAAGGCCGCGTCCGACGCGGCGAACGAGCGGCTCGCGGCGGAGCGCGCGGCCCGCGCCGCGGCCGCCGAGCAGTCGGCGCTGACCGGACGCCAGGTGACCACCACCGGCGGTAGCGGCATGCCGCCGATGATGCCGCCGGGCGCGGGCGCCGGGGCCGGGGCCGGCGGCAACGAGAAGGACCGTCAGCGCACCACCTGGCTGGCGGAGGACGAAGAGGTCTGGGGCACCGACAGCGGGGCCGTGGAGGGCGTCATCGGCCGCTGAGGCCGTCACCGCCCACCGCGTCACCGCCCACCGGGCCGGCGCGTCACCGGCGTCGGCGCGTCACCGCCCACCGGGCCGACGCGTCACCGACGTCGGCGCGTCACCGGCACCGGGCCCGTCCGCCCGGTGCCGGCCCGCCCCGACCGCAACGAGAAACGAGGAGCACCACCATGAGCAACCCCTTCGCGGACCAGATCGCCCAGACCATGGAGGCGATGCGGACCCAGCTCGCCAAGGCCGAGGAGGCGCAGGCCGAGCTGGAGAAGCTCACCGCCTCCGTCACCTCCAAGGACCGCCTGGTGACGGTGAAGGTCGGCCCGCAGGGCCAGGTCCTCGCGCTGACCTTCCACACCACCGGCTACCGGGACAAGGCGCCGGCCGAACTCGGCGCCCTGCTGACCGACGTCCTCAACGAGGCCCGCGCCAAGGTGGGGGAGCAGGTCGCGGCCCGGATCGGGGAGTTCGAGGGGGTGGCCGACAGCCTGCGCCTGTCGATGACCGGCGGCAGCGACCTGGACGACCTGCTGGAGCCGCTGTGGTCGATGCGCCCCGGCTACGCGGACGAGGCCGAGAAGAAGAAGACCCGCAAGCAGGAGGAGTTCGGTGGCTGAGGACCCCAATGTGCTCGCGAAGACCGAGTACATGAAGAAGGCCTTCGCGGAGTTCATCGAGCTCAAGGACCTCCTGAAGGAGATCGAGACCGAGGTCCAGACGATCAACAAGCTCAACAAGACGGTCGGCGGCGACGACGAGATCGGCAAGCAGTACCACGAGCAGATCGACGAGCCGACGACCAACCTGACCGAGCTGATCAAGAAGGTCCGGCAGGTGGTCGGCACGGTCGGCGAGAACGGCGAGAAGCTCGCCGACAAGCTCGACCGCGCGGACGACCTCGCCACCGAGATCGCCAACCACCGCTAGCGGCGGGCTCCGCAGGACCCCGACAGGGTCCCGCAGGACCTCGGCAGGACCCGCACCACCCCCTGGAACGACCGGAAACGGCAGGCTGATCCACGTGCCCTACTCGTCGATCGTGGTCGACAAGACGACCGCGGACTTCTTCTCCAAGGTCACCGGCATGCCCTGGCCGGAGATCCGGGAGGGGGACCTCCGCGAGGTCCGGGACGCCTACCAGAAGCTCGCCAAGGACCTGCCGGAGCTGCGGCGCCTGATCGCCGAGGTCGCAATCAAGGCGCGGCAGCAGTTCGAGGGGCAGGCCGCCCAGGCCTTCTCCGAGCAGATGCGCCAGTTCATCGGCGATACCGGTGCGTCGGACTACATCGCCTCGGCGACCAAGACCGCCGAGGCGCTCGCGAAGTGCGCCAACGACGTGGCGACCGCGGCCGAGTACACCAAGTGGATGGCCATCGCCCAGCTCGTCCAGCTGCTGCTGGAGATCGCGCTGGCCATCCTCTGGGCGCCGTTCACCTTCGGCGCCAGCCTCGCCGGGATCACCCTGAAGACGATCTTCACCCGCGAGGTGCTGAAGACGCTGATGAAGTTCCTCTTCAAGACGATCCTGCTGCACACCTTCGCGGGCATCATGAGCGGCCTGACGATGGACCTGGTCATCCAGAACATCCAGATCGGCCAGGGCAACCGCAAGGAGATCGACAAGGACGCCCTGAAGCAGGCCGTGCTGTTCGGTGTCATCGGCGGCGTGATCTCCGGCCCGCTCAACCTGATCGGCATGGGCCTGGGCAAGCTGCTGGGGCGGCTGCTCGGCAAGAGCGGCGGCCGGGTGGCGGCCGACAAGCTGTCCGACTTCATGATCAACGGTGACCGCAAGGCGCTGAACGAGGCACTCAAGGCCGGCCTGGAGGGCGTGGCCAAGGGGAGCAAGGGCACGCTCGGGGACGTCGCGGGCGTGACCCTGAAGTCGACCGCGACCGAGGGGACCGGCACCTGGTTGAACAAGGCAGGCTCCCGTGCCTTCGCACGCGACCTGGGATCGATCCTGGAGTCCAACGAGAACCTCCTGCGGCACGGCTTCGGCAAGGCCGGGGCGGGCTCGGCGGCGGACAAGTTCGTCGAGAGCCTGGCCGGGAGCTTCAAGAAGCACCTCAAGGGCGAACTCGGGGACGTGGCCGCGGAGAAGCTCGGCCGGGAGTTCGGCGAGGCCTTCGTCAAGGGCTGGGGCAAGAGCGGCGTCGACCACGCCGCGCTGAGCGCCGGGCTGCGCGAGGTCCTGGAGAACAGTGGCAAGAAGCTCGGCGAGCGCGGCGTCGGTGCCCTCGCCGACCGGATGGTCGACGTCGGCGAGCACATGTCGCAGGGCAACCGGATGTTCCACCTCGGCTACGCGATCGGCGAGCAGCTCAAGGAGGGCGTCCAGGGCAACCTGACCGAGGGTTTCTACAACCTCCTCTTCACCGACAAGCACGAGTTCACCACCACCCTCGCGACCTTCGGCTCCGGCATGGCCATGGGCCTGATGGCCCGCGGGCTGCACCACGCCGCGACGCCCCTGATGGGGCGGTACATGGACTGGGTCCGGGACACCCAGTTCAAGGCGATCGCCGAGGGCCAGTCCAAGTACTTCCCGCCGCACCACCCGCTGACCATCCTGGCCCTGCTGAGCAACCTGTCCGGCAACCCGGCCCCGTTCCCGGTGCCCCGGCTCGGACCGCAGCTCGGGTCGGACGGCGGTTCCGGGGGCCACGAGCGCCTGCTGGGCTTCTCCCGGGGGGAGGGCGGTCCGGCGGACGGCGACATCGCCTCGGCCTTCCACCGCGCGTTCGGCAACGCCGACCTGGAGCACGTCTTCCGGGACGAGGCCGACGACATCCGCGACCTCTTCCGCGAGGCCTTCGGCCGGGGGGACATCGAGGACGTCTTCAAGACCCCGGACGACCCGGACGCGGTCGAGTACGCGAAGGTGTTCAAGGAGACCCTCGAGCACGTGCGGTTGGAGGACGCCTTCGACGAGTGGATGCCCGGGGCGACCGCGCCGGCGCCCGTCGGTACCGTCTCGCACGGGGGCGAGAACGTCCGGACGCAGACCCCGGGCCAGGGTCAGCAGCAGGGTCAGACCCAGACGCAGGGCCAGGGCCACCAGCAGGGGCAGACCCAGACGCAGGGGCAGGGCCAGACCCAGCGCCAGCAGCCGAATCCGACCACCGGCGAGACCACTCGCCCCTCGCCGGTCCGGACGACCTCCACCTCGTCCGAGAGCTCCACGTCGCCCACGTCCACGACTTCCACGTCCACGTCGTCCACGTCCACCGCGCCCCCGAGGACGGCCACGGCCTCCGCCGCGCCGGACCCGGCCACGGCGACGGTCCCCACGTCCTCCGCCGCGCCGGCCCCCGTGCCGCACCCGAAGCCGGCCGGCGGCCCGCCGTCCGACCCGCCCGCACCGGGCCTGGACCCCGCCCCCGCGCGCCCCGCACCGCCGACCGCCTCGAGCACCGACCTCCCGGTCCCGCCGTCCACCACGCAGCGCGAGCCCGCCCCGAGCGGCCTGGAGAACCAGGGCAGCCCCGGCAACCCGAACGGTCCGGGCAGTCCGGGCAGCCCGGGGCACCAGGACACCCCGCAGCCGGTGCCGCCCCACCAGCAGACGGCCACCGTCCACCCCGGGCCCGTCCCGCTCCCGGTGCCGCCGTCCGCACCGGCGCACCCGACGCACCTGCCGAACGCGGCCGGCGGCTCGGACCTGCGGCCCGACTACACCACCCGGACCGTCAACCCGCCCGCCGGCCCCCGCGCCGCCAACGAGGCGCCCTCCCCGCTGCGTCCCCACGAGGCCCGGCGCGGCACCCTGCCCACCGGGGAGCGGGCCACCGAGCTCGTCCTGCGGCTGCACCTGGACGGCACGGGCCTGGGGCAGCAGTCCGTCCAGCGGGTCGCCGCCCTGCAGCGGCGGGCCCTGGACGGCGTAGCCGACGCCTACAACGGCGGCCACCGGCTGCCCGACGGCAGCGTGCTGCGGGTGCGGGTCGAGTTCGTCGACGCGCCCGGCACCGCCCACCACACGGTGCGGCTGCACGACGGCACCGTCCGCCAGGACACCGCGAACTGGGGCCTGCGGGCCGGTCGCGACACCCTCGGGCACGAGATCGGACGGGTCCTCGGCCTGAACGACCGCTCCCGCGAGGTGTACCGGGAGGGCGGAGTCGACCGGCCGGTCCAGGGCCCGGTGCCGCAGCGGCTGCGCACGGTCGGCTCGGCCGTCGACGAGGCCTTCGCCCCGGACCACGGCCCCGACGGCCCGACCGCCGCCCCGGTGCCTCCGCTGGTCGCGCCGACGGTCCGCACCACCTCGCTGTACGGGACCGGCGGCCCCGAGGGCGCGGGCGGGCACCTGCTGCGCGACACCGTCCGCCGGGCCCACACCGACGGGCAGTTCCAGGAGAACCGCAACCGGACCGTGCACCTGGAACCGTCGGCCGACAGCGGTGAGCAGGGCCGGACCTTCTTCCCCCCGCACTGGACCGCCGACGAGGTCGTGTACGCCGCCGAGCAGGCGTTCCGGGACGCCCGCACCCGCGACCCGGACCCGGACGCGCGCGGCTGGGAGGGCGAGTACGCGGGCGTGCGGATCGTCGGCGAGCAGCAGGACGGCCTGATCACCGGCTTCCGGCCCGCGGCCGACCAGGGGACGCAGGCCCCGCCGCCGTACGCGCCGAGGCGGCCCGCGCCGCCCGGCCCCGAGGACTTCGGGCGGCCCGAGGAGTTCGGGGACCGCCGCTCGATGACCGGTGTGCACCACGCCTTCGACCCGCCGACGGGCGCGGCCCACGGCCTCCGGCTCGATCCGGCGCGGACCGTCAACCCCAACGGGACCGCGCGGCGCCGGGTCTGGTTCCTGGACCCGTCCCTGCGGCCGGACTCCCCGCTCGCCGACCTCCCGAGCCGCTGGCACCGGCGGGCGGACGCGGCGGAGGACCCGATGCACTACCCGGCGAACTGGCCGGCCGCGAGCGTCCGCCTCGCCGCGGAGGAGGCGCTGCTGGTCAACCCCGGCCGGCGGGTGCCGCTCGGCGACGGCCGGACCGAGCACGTGGTCGGCGAGGCGTGGAACATCCGGTTCGAGGGACTGGTCCGGGACGGACAGCTCCTGGTCCACCGGCCGCTCGACCGGCAGGTCGCCTGGCGGGGCGGCAGCTACGGCGACGGCTACCCCGACACGGTGGTCGCCCGCGGCACGGAATCCTCCGTCAACACGGTCGGAGGGGGGCTCCCGGTGACCGTCCGGAGGGCCCTGTTCGGGACCCGGGAAGCGGGCCTGGAGGTGAGCGTCCGTCTGCACCTGCAGTCGGAGGGCATGACCCCCGCGGACGTCACCGCCTACCGGCAGCGCCTCCAGGAGGCCGCCGACCGCCTGGTGCGGGACCAGGCCCCGTCCACGCCGGTCCATCTGCGGCTCGAGTTCACCGACGACCCGGCCGGGGCGTTCTCCAGCGCCCGGCCCACCGCCGGCGGGCAGCCCGTCCTGCGGGACCACCTGGGGCCGCTGCTGGACGCGGGCGGGGACAGCGCGCTGGACCTGGTGGCCGATACGTTCGCCAGGAACCTGCCCGACACCCCGCTCGACGTGCCGCTGCCGGACCCGGTGCCGGGAAGCCTCCGCGAGCCCGGTGTCGCCGACCCGGCCGGGCCGCCGCGGACCGCGGACCTGATGGCAGAGCACCTGCCGTTCATGCGCCGGGGCTTCACCGACGCGGCGTGGGACCGGCCCGGCCAGGGCGTCCCGCCGACCTGGACCGCCGACGACGCCCGGTACGCGGCCCACGCGGTCGCGACCGGCGCCGTGCCCGGCGTGCTCGTCCCCCGGCGGTCCACGGAGGTGGCGGGCCAGGTGATCGAGGGCACCGTCGCGGGCGCCGTCGTGCGGGTCTCGATGTCCGCCGACGGCCGGATCGCCGGGTTCTCGGTGTCCCGGCCCGGCCCCGGGGCCGAACTGCCGGCGTCCGGCTCCGGCCCGCGCCGGATCCTCTCCACCGCCGAGGTCGAACCGCCCCGGGACGCCTTCGGCCTGCGGATGTCGGGCCGTCAGTGGCAGTCCTACCAGGCCGACCGGGTCCGGCTGGCCGACGGCGACACCGAGACCGTGCTGCGCCTGCGGGTCCACCTCGACACCGCCGGCCTCACCCTGCCCAAGGACGAGCTGGAGGCCGGGCTGCAGGGCCTGCGGCAGCGGGCCGTCAACGGCGTCGGCGAGCACTTCAACCGGGGCCAGCGGCTGCCCAACGGCGACCTGCTGCGGGTCGAGGTGACCTTCGTGGACCGTCCGGAGGACGCCCACCTCGACGCCAGGGTGCACCAGGGCACGAACCGGGAGTCCCTGCACAACTGGAACCTCGGTTCCGACGAACGCACGCTCGCCCACGAGCTGGGCCACGCCCTGGGCCTGCCGGACGAGTACCGCGAGGCCGCGTGGAACTCCCGGCCGGTGTACCAGGACGGCGCGCTGATGACCGCCCACAACACCGACCGGTACGGCCACTTCCTGACCGACATGGACCGCCTGGACCGCAGCACGGCGGACTTCCACCCCGCGCAGGGCCTGCCGCCGCGCTACCTGCGCGACCTCGGCGCGGTCGTCGACGGCGCGCTCGGCGCACCCCGCCGCCCCGCCACGCCCGGCGGGCCGCCGCCGCGCGCCGCCTTCGGCGAGGAGGCCCGGCGCACCGCGCTGGAGGGCGGCCCCGGCGGGCGTGGCGGCCACCTCTACCCCGGGCCCGCCGAGCCCGGGCCCCGCCCGGAGCGGGTCCCGGGCTCGGAGCACCGCAACGGCACCTTCCGGGTCCTCGCGGCCGACCCGGGCCCGGCCCCGCGGCACCTGGACACGGCCGGCAACATGTGGACGGGAGACGCCGGCCGGGAGCCGGTCACCCGCACGATGTTCCCCGCGCACTGGTCGGCGGACCACGTCGTCTACGCCGCGGAGCAGGCGTACCACAGCGCCCGCCGCACCGACCGGGTCGTCGAGAGCGACGGCACGTACCACTGGACCGGCGAGTACGGCGGGGTGCGGATCGAGGGCGAGGTGACGCTCGGGGTCTTCGGCGCCTTCCGTCCCTCCGACGACCAGGACGGGATCGCCACCCCCACCTTCGAGCCGCCGAACCTGGGCGAGCGGCGGTTCGGGCTGCACGGCGAGAACCACGTCCTGTTCGGGGACCGCCAGGCGCTCACCGGCGTCCACAGCCGTCCCCCCGCGGCGGTGGCCACCGTGCACGGCGTCCAGGTGGACGCGACCGCGCTGCACACCAACGACAACGGCACCTACCGGGCACAGGTCTGGTACCTCGACCCGGTGGTCGGCCCGGACGCGCCCCTGGCGACGTTCACGACCCGCTGGTTCCGTCGCGCCGACAACGCTCCGCACACGATGTACCCGGACAGCTGGACGCCGTCGACCATTCGGAGGGCCGTCGACGAGGCCTACCGGAACCGGCTCGACCCGCAGCCGGCGGGCGACGGGACCGAGCACTGGGTGGGCACCCACGACGGGGTGCGGATCGAGGGCCTCACCCGCAACGGGGTCCACCTGGTCCACCGCCCCACCGCGGACCAGCCGATCAGCCGCTGGCACGACGAGGAGGTCGTCGAGCGGTCCGCCACGGGCGGACCGGTCGGGTACGGCCCGGGGGACTCCGAACTGACGGTCCGGCACGTCCGTTTCGCCGCCGGGCAGCAGGGCGTCGAACTCCACGTACCGGTCCGCCTGCGCTTCCCGGCCGATGCCACGCCCCAGCAGACGGCGGCCTACCGGGCCGCCGTGCAGGAGGCCGCCGACCGGCTCACCGCGGACGTCCGCGACTCGGACGGCCGACTGGTCCGGGTGGTCGCCGAGTTCGTCGACCACGACGGCCCCGGCCACCGCACGGCGGACGTCACCGCGGACCTCCCGGCGGACGGCGTCGCGCTGGGCCGTCTGATGCCCGACATCGACGGCCGCCTCACCGACCTCCGGGACCTCGCCGACCACGCCCGCGACCGGGCCCCCGCCGACGGCTGGACGCCGCACGGGGACCCGCGCCCCGCCGCGGTGCCGCTGCGCGAGCCCGACAGCCCCGGGACGGCGCGGCGACCGGAGACGGTCAGCTGGCGCGCCTCGGAGAGCCCCGGCGCGGACAGCGGCTACCACCTGCCCGCCGACTGGGCCCCGGTGTCGTCCGGTCTGCCGGTCCACTGGACCCGCGCGGACGCCCTGGACCACCTCGGGCGGGCGGAGGCGGACGGCGTGTTCACGCTCCGGCGGCAGCCGGTGGACGGGGGACCGGCCGGCCACACCTTCGACGTGCTGGAGCACCAGGACGTCACGCTGCGGCTGGTGCGCGACGAGCGGAACCGGATCGTCGGCGTCGAGGTGGTCGGCGACGGGACGTTCCCGCCCCAGCTCACCCGCGCCGTACCGGAGCCCGGAGGCAGGTCGGACGCCGGGTCGGGCACCGGGTCGAACGCATCGCGTCGCCCGGGCCCCGAGGAGCCCAACGCCCCCCTGGCACCGCGCCAGGACGCCGCCGACGACGGCACGCAGCAGCACCTGGACGACTCCGACGACGACATGGACGACTCCGACTACGTGTACGAGTCCGACAGCGACGACACGGACTCCCTGCACAGCTCCGACGACATGGACGAGGAGCCGCTGTCCCCCCGGGACGAGGCGTCCGACCGGGACACCGACATGGACTCGGACCGGGACTCCGACCTCGACTCGGAGATGGGCTCCGACGACGGGGCCGCGAACGTCCCGCCGCACCAGCCGCAGGCCCCGCGCTTCCTGGCCGAGACCCTCCCGGTGACCGTCGGACCGCCCCGCGACCCCAGGCTGCTGGGCCCGTCCGGCGGCGCCGAGCTGCGCGGCTTCGACGCCCGCCGCGGCCGGCTGACCACCGGCGAGGCCGCGACCGAGCTCGTGCTGCGGATCCACCTCGACACCGGGCAGCTCCCGGACGGCCGGGCGACCGCGGAAGCCGTCGCCGCGCTGCGGCAGCGCGCCCGGCGCTCCCTCGACAACCGCCTCAACATCGGCCACCGGCTGCCCAGCGGCGACGTCCTGCTGGTCCGGACCGAGTTCGTCGACACCCCCGGGGAGGCGCACCACCACGTCACCGTCTACCCGGGCGCCTTCCGCGAGGACAGCGCCCGCTGGGGCCTGGACACCGACGAGCCGTCGCTCGCCCACGAGATGACCCACCTGTTCGGCATGGCCGACGAGTACCGCGAGCGCCGCATCCCCGGCACCGACGACAACGGCGTCGCCCACCCGGAGCGCCGCGCCCGGCCCGCCTACCCCGACGGCGGCATCATGGGCCCCGGCTTCCTCGCCGAGGGCCGGATCCGCTACGACCAGGACGCCGGAATGGCGGGCACGGACGGCACCATCCAGAACCAGACGCTCGCCCCGCGCAACCTCAGGGAGCTGGGCGCCGCGATCGACGGGGCGTTCGGCACCCACGTCGTGCCGCCGCACGACGCCGGCACGCCGCCGCCGCGCGCCGCCTTCGACCTGGACGCCCGGCAGCTCTCGCTGTACGGCGACCGACGCACGTCGGGCGGCCACCTGATCCCGCCGACCGGTGCGGAGCGCCGCAGGCCGTGGGCGCTGATCGAACGGCACGAGAACGGCGTGCTGCACGTCGAGTTCGAGCCGGCGCAGGCCGGCGCCACCGGCCCGAACGGCCGCCGCCGCGCCGTCACCGTGGCCGGCCCGGCGGTCGCCGGCGACCTGCTCTCCTCCGACACCGCGGTGCGGCGGCGGATGTTCCCGCGGCACTGGACCGCCGACGACGCCGTGTACGCCGCCGAGCAGGCGTACCTGGACGCCCGCCGGACCGGCCGCGTGGTGGCCGTCCCCGGCGGTTTGCACCGGTGGACGGGCGAGTACGCCGGGGTGCGGATCGAGGGCGAGTTCCGCGCCGGCCGGTTCCGGTCGTTCCGGCCGTCCGACGTCCAGCCCGGGGCGGCCGACATCCGCACCGTGGCCGACCTGCGGGAGTCGCTCGCCCAGCCCCGCCCGAACCCGGTGACCACCGACCTCGGCGCCCAGCTGCCCCCGCCGGGCAGCGGCACTCCGGCGCCGCCGCCCCGCAACGCCCCGCGCCGCCCGGTCCCGGTCTTCGGCCAGCTGGCCGAGGACGTCGCCCGCTACGGCGACCGGCAGCACCTCACCGGTCTGCACCACGAGGTGACCCCGGTCGCCACGGTGAACCCCGCCCTGCCGACCGCGGTGTCCTCCGACCCCAATCCGGTGCTCCGCGGCCACGGCGCGATGGTCACCGACCGCTCGGACCCGATCCACAACGGCACCTACCGGGCCCAGGCGTACTTCCTGGACCCGACGGTCGCCCCGAGCTCCCCGCTCGCCGAGATCCCGACCCGCTGGCGCACCGACGCGGCCACCAGGGGCCGGCGCACCATGTACCCCCGGGGCTGGACGGCGACGGAGCTGCTCGCCAACGTCGACCACGCCTACAGCAACGCCCTGCACGCCGTGCCCCAGGCGGACGGCCGGACGGTCTACTGGGTGGGCGAGGCGGGCGGCGTCCGCATCGAGGGCCTCTCCCGGGACGGCGCCCACCTGGCCCACCGGCCCACCGACGCGCAGCCGATGACCGTCTGGGACGGCAACCGGGTGCGGGCGGTCACCGAGTTCTCCGAGGTCCTGGTGGGAGGCCGGCCGCTGCCGGCCAGGCGGGTGCTGTTCGACTCCGACCAGGTCGGTCTCGACATCACCGTGCGGGTCCTCCCGGACATCGATCCGGCCATGACGGCCGAGCAGCGGGACGCGGCGGGCCTTCGGATCCACCGGGACGTGGCCGCCTTCGTCCAGGATCGCGCCATGCAGGGCGTCCCCGAGGGCGAAGTACCGCCGGTCCTGCTCAACGTCAGGGTGGAGTTCGTCACCGACCCGGCCGTCGCGTTCACCGCCGTGCGGGTCCGCCAGGGCGCGCAGCCGGGTCTCGTGGAGGTCCTCGGCCCGCTGGTCGTGCACGGCGGGCAGGACAGCTTCGCCGGGGTGGTGCACGGCCTCCTCACCCATCTCGCCCCCACCCACCAGGAGCTCTTCGCCGCCGCGGGCCCCGCCGCCCGCCCCGCCGACCTGCGCGAGCCCGGGCCGCTGCGGCCGGGCGAGACGCCGCCCGCCGACCTCCTGCCGATGGCCGACCTGGGGCTGCTCGAAGCGGCCTTCTCGCCCGGGGCCTGGGCCGCCGACCCGCGCGACCTCCCGGCCGACCGCAGCCTTCCCCGCGAGTGGACGGCCCACGACACCCACTGGATCGCGGACTGGGCGGTCACCCAGCACGACGACGCGGCCGGCCAGGGCACGGACGACGGCGTGGTCGAGTGGTCCTACCAGGGCGTCCGGATCCGGGTCGAGCTGCACGACGGGCTGATCGTCGGGGTGGAGGGCGTCGGCGACCAGCGGGACGTGCCGCAGCTGCACGTGCCCCCGCAGACCCACGCCGCCGGTCCGGCCAACGTCCCCGTCCTCCTCACGCCCGGAGCCGACGGCCCGGTGCTGGAGGCCCCCGACCCGGTCGGGCTGCTGCGGACGGTCGCCGACGCGCACCCCGACGGCCTCCGCCAGTACTTCGGGCTGCCCGAGGACGCCCCGCCGGCGGAGGTCCACCGGCTGATGATGGCGGAGGTGGCCGAGTACCTCCAGCGGACCGGACCCGAGGACCTCCCGCGCGAGGTGGTGGCCGGCTTCCGTCCGGACCTGGAACCGAACTCCGCGACCGCGGACGCCCTGCGCGGCCTGCGGCACGGACTGCTGAACTGGGACCCCGCGCTCGACGGCGACGGCGGACTCGGCGGGGCGCTCGCCCCGCTGCTGGCCCACACCTTCGAAGTGCGGATGGTCGTGGTCGACGAGGCCGGGGCGGTCGCCGCCGGGTTCGGCCCGCACAACACCGCCACCCAGGTCCTCCTCCGCGACGACACCCCGGTGGCCGCGCCGGTGCGGGAGACCGGGGCCCCGCCGCTCACCGACCTGGTGGCCCCGACACCGCCGTCCCACCTCGACGGGCCGATCCGGCAGAGCACGGTCATCGGGGAGCACGTCCGCGCCGACGGCGTCCGCGAGCAGACCCTCGGCCACCTCGACGCCGCCGTGGAACCCGGATCCCCGCTCTCCCGCTTCCCGTCCCGCTGGTGGTCCCCCGAGGACCCCCGCGGGCCCCTGGCCTATCCCGCGCACTGGAGCGCCGACGGGATCGCCGAGGCCGCCCGCACGGTCGCGGCACGACCGGACCGGCGGCTCGACCTGGAGGACGGCCGGCACCGCTGGTCCGGCGTCCACGACGGCGTGGAGATCACCGGGATCTCCCGGGGCGAGGAGATCCTCGCTCACGGCCCGGCCGACCACCGGCCCGACAGCACTGCCCCGGACTGGACGGACTCCCGCCAGCTCCACATGTCGGAGGAGGCGGAGATCGACCTGGGCGGCGTCCGCTTCGGTGCACGGTGGGGCCTGCTCGACAGCGGCCACGAGGTGCACCTGCTCGTCCTCCCCGTCCACCTCGACACCAGCGGGATGACGCCCGGGCAGGCCGAATCCGTGCGGGCGCGGCTGACGGACCACGTCGAGAGGCTCTTCGAGGACTCGACCGCCCACCGGCAGCTGCGGGCGACCCTGGACTTCACCGACTCGCCGCAGGAAGCCTCCTGGCACATCGGAGTCGGCCGCATCACCCTCCCGGCCGCGCTCCAGCGGGAGCACGAGCAGGGCCTGATCGACGCGGTGTTCCACGGCACCGAGCACGTCCGGGAGGGCATGGACGGAGAGTCGGCGCCCATGCTCCGGTTCCCGGATCCTGACGATCCGCCGGCCGCCCCCGAACTGCGGCCGGTGCCGCCCCGCTTCGACCGCCGCCTGTTCGAGCCCCAGGCCCTCGTGCACAGCGGTCTCGGCCTGCCCCGCGAGTGGATCGCGGACGAGCGCCACCACGCCGCGGAGCAGGTGCTGAGGGCGAGCGACTACCACCGCGACCGCCTGCGGACGCAGGCGATCGTCGAGGGCGAGTTCGCCGGCGTCCGGATGAGGCTGCTGGTCGACAACGGCCGGATCCTCGACTACCACGCCCCGTCCGGCCAGCGGTTCGGCGACCAGGCCTCGGCCTCCCCGGTGCCGCCGCCCGCGCCCGGCCGGGTGCTGCGCACGGTCGAGGTGCGGCCGCCCGACACCGGGACGCCCGAGGGCAGGTTCCTGTCCTCCCTGCAGGCCCAGCGGATCCAGGCCTTCGAGGCCCGACGGGTGATGGACCCCGACGGCGACACCCGGACCGTGCTGACCGTCCGGGTGCATCTCGACACGGACGGGCTGACCAGCACCGGAGCGCGGCGGACCTGGGACATCGAACACGTGCACCTCTCCGCCGAGACGGGTCTGCGTCAGGTCTACGACCGGGGCCAGCGGCTGCCCGACGGCTCCCGGCTGGAGGTGGCCGTCCGGTTCGTCGGCCCGACCGAGGCGCCGCACCACACCGTCGGACTCTGGGACGGAACCGTCCCGGAGGACTCCGGGACCTGGGGGGTGGAGAGCCATCCGCGGGTGATCGCCCACGAGATCGGCCACCTGCTCGGCCTGGACGACGAGTACCGCCGGCCGGGCAGCGACCCCCGTCCCGTCTACCCCGGGCTCGGGCTGATGAGCTCCGCGTCGCTGGACCGGTACGGCCGACCCTCGTTCGACGCGGCCCATCCCCGGCAGGACATCGGCACCGACATGCCGGAAGCGGCCGTGCGGCCGCACCACCTCGACCAGCTGGGCGCGGTGCTCGACCGGGCCTTCGGCAGGCCCCCGGCGGTGACCCCGCCCGGCACGCAGCAGCGGCGGGCGGAGTTCGGCGAGGACGCCCGCCGGACCTCCCTGGAGGACGGACAGGACGGCCGGGGCGGGCACCTGCCCGCGCCGCCCGCCTCCGGACGCCGCCGGCTGCCGCCGGTGCCCGGTTCGGAGAACCCGAACGGCACCTACCGCACCGACGTCGGCGGTCCGGCGGACGGCCGACGCTCCGGCGACCGGTACCGGATGATGTTCCCGGACCACTGGGACGCCGACGACGCGGTGTACAACGCGAAGCAGGCGTACCTGGACGCCCGGCGGACCAACGGCGTGACCGGGCCGGTCGACGGCCGGCAGCGGTGGACCGGCGAGTACGGCGGCGTGCGGATCGAGGGCGAGATCCTGGGCGGCGAGTTCATCTGGTTCCGGCCCTCCGACAACCAGCACGGACTCGAGGCGACCACGTTCGTCCCGCAGGTCCGGGTCACGCCGTTCGGCCACCGGGTCGACGAACTGAACCGCTACGGCGACCGGCACACGCTCACCGGCTTCCACAACGACCGGCCGAGGCCGGACCACCTCGCCGACCGCGGCCTGTACGTCGGGCCCGACCTGATCACCAACAGCAACGACACCAGGCGGGCGCACGCCTACTTCCTGGACCCGACCGTCGCGCCGGGCTCGCCGATGAGCCGGTTCCCGTCCCGCTGGCACCGCCGCGCCGACGAACAGGGCCACACCTTCTACCCGAAGGACTGGGGCCCCGAGGACACCCTGGAGCGGGTGGACTACGCCTACCGGAACCGGACGAGCTCGACGCGGCTGCCCGACGGCAGCGTGCACTGGACCGGCCGGTCCAGGGGTGTCCGGATCGAGGGCATCGTCCGGGACGGCCAGCACCTCGTCCACCGGCCGACCGACGACCAGCAGGCGGCCGGCCCGGCCGGCGACCCGCCCGCGTCCACGCTCAGGGCCCCCGTCACCCCCGGCACCGGTGAGCGTCCGCCGACCCGCACCCGCGAGGAGGACGAGAACCCGGCCGAGCTCTCGCCGGACTTCCACAAGGACCTCGCGAAGGACGCCGGGCGCGGCCTGCCGCCCGAGTGGGCCGAGGCCGAGCGCCGATACGCGGCCCGGATGGTCGCCAACCAGTCGGACGGCCCGAACAGCCCGTTCGAGGGGGAGTTCGCCGGCGTCCGGATCCGGGGGACGCTGCGGCACGGGCAGATCACCGACTACGAAGGAGTCCCCGGCCAGGAGTTCGCCCCCCAGCGCCGGCGGCCCCCGGCCGCGCAGCAGCCGCCCCTGCAGGCGCTGCACCCCTCCGGGTCGCAGCCGCACGAGCAGCACCAGCAGCCGCACACCCCTCAGGTCGAGGGGGAGGCTCCGGAGGCCGGTTCGCCGCTGCTGCGCGCGCTCGTCGAGGAGGATCCGCAGCTGCTGCGGAAGCTGTTCGGCGAGGAGGAGGGCGGGCGGCTCGCCGCCGACCCGGCCGCCGCGGAACGGGCCCTGCACGAGCTGGTCCAGCAGCGGTTCCGGGACAACCCCGAGCTGGCACGGGAGGCGCACGAACTCCACACCGCCTGGGCCCGCCGGCTGGGCATCGAGCCCGCGGACTGGCAGCCCTTCGTCGAGGACCTGCGGCGGGAGATCACCGCGCGGCCCGGGACGGAGGGGGGCGGCGCGGTCGAGCCGCGGATCGTGCGGGACGCCTTCGCGGTGCTCACGGCCGCCGCGCTGGACCTGCGGGTCACGCTCGTGGACGTCCGCGACGGGCGGGCGCCGCTCGCCGAGTTCGGCACGGCGAACGGCCGCCGGACCACCATCGACCACACCGAGCAGGACGGCTACTCGGCCGTCGCCGCCGCCGAGCGCCGCCAGGAGCAGGAGCGGCTCGACCGGCAGCGGCGGGAGCGGGAGCAGAACCAGGAGGAGGTCGGGCGGGCGAGCGAGGACGAGCAGGAGCAGGTCAGGCGGGCCAGCGAGGACGAGCAGGACCAGGACCGGGAGCGGCTCAGGCAGGACAGCGACGAGGAACCGACCGAGCAGGAGCTGCAGCAGATCCGGAGGAACGCGGAGGGCAAGGCCAAGGCTCCCAGGACGGTCGACGGGGGCGAGGACAACGGCCGCAACCCTGTGGACGAGAACCTCGTGCCGGGCAAGCGGGAGACCGAGGAACTGGACCTGCCCGAGATCAACCGGCGGTTCAGGGAGATGGAGGACGCCGAAGCCGCGAGGAACGCGTCGACGGAGGGGCAGAGTTCGACCAGTCGGCCGTCGAAGTCCGAGGTCGAGGAGGCGCCCGCGCACCTGCCCAAGGACGAGATCCAGGAGGCGCCCGCGCACCCGCCCAAGGACGAGATCGCCGTGGCTCCGGTCCCGCCCAAGCCCGCCGAGCGGGCGCCCCTGCTGCCGCCGCGGGCCGTCACCGAGTCCGGAATGCTCTCCGGTTCGCACATGGTGACCGCCATCGGCGAGCCGAGCAGCGTCCTGACGGTCGACCTCGCCGCGCGGATCGCCGACGCCCTGCCCCCGGCGACCGTCAACCGCGAGGCCCTGGCCAGGACGCTCGCGGAGAGCCTCTTCAGCGACTCCGGGCTGCGCGCCCAGGTGTCGTCCCTCTCCCGGGGCGAGGTCCTGCACATCCCCGTCGGCACCGACGCCCGGCAGGGCACCATCACCGTCCGCGGCGAGGTGGCGGAGCTGGTGCACCGGTCGAAGGACAAGGCGAAGGCCAAGTTCGAGTACGAGGGCGGCAGCGACCGCGTCGTGACGCTCGGCACCACCACGGGCGGCCGCAAGCGGGGCGGACTCGGCCTCCAGGGGCGGTTCGACTTCGTCAAGCTGTTCCGGGTCCAGGCCGCGGGCGGCGTCCAGGGCGACCTGATGTCCTGGGAGGGCCTGACCACCCGGGCGCGCCTCTTCTCGCGGTCCAAGACCACCGAGGTGACCGAGATGTTCGACGGCAAGCTGCGGCTGGAGGTCGGCTACCAGCCGGCCGGCCGGCGGGGGACGGAGGACCTGTCGGTCCGGCTGGACCCGGCGGCCGCGAACGTCGTGACGACCCCGATCGAGGTCGGCATCCCGCAGCGCGAGACCAGGGCCTCCGCCGACGCCCTCGACCCCGTCCACCTCGGCTGGCCGGACGACTTCGACCCCGCCCGCCGGACGCAGCCACGGCTGCACCTGTCCCACGTCATGCTGGACGTCCACGCCAAGGGTGAGCCGCGGCTGCGCGTCGCACCGGGCGAGGACGCCGCCGGCACCGTGGAGATGCAGGTCCTGAACACCCCGCCGGGCCGACCGCAGCAGCGTCAGGTGATGGCGGGCGTGGTCGACCTCCTGGCCGGGAACGCCGACGTCAGGGAGGCGCTCGGGAGCAACCGCAGGTTGCTGTCCGACCGGCTCGTGGCGGAGTTCGGCTACCAGCGCCTCCAGCAGGACTTCAAGGGCATGACCAACGGCGAGGCCGTCGTCCTGCGGGTCCCCGGCAGCGACGTCCGGATCGAGGTGAAGGCCGCCAACCGCGAACTGAACGTCCTGGCCCTCACCAATGAGACCGAGTTCAACACCGGCGCGGGCGACATGGTCACCAGGCTCCGGCGGAAGGTCGTGAGCGGGCTCCGGCAGATCCAGGGCGGTGGCCGGATCGGCCCCGACGAACTCAATGTCAGCGCTTCCTACGGCGGCCGGAAGGGGTCGGACTCGATCCACATCTCCGGCCGGACCCTGGAGACCGCGGTCACCACCAAGACCAAGGAACCCGGCGCGATCCTCGACGGCGACGGCTACCTGGAGGTCGTGGTCCACAAGGGCGACCGGCAGGTGGGCGATCCCGTCGAGATCCCGGTCGGGTTCCGTACGGTGATGCCGCGGTCGGACCTGGTGGCACCGCCGCAGCACGATGAGGCCGTGGCCGAGGCCGCGGTGGCCAGGCTCGTCGGGAAGCGCCTGCCGGAGTCCACGGTCGTCCGCGACATCGGCTCCGTCGAAAAGCTGCGGACCGATCTGGAGACGGCCGGCAAGGAGTACTACGGGAACCTCTGGCCGACCGTCCGGGACGAGGTGATGCAGCTCGTCACCCAGCCCGCGCTGGCATCCAGGCTCGGTGCGATGACCCGGGGCGAGCGGTTCGAGCTGAACTCCTTCGACCAGAGCAAGCCGGGCGTCCTCAAGGACACGGTGCTCGGACGCAACCTCAAGGTGACCGTCACCGCCACGCTCACGGACCCGAAGTACCTCAGGCAGAGCGCCGCGGCCGACCTCAGCCGGCAGAACGAGACCAGCACTTTCGAGTCGGAGCGCCGGCAGGAAGGGAAGCACGAGGTCAAGCAGGGCGGCGTCGGATTCCCCGGTGTCACCGGCGCGCCCTACGCCAACGCGGACCTCGGCTCGCAGGAGCGGGTCCGGGTCGGCACCCGCGACTCCGCCGCGGACAAGCTCTACGCGAACAGCAAGGTCCGCGACGCGCAGGACGTCTTCGGCGGACGGGTGACCCTGACCCTGACCCTGGAGGGCAGGGGCGCTCCGCGCCCCGTCGAGGGGGACTTCAGCACCGAGTTCAGCGTTCGCGGCCCGAAGGCCGAACTGCCCCTGGAGCCGCACCTGCGGACCCACACCGTCCTGCCGCGCAACCAGCTCGGCGCCTCCTCGGTGGTCTCGTTCAAGGACCTCCCCGACGGTCGGAGCGGGGGCACCCAGGTGCTCACGGACGTCCGCGCCGCCCTGGAGAAGCGCTTCGCCGCGCGCGGCGGCGTCTCCCGGCAACTGGAGCGCACCCTCACCGAGGAACTCGGGCCGAGGGCGCTCCAGGCCAACCTGTCCCAGCTCACCCGGGGCGGGGCGCTCAAGGTGCCGGTCGGGGGCCCCGGCTGGTCGGC
This sequence comes from Kitasatospora sp. NPDC089913, assembly GCF_044748625.1. Classification (NCBI taxonomy): domain Bacteria; kingdom Bacillati; phylum Actinomycetota; class Actinomycetes; order Kitasatosporales; family Streptomycetaceae; genus Kitasatospora; species Kitasatospora sp. NPDC089913. The sequence goes on along the minus strand of NZ_JBIVGI010000002.1, from coordinate 523,763 downwards.
CGAGGTGGTCGTCCGGGCCAGGTTGACGGAAGCCCCCGTGCTGCGCCGCGAGGTGGGTGACGCCGAGATCGAGGTCGGTACGCAGAACCGGACCGGCCACGGCGTCTCGTACGACCAGCGGGAACGCATCACCGGCACCGTCGGTGCGACCGGCAAGCCGAGCGCGGACGGCAAGAGCGTGCTGACGGTCGACTACTCCTACCGGCACGACTCGGCGACCGGCGTCGCCCTGGAGACCGCGGGCACCACGGTGAACCGGGCGAAGAACGTGTCGCGGGCCGCCGTGTCCGACGCCGATGTCAGATTCGACGTGGAGATCCGGGGCTGGACGGGCGGTCTGATCCCCAGCACCACGAAGCTCCGCGACATCCGGGCGGCGGCCGAGGTCATCACGCCGCAGTACAGCCCGGTGGAGGCGCCGCGCGCCGTCCCGGACCGGATCTGGCAGACGCACCGGCTCGGGTCCTCGGACGTCGTCACCAACGTGTTCGTGCCGGACGCCCGGAACAACGGCGCGGCGCCGTCCCACGGGAGCACCGGATCGGTGTCCTCCGACCGGAACGCCGGCGCGGGGCACGCCAACGAGAACAGCGCCGGCGGGAACAGCCTCGGCATGGACAGCCTCGCGACGAACAACACCAGCACGAACACCATCGTCGCGAACAGTGCCGACACGAACAGCACCACCACGGACACCGGCGTCAGGAGGCCCGACTTCGCCAAGGACCTCCTGCGCGGACAGGGCGACCCGGGCGAGTTCGGCGGCAGGGACATCACCAAGTGGCTGTCCGGCCCGGGCAGGTCCGGCCTCCGGCACAAGCTCTACGACGTCCTCACCCCGAACACCCTGCACGACCAGCTCAGGACCATGATGTCCGGCCGCGAACTGGTGGTCTCCGACGGGGGCGTGACCATTCGGATCGGCGCGTCCGTCCGCACGCTGGAGCACACCGGCAGCACCAAGACCACCGAGTTCAACACCGGGACCCAGAACGAGCACAGCCACTCGGCGGCCGACGGGGCGACCGGCGGCGGGGCGGGCTCCGGCCACCAGCTGCGCGCCACGCTGGGGGTCAGCGGCGGCCCCTGGTACGCGGGCGGGTCGCTGACCGGGGCGACCGGGCACGACACCCAGGAGACCTGGTCCAACCGTGCGGGCTCCGGCAACACCACCAAGGTGAAGCCCGCCAACGCGAGCATCTTCAGCGGCGAGGCCGACCTGCACTTCCGGGTCGAGTGGAAGGAACCGGTCAGCACCACGCCGCCGTTCGTGATGGCCACCAAGCACGCCTACTTCCGGCGCGCGCTCGGCATCGAGACGGTCATCGACGTCGCCGAGACGAGGGAACGGGCGCCGGTCGGCGACACGCCCAACCCCCGCAACGTCTTCGACGCCGCGACCGCGCCGCGCGGAGCCGCCCTGCGCGGCCTCACCGACCACACGTCCGCGGGCCAGGCCGTCCGGATCCCGCCGGACCGGGTGTGGACGCACGGGCTCGTCGACACGGACGTGGTCCGGAAGGTCGAGATGGGGCCGGACGCGCGGCAGCAGCTGAAGGCAGGAGCGGAGGAGTTCCTCGGCGCGGGCACCTGGGACCGGATCCGGGGCACGGTGGACCGGATGATCGACCCGGTGGCGCTGGCGAGCCGTCTCAGCAGTCCGGTCACCCCGATCCCTCCGCGCACCCCGGCGGAGAACGCGGGCGCGGCTCCCGATCCGTCGGTGCCGACGATCACGCACGGCCCGGGGAACTCCACCCTCCTGATCGGACCGACCGACCTGGCCGGCGACGCCCGGGTGGAGGTCAGGGTGAGGATCAAGCAGCTGGAGTTCGTCCGGACCGACGCGACGTCGGAGTCCAACCCCACCAACACGACCTCGGTCACCGACGGCGCCAACGCCCAGCGTTCGGTCCAGGCGGCGGTCCGCCTCACCGGCGGCGGCAAGGGCGAGATCAACGAGCACGTCGGCGGTCGCGCCGGCGTCTACGTCGACGGTGCCTACCAGCACCGGACCGACCTCGCGACCGGCGAGGGCGGCCAGATCGTCAACAATGCCAAGATCAAGACCGACACCGCGCGGTACCACGGCTTCGCCGAGGTGGAGGTGGTCTACCACAAGGACGGGAAGACGCTCCCCCGGCAGGAGCTGATGGCGATCGAGATCGACATCCCCGTCGACCAGGTCAAGGGGAGCGCGGACGTCCCCGCCGGCGGCTACCTGCGGTTCGACGAGGACGCGCGCGACGGTGAACTCCGGCTGCACGGTGCCTCGTCGGGGGCGGTGCAGTCGGTCGCGAGGGCGCTGCGGCTGGACCCGGCCGCTCCGGACGACCGCTCCCGGATCCTGGGTGTCGGCCGGGTCGCCCGGGACCTGCTCGCGGACTCCCTCACCACCGAGGGCGACCGGGCCGTGCGGTGGCTCAGGGGCCTGGACCGGACGCTCGTGCTCGCCGCGGACGAGTCGAACGGAGGAGCCTTCGAGCAGATCCGCCGGGTGCGCGACGGTCAGGCCGTCCCGGCCGCGGACCGGCGCCGGCTCCAGCACCTGGTCGAGCACGTCGGCGAGCACGGCGACCTGTCGGCGGCCGAGGTGAACACCCACTGGAACGCTTCGGGCGGCCCCCGCCGGGACGCGGACCTCAGCCTGCGGGAACCGTCACCCGAACCGGACCCGACGATCCGGCTGGCCGCCGACGCCGGCAGCGGCGGCAGCCTCAACAGGCTGCTGGAGAACGTCCGGCGGACGGTCCTCGCCCCGGAGGGCACCGCGCCCCGGCGGGTCGAGATCACCCTGGACGCGCCGGCGGAGCGGGCCGTGCGGGAGGCCGACCGCCTGGAGCGGACGCTGCGCGGAGTGCTCCGGAGCAGCCGGCGCGAGGTGGAGGTGGTCATCGTGACCACCACGGCGCGGGTGGAGCGGGCGGAGGCACCCGAGGCGGGCCGCCCCGTGGGCGGTGTCCGGAGCTTCCGGGTCGGGCCGCCTGAGCAGGTTCCGCCGGTGCAGACTCCGCCGGTGCAGGGCCCGCCTGTGCAGGTTCCGCCGGTGCAGGGCCCGCCTGTGCAGGGCCCGCCTGTGCAGGTTCCGCCTGTGCAGACCCCGCCCGTGCAGGTTCCGCCTGTGCAGGTTCCGCCGGTGCAGACCCCGCCTGTGCAGACCCCGCCTGTGCAGACCCCGCCCGTGCAGGTTCCGCCCGTGCGGCGTGCGCCGACGGAGGGTCTGCCGCACACCCCGGTCGACGAGCCCCTGACGTCGGACTCCTCCGCTCCCTCGCCGTCGCGGAACGGTTCGGACCACGACACTCCGGACCTGGTGCAGGACACCGGCAGGCGGACACTCCTCCCCGAGGACGTGTCGGGCGACCACCGGCGGGAGGCCACGGGCGCCTCGTACGCGACGGCCCCGGAGGAGTTCTACCTGCACGAGGGGGCCCGGCTGGGGGACGAGTCGGACAACGTGTCGGTGGACACGGATCTGCTGGACCTGCCGGAGGCGCCGCACCAGCGCGAGTCGACCACGAACACCTGGTACTCGGCCCTGCCCTTCGACGGCGGGGACTCGGACAACACCTCGCTCCACTCGGACCTGACGGACGAGTCGGATTCCCGGAGCGGGACGTCCGAGGACTCCTGGGTGGTGCTCCCGCCCCCGAGCGTCCGGCCCCCGCAGGGTTCGAACGGGCAGGCCCCGCAAGGTTCGAACGGGCAGGCCCCGAACACCCGGGCCCCGAACGTCCCGCCCCCGCACCTGTCGAACACGCCGCTGCCGTCGCACGAGGCCGACGGGCCTCCGCAGGTCGAGGAGCCGGCCCCCGCGCAAACCCTGGAGGACAGCATCTTCAGCGCCCTGACGCAGTGGTTCCCCGGCGGCGGTGAGCGGTCGTGAACCGTCCGGCCGGGTCCGGCCGTAGGAACGGAGTAGGAGCACCCGAGGTCCAGTCGGCGGGGTGGTCCTGTCGACTGGGACTGCATGCGAGGCCGGAGGAGCTGCGGTGAGCACGAGTACGGGCGGGAACGGGGCTCGGGGCGGGGCGGCGGGCATCCAGCTGCCGTCGATGGACTGGGAGATGGAGGAGGAGCCGGCCGCGGCTCCGGTGGCCGCCGCTCCGGCCGCCTCGGCCGGCACGGCCGCCGCTGCCGCCGCGGCCGCCCCGGCGGCGGAGGCGCCGACCGAGCAGGTCGCCGTGCCGCAGTACGGGCCGGCCGCGCCCATGGCGGCGGCCGCCGTGCCGCCGGTCGCGGTCGTCCGCGCGTCCATGTCCGCCGACGGGTTCGGCCCGGGGGAGGAGCCGGGGGCGCCGGAGCCGGTCGGGGCCGAGCACGCGGAGGCCGAGGAGCCGGACGAGAGCTCCCGCCGTCCCCGGTTCCGGCGGCCCGCGCTGGTCGCCGCCGCCACGGCGGGCGTGGTGCTGATGGGGCTTCCGTTCCTGATCACCGACGGCGCGGACAAGCACGGCGACGACCGGGGTGTGAACCGCGCGGACCCCCAGCTGGTCGACGGACCGGAGATCGACGACGTCCAGCCGCCCGCGCCGACCGACCCGCCCACGACCGGACTCCCGCTCCCGGCGCCCGTCGATCCGCCCGCGACCGGTGACCCCGCGCTCACCCCGCCCTCGCCGGACGGCTCGGGCACCGTTCCCGGGATCGCCCTCGGCGGCAGCGTCGGCACCCCGGCGGTACCGGGCGGTCAGCCGGTCGGCACCACTGTCCCGGTGGGCAAGGCACCGCAGAGCGGGACCCAGAACGCCGGCGGCAGCGGCACCGGTGGCGGCAGTGGCAACAGCAAGTCGACGCAGCCCGTCACGGGCCAGCCCGCCGCGCAGCAGCCCGGTGCCGGTCAGCCGGCGCCCCAGCAGCCGGCCCCGCAGCAGCCCGCGCCGGGTCAGCCGGCCCCGCAGCAGCCGGCGCCCCAGCAGCCGGCCCCGCAGCAGCCCGCGCCCCAGCAGCCGGCGCCGCAGCCGCCGCCCGCCTCCCAGCCCCCCGTCCAGCCGCCCGCCGCCGCCAAGGCCACCTACAGTGCCATCGGCGGGGGCAACTGCAGCACCGGCTCGGTCGCCTACGCCCAGCACGGCTACTGGGAGGACGGTTCCAAGGGCTGGCTCAGCAGTTCGACCGGCGGGTACAGCGGCTCCGGCTGCAACGGCAAGTACGTGTCGATGCCGATGTCCGGCTCGGACACCAAGGACGACAACGACAACTCGGTGGTCTGGACGTTCTCCACCGCCCCGGTCACGACCGGCAGCTGCACGATCGCCGTGTACGTGCCCAACAACAGCGACTACAAGCTGGTCGGCGGCAAGCCCGCCTACTACACCGTCCAGAACTCCTCCACCCCGAACTCCGGCGTCATCGGCGACTTCTCGGTCAACCAGACCGGCAGCCGCGGGAGCTGGGTGACCAGCAAGGCGTTCGCGGTCTCCGGCGGCAAGATCTCGGTGATGCTGCACTCCCGCGGCCTCGACTGGGCCGGCACCGCCACTGACAAGGCCCACATCGCGGCCTCCGCCGTCAGGGCCGACTGCACGGCCTCCTGACCGCGCCCGCCCCGGCCCCGCCCCGTCCGACCCGCCCGACGACGACGTACCCATGAAGACCCAGGAGAGGACGGCCATGTCGCGCCATGTGCTGACGGTGTGCCCGGAACAGCGGGGCGGCCCGTACCGCACGATCGGCGACGCGCTCGCGGCGGCCCGCAGCGGAGCGGTGATCTCCGTCCGCCCGGGCCGCTACGAGGAGAACCTGGTCATCACCAAGATGGTCACCATCACCGCCGAGGAGCCGCGCGGCAGCGTCCGGATCACCGCCCGGCGGGGCTGCGTCGTCCAGGTGGTGGCCGAGGCCGTCCAGCTCACCGGCCTGGTCGTCCAGGGCGAGGACGAGGAGCTCCCCGCCGTCGACGTGCCGCGCGGCCAGGCAGCGCTGTCCGACTGCGAGGTGGTCGGCAGCTCCTGGACGGCCGTCCTCACCCGCCAGCAGGGTTCGCTCGCGATGCGCGACTGCCGGGTCACCAACCCGGCCGGCGCCGGCATCGTCGAGACCTCCACCGGCACCAGCGTGATCGAGGACTGCGTCATCGAGCACCTCGGCACCTCCGCCGTGGTGGTCGGCGAACGGGCCAACCCGCTGCTGCGCAACTGCGTGCTGCGCGACGCCCGCGGCAACGGCGTCTGCGCCAACGGCGAGGCCCGCGGCACCTTCGAGGACTGCGAGATCTCCGTCACCGACAAGCCCGCCGTCGCGCTGGAGGAGCGCTCCACGACCCGGCTGGTGCGCACCGCCGTCCGGGACACCGCCATCGGCGTGTACATCAGCTCCGAGGCCCGGGTGGTGCTGGAGGACTGCGTGGTCAGCGCCACCACCGGCCACGGCATCGCGCTCGCCGCAGGCACCGACCCGGAGCTGCGCCGCTGCTCCACCGCCCGCACCGCCGGTCACGGCATCCACATCACCGGCCGTTCGCGCGGCCACTTCGAGAACTGCGAGGTCGCCGACGCCGAGGGCACCGGCATCTGGGTCGGCGAGCACGCCGGTCCGGTGCTCAGGGGCACCGTGGTGCGTGGCTGCGGCGGGGCCGGCGTCGAGCTGGCCGAGGAGAGCGCCGCCGACATCGACCGGCTGGAGATCCGCGACGTCACCGGGCCCGGCCTGTCGATCGGCGGCGGCGCCAACCCCCGGGTGCGCCACCTGACCGTCACCGGCGCGGGCGCCGACGGCATCGAGGTGCTGCGGGACGGCCGGGGCCGGCTGGAGGGCGTCGAGGTGACCGACGCCGGGCGGGCCGGACTGCGGATCACCGACGGCGCGGACACCTTCGTCGGCGCCGGGGTGGTGCGCGGTGCCAAGGGCTCCGGCGTGCTGGTCGGCAAGGTCGGCCGGGCCGCGCTGCGCGACTGCGAGGTGAGCGGCTCGGGCGAGGACGGCCTGTCCGTCGAGGACGGCGGCGACCTGAGCTGCACCCGGGTCCGCAGCCACGGCAACCGCCGCCACGGCGTGCGGATCGGCGCGGGCGGGCGGGCCGCCCTGGCCCAGGTCGACGCGGTGGAGAACATCGGCGACGGGGTGCGCCTGGACTCGGTGGAGGCGGTCCGGCTGACCGGCTGCACGCTGTCCCGCAACCGGGGCTCCGGCCTGCGGCAGACGGCCCCGAGCGAGCGGCTCGCGGTGGAGCAGCTGACCAGCGAGGAGAACGGTCTTCCGGACGCCCACGGCACCGCCGCGGCCGCCACCGGCAGCCCGCGCGCCGAGGGCGCCACCGGCTCGGGCCCGGCCGCTGCCACTGGTAACGGCGACCCCGGGCCGGACGCCGAACCCGGCCGCGCCGCCGCCCCGGCCGCACCGCCCGGACCGCTGGAGGTGCTGGAGTCGCTGGTCGGCCTGGCCGGCGTCAAGGAGCAGGTCGCCACCCTGGTCAACCTCAACAAGCTGGCCCGCCGCCGAGAACTGGCCGGCATGCCGGCCCTGCCGATGAGCCGCCACCTGGTCTTCGCCGGTCCGCCCGGTACCGGCAAGACCACGGTCGCCCGACTCTACGGCGCGATCCTCGCCGACCTGGGCGTGCTGCGCAGCGGGCACCTGACCGAGGTGGCCCGGGCCGACCTGGTCGCCTCGATCATCGGCGGCACCGCGATCAAGACCACCGAGGTGTTCCAGCAGGCGCTCGGCGGCGTGCTGTTCATCGACGAGGCGTACACCCTGTCGGCCGGTTCCGGCGGCTCCGGCCCGGACTTCGGGCGGGAGGCGATCGACACCCTGGTCAAGCTGATGGAGGACCACCGCGAGGACGTGGTGGTGATCGTGGCCGGCTACTCCGCCGAGATCACCGAGTTCCTGGCCTCCAACCCCGGTCTCGCCTCCCGGTTCAGCCGGACCGTCGACTTCGCCAACTACGAGGTCGACGAACTGGTCACGATCGTCGAGCGGGCCGCCACGAGCCACGGCTACGAGCTCGCCGAGGGCACCGGCGACGCGCTGACGCTGCTCTTCGAGCGGATGCCGCGCGGCGAGGACTTCGGCAACGGCCGCGCGGCCCGGAAGGTCTTCGAGGAGATGGTCGACCGGCAGGCGACCCGGCTGGCGGAGCAGGCCGAGATCAGCGACCAGGACCTCGCCGTGCTCGTCCCGGGGGACGTCGGCGTCGAGCTCGAACCGCCGGTGAAGGAGGCCGACGGCACCGAGCCGCTGGCCGAGCTCCAGGCCCTGGTCGGCCTGCCCGCCGCCAAGGAGCAGGTCGAGGACCTGGTGAACCTGATCCGGCAGGTCCGCCGCCGCGAGGAGGCCGGGCTGCCCACCGCCACCATCAGCCACCACCTGGTCTTCGCCGGTCCGCCCGGTACCGGCAAGACCACGGTCGCCCGGCTCTACGGGCGGCTGCTGTCCGAGCTGGGCGTGCTGCCCGGCGGCCAGCTGATCGAGACCGCCCGGGCCGACCTGGTCGGCCGCTACGTCGGCCACACCGCCCAGCTCACCAAGGAGGCGTTCGACCGGGCCCGCGGCGGCGTCCTGTTCGTCGACGAGGCGTACACCCTGACGCCCCGGCACGGCGGCGGCGGGGACTTCGGCCAGGAGGCCGTGGACACCCTGATGAAGCTGATGGAGGACCACCGGGACGAGGTGGTGGTGATCGTGGCCGGCTACGAGGACGAGATGCGGCACTTCCTCTCCTCCAACCCCGGTCTCGCCTCCCGCTTCTCCCGGCAGATCGACTTCGGCCACTACTCCGACGCGGAGATGGTCACCATCGTGCGCAACCACGCGGTCAAGGCCGGGTACGAGATCGCGCCGCACACGCTGGAGGCGCTGGGGCAGCTGTTCGCGGGAGTCCCGCGCGACCGCACCTTCGGCAACGGCCGCTTCGCCCGGCAGACCCTGGAGGGCATGATCACCCGCCAGGCCGGGCGGCTCAGCCGGCTGGACGTCGCCGACCTCTCGGAGCTCAGCCTGCTGCTGCCCGAGGACATCGCCGCGGACCGCTCCGGCAGCGCGGTGTGAGCACCGGCCGAGGCGGGGGGCGGCTCGCCCGCCCCGCCACCGCGGTGGCCGGCGGCCTCGCGGCGCTCGCCGCCCTCGCTCCGGCCGCCGCCGCGGGGGCGGGTGCGTCCGGGGCCGGGCCGCTGGTGGCCGGCCCTGCGGCGGCCAGCACGGTGCCGTCCGTCGGGAACGCGGTGCCGGGTGTCACTCCGGGTGCTGCTGCCGGTGGCGCCGGTGCTGCTGCCGGGGGCGGTGCCGCCGCCGGCGGGGGTGCGGGAACGCAGGCGGCGGAGTTCCCCCCACTGGCGCAGACGCTGTCCGACGTCCGGCAGAACGGGTGCCGCAAGCCGTCCGCCCGCGCCGCGGACCGGCCCGGTTGGTCGCAGGTCTTCCTGCGGCCGGAGGCCGTCTGGCCGTTGAGCCGGGGCGCCGGGGTGACGGTGGCCGTGATCGGCTCCGGGGTGGACGCCGCGACCGGATCGGGCGCCGGCCCGCTGGCCGGGCGGCTCACGCTCGGGCCCCGACTGCACGGGGACGGCGACGCCGGCCGGGACTGCGTCGGCCACGGCACCGCGCTCGCGACCCTGGTGGCCGGCCGCCGCCCCGCCGACGGCGGCCCGGCCGGCGTCGCCCCGGCCGCGAAGGTGCTGGCTGTGGCCGCCACCGACGACGCCGGCAGCACCAACGCCGACCTGCTCGCCCGGGGCATCCGCGCGGCCGCCGACGGCGGTGCCCGGATCGGCCTGGTCGCGGCGCCGATCGCGGAGCCCGCGCCCGCCCTGGCCGACGCGGTCGGCTACGCGGCGGCGAAGGGGATGCTGCTGGTCGCCCCGGTCGGACCGGACAGCCAGACCGTGAACGGCCCGGTCTACCCCGCCGGGTACCCCGGGGTGCTCGCGGTGGCCGGGATCGGCGCCGACGGCGCACCGGCCGGTGCCGGTGCCGGGGCCTCCGGCTCCACCGGCGGCTCCGCGGGTTCCTCCGGTGCGGCGGGCCAGGCCGGTGGCGCCGCCGCCCCCGCCCCCGGGCGGGCCTCGCGGGTGGACGTGACCGCGCCGGGCGAGGGACTGCTGGCAGCCGGCCCCGGCGGCGGCACCTTCACGGTCTCCGGGCCGAGCTACGCCGCCGCGCTGGTGGCGGGGACGGCGGCCCTGGTGCTCGGCCGGTCGCCCTCGCTGACGGCCGAGCAGCTCGCCGACCGGCTGCGATCGACCGCCTACCGGCCCGGTACGGCGCTGCCCGATCCGGGCGTCGGCTGGGGGGCGGTGGACCCGGTGACGGCCGTGGGCACCCCGGCCGCCGCCGGTCCGGCGGCGGTCCCGGGATCCGCCGACCCGGCGGCCGCCGACCCGGTGCTGGTCCCGCCGCCGCCGGACGGGAGGCCGGTGCGGTTGGCGTCGGCGGTCACCGGGGTGAGCCTGGGCGGTGCGGCGCTGCTGGCCCTGGCGGCGGCCGCCGCCAAGGTCGGCCGCAACCGGGCGGCCGCGCGGGCCGGGGCGGGGTCGGGGGCGCGGGCCGGCGCGGGGGCACCGCCGGCGGAGTGACGTCGGCGGAGTGACACCGGCGGAGTGAGGCCGCGCAGGGGCCCGCCAACGTCCCGCCAACGCGGGCGGTCGCGGCCGCGTTGGCCCCGCGTTGGCGGGGGCTGCCAGCGTGGCACCGCCCGGGGAGCCGTCCGATCGCGGTGGCCTGCCCCGGAGCACCGAGACAGCGATCGACCCCGGTACCGACCGACCGAGGTACCGATGAATGGTGTGAGGGGCTCAACAGCCGTGGCCATCGACGCAACCGCCCTGGCCGGGACGACCTCCGGGGACGCCCGGGTACCCGCCGTGCCCGCCCCGCCTGCCGTGCCCGCCGCGCCCGCCGCCCGGCCCACCCTGGACCAGGACGTTCTCGCCGAGCTGTACCGCCTGCACGGCGGCTACCTGCTGCGCGCGATGCTCCGGGTGACCAGCGGGGACCGGGGCAAGGCGGAGGACATCGTCCAGGAGACCCTGCTGCGGGCCTGGCAGAACCCGGCGGCCGTGCAGCGCGGCCCCGAGCACAGCCGTCCGTGGCTGTTCACGGTGGCGCGCCGGATCGCCATCGACCACTACCGGATGCAGGCCGCCCGCGCCCAGGAGGTCGCCGACGAGAGCCCGGAGGACCACGCGGGCGCCCACGACCCCTACGACGAGGTGCTCGTCGCCCAGGACGTCGCGGTGGCGATGGCCGAGCTCCAGCCGCACCACCGGGACGTCCTGGTCCAGTTGCACATGAAGGGCCGGTCGATGGTCGAGGTGGCGCAGGTGCTGGGGGTGCCGGTCGGCACGGTGAAGTCCCGCAGCTTCTACGCGGTCCGCGCCCTGCGGCCGATCCTGGAGGCCCGCGGGATGGCCTGGGCGGGCTGACGGGCTGACGGGTTGACGGGTTGACGGGCTGACCGGTTGACGACCGCGGCCGGAGGCCCGTCCGTCCGTCCGGACGGACGGGGGACCGTCGCGGATCGCTGCCCTTTGGGGAAACCGGGGCCGGTCCGGGCGGACCCGGACCGGAAGGCCGTGAACCGCTTCCGCACCGCGGCCCGTTGACCATTGTGGCGGCACCGCCACCGGCGTCCGTACCCCCGTTCGGGCGCCGGGCCCGCGGCCGCCCCGGCGTTCGCTCTTGTGGGAGGGCGGGCGCCGGGGCGTCGCCGCTCGGGGCCGTGGTGCCGCGACGGGTCGGTCGGTCCCCCCAGAACCGACCGACCCTCTTCCGTTAGCGGCCGTCGTTCGCCGCCGCTCCGTTCCCGCCGCCGCCCCGGTCTCCCCCCGGGGCGGCGGCGGGATCACCAGCCGAGCAGGTAGGCCCCCCGGCGCAGCCCCGCCAGCACGGTGTCCGCCGTGGCCTCGGCCGCGTCCGCCGCCGGGCTCCCGGCCTTCGGCGCACCGTCGGCCGCCGTACCGCCCGCCGTGCCCCCGTTGAGCACCACGTAGTGCAGCGGCGCGCCGGTGGCCCGGCTCTCCCGCCGGAAGGCGTCCAGCGCGGTCGGGGCGACCGAGCCCTCCACCACCACCTGGTAGCCGCCCGAGGCGAAGGCGAAGGCCGCCTGGGCGGTCGCCGCCAGCGCGGTCACGTTCTGCCGCCGCGCCTCCGGGCGGTCCGGGGCGACGTAGCCCTGCCGGACCGCCCGCCGGAAGTCCTCCGCGCGCAGGTGGACGCTGGGGAAGAGCGCGTCCGCGACCAGGGGGGCCACCGCGCCGCTCCCGGCGCCGGCGGCCGGGTCGGAGAGGACGACCACGCTGCCCGCCCCCCGTCCGCCTCCGAGCTCCGGCCCACCTACGGTCGTACGGTTCACAGCTGCTGATCCCTTCGCGGGCCGGGGACGGACGGGGCCGGGCGGGACGGGCGGAACACGCGGGGGCCGGCCGGAGTCGGAACACGAACCGGCCGAATCCGGCAAGGCGGACAGCCGACCGCCTCGTCCCTACGAGTGACTGCTGTCGGGGATCAACCTAGTCCACGGTGCGCCCCGGAGTCCTCCCCTCCCCGGACCTCCCGCCGTCCCCCCGCAGGCCCCACGCCGTCCGTTCGCCTCCCCGCTACGCCCGCGTCCGCGCCGCGTCCCGGTCCGCGCGGCCTACGCCCGGGCCCGCAGCACGATCGGGTTGGTGAGCGCGGCCATCGGGCCCCAGGGGAGGTCCGGGCCCATCGCGTTGCCCCGGCCCGGGGTCCCGTCGGCCCTCGGGTGCCGCACCTCGGCCCGGACGAACGCGGCGAGCGAGGCGGTCGTCCGCCAGACCACCGTGCCCGTGCCGTCGGCGGGCAGCGACTCCTGGTGCAGCTGGCCCTCGTCGGTCAGGAACCGCACCGTGCCGTTCGGCACCCCGGAGACGGCCAGCCGGACGTCCACCGGCGCGTCCGCGGGCACGGTCAGCTGCTCGCCGATCCCGGCCTGCCGGCCGTTCCCGGTCGCCGTGAAGTCGAGCTGGACGGCGGCCGATTCGGCGAGCCAGCTGCGGCCGGACCGCAGTCCGTCGAGGATGTGGTCGCGGTCGAGGTCCTCGGCGAGCACCACGGTGTGCGGCGAGCCGATCACCTGCGGGGCACTGTGGGCGTCGCTGTTGCCGATCGCGGGCAGCCAGGAACGCCCGTCGCGCAGCGCCACCGCCAGTTGGGCGTCCCAGCCGTCCACGGCCGACTCGTCGTCGTACGTCCAGGGGCCGTTCCACACCTCGACCGCGTCCGCGTGCTCGTACCCGAACTTCCACTGGCAGGCCACGTACGGGCAGAACGGGTGCGCCGGCACCACCAGGCCGCCCTGCCGCTTCACCTGGCGGGCGAACCGGGGGAGGGCCTCGTCGCGGGAGCGGTAGCGCCAGTCGACGAACTCGCCCGGGCGCAGGCCCAGCGCCAGCCAGTGGCCGTTGCGGGTGGTGACCTCCTCGCCGGGCAGGATCAGCAGGTCCGGTCCGGCCAGCGGGCCCCAGGCGCCGTGGGCGGAGGAGGTGTTGTGGTCGGTGGACACGATGAAGTCCAGCCCGGCCGCGCGCGCCCCGGCGGCCACCTCGGCGGGTTCGCGGCGCCCGTCGGAGTGCACGGTGTGCAGGTGGCAGTCGCCCCGGTACCAGGCGCGGCCGCGCCCCCGGGCGCGCTCCGGCGGGTAGGCGGGGGTGAACGCGGCGCCGGGCGCCCCGAACCGCAGTGTGACGTCGACCCGGTACTCCAGCCCCTGCGGCGCGACCTGGTACGGGCCGAGGACGACGTTCCAGCGGCCCGGGCGGACCGGCCCCGGCAGGTATCCGGGCGTGGCCTGCTCCCGGCTCACCGCGAACTCGGTCCGGAAGCCGCCGGACCAGCCGCGGAAGCCCCGGCCGCCGAGGTCGGTGCCGCGCTCGTCGAACAGCCCGATGTCGCAGGAGTTGCCCGGGGTGCCGGGCGGCACGGTGGGCTTGTCGTACCGGTAGGAGACCGCGACCTCGCGGACGCCGGACGGGACGTCGAACGGCAGGTACACGAAGTCGGGTGCGCCGGTCGGCAGCTTCCCGGTCAGGGTGATCGTCCGGTCCTGGGGCGCGGCCGGGGCCGCGGCTCCCTCGGCCCGGGCGCTGCCGGCCCCCGCCGCCACCGCGCCGAGCACGCCCGCCGCGCCCGCGGCCAGTAGCCCGCGCCGGCCCGGCCGGGCCTTCTCCTCGTGCACGTCGTCCGCCATCGGGTGCCTCCGCTCTGGTCGGGGATGCTCGCGGCCGGTACCTACCCGCGGCCCGCTCGCTCCGGTGAACCCCCGGTGAGCCGGGCCCCACCACCGGGCGGAGGCCCCGTGAAGGCGGACCCGGGTTGCGCCGGGGGGCGGGGCGGGCCCTGAATAGGAGGTAGTCAGATCATCTGACAGTCAGGCAGATTCGGAGCGCATTGATGTCACTCAGTCGGCGGACCCTCCTGGCGGCCGCGGCCGGCGCCGCCCTGGCCGCCTGCGCGCCGACGACGAGCCCCGTGCCGCCCGGGCCGACGGTGGCGCCCGGTGCGCCCGTCCCGACCGCGCCGCTCGTGACCGGTGCGGCGCCCGTCCCGGCCTCGGAACCGGCGGCCTCCACGCCGACCGCGAGCCCGACGGCCGCTCCCACCCCGGCCCCGACCCCCGAGGCCCCCGCCCCCGACGCGCCCGCGCCCGAGGTCCCCGCGCCGGCCCCCGTTCCCGCCGCCGTCCCCACCCGGGCCTCCGTCGTCGCCCGCTACGCCGACGCCGCCCCCGCCGCCTGGGGCCTCGACGTCCCCGGGGTGCTGACCACCCTCCCCAGGGCCGCCGCCCCCGCCGTCGCGCTCACCTTCGACGCCTGCGGCGGTCCCGGCGGCTCGGGCTACGACGCCGCCCTCGTCGCCACCCTCCGCAGCCACGGCGTCCCCGCCACCCTCTTCCTGAACGCCCGCTGGATCGACGCCAACCCCGCCGTCTTCGAGGACCTCGCCGCCGACCCGCTGTTCGAGATCGCCAACCACGGCACCGCCCACCGCCCCCTCTCCGTCACCGGCCGCCCGGCCTACGGCATCGCCGGCACCCGCGACCCCGGCGAGGTCCACGACGAGATCGCGGGGAACCTCGCCAAGCTCACCGCCCTCCTCGGCCGCCCGCCCGCCTTCTTCCGTTCCGGCACCGCCCACTACGACGACGTCGCCACCCGGATCGCCGCAGACCTCGGCCAGCGGATCGCCGGCTTCAGCACCAACGCCGACGGCGGCGCCACCCTCCCCGCCGCCCAGGTCCGCCGGGAACTCCTCGACACCGCGCCGGGCGGCATCGTCATCGCCCACATGAACCACCCCACCGCCGGCACCGCCCCCGGCCTGGCCGCCGCCCTCCCCACCCTCCTCGCCGCCGGCCGGACCTTCACCCGCCTCTCCGACGCCTTCCGCTGACCCCGTTCGCCGGTGGCGCCGCAGCGGTGCCCGCGGCGGCTCGCGGACCGGCGTCCGAACCGGTGCCCGGACCGGCCCCGCCGGCCATGGACACCGGCAGTGCCGCCGCCACCCGGTACCCGGGCCCGTACGGGGCCGCGCTCAGCAGGCCGCCGTACAGCGCCACCCGTTCGCGCAGTCCGAGCAGCCCGTGCCCGGTCGACAGTTCCCGCCGGTCGTCCGGCGGCCGCCCGGCGCCGTCGTCGACCACCTCGATCAGCAGTGCCCGGTCCCAGGTGATCCGCACCACCGCCCTGGTGCCGGGACCGGCGTGCTTGGTGATGTTGGTGGCGGCCTCCTGGACCAGTCGGTAGGCGGTCTGGCTGACGCTGTCGTCGATCCGCAGCGGGGCGCCCCGGGTCTCCACCGAGATCCGGACACCGGCCTTGCGGACGTCCGCCAGCAACCGGTCCAGATCGGCCAGGCCGTGGCTGTACCCGGACTCGACCGCCGCCTCGGAACTGCGGAGCAGCCGCAGCATGTGCCGCAGCTCGGCCATCGTCGACCGGCCGAGGTCCTCGATGTGCCCGAACGCCTCCCCGCGTGCCGGATCCTCCAGGGCCGTGACCCGCGCCGTCTCCGCCCGCATGACGATCACCGCCACGGCGTTCGCGACGATGTCGTGCAGTTCCCGTGCGATCCGCACCCGCTCCTGGGTGACCCGCAGCCGCGCGTCGGCCACCTCCCGCCGGTGCCGTTCGGCGGCCTCCTCGGCCGCCCGGCTCCACCGGGCGAAGCCCCAGACCACCAGCGTCACCGGCACGTAGAAGGCGAGGTTCGCGACGAGGACGGAGGCGAAGCGCGGCCCCTGGTAGTCGCCGATGGTCTCGGCGATCGCCAGCCCCAGCGGCACCAGGGTGAGGAACAGGGCCGCGTACGCGACCGGTCGCCGGCACGACGCGGCGACGGTGTAGAGCGCGATCAGGAGCCCGAAGCAGGGCACGTAGTCGAGCGTGTTCGCCCAGGAGAGCAGGTCGGAGCCGGCGGAGACCACCCACACGGCGCCGAACACCGCCACCGGCCACCGGCGGCGCACCACCAGGGCGGCGGCCTCGCCCAGGGCGAGCAGGAACATCCACACCCGCTGGTCCCAGCTCGTCCAGGGGGCGAGCACGGTCCCGAAGTAGAACAGCTCCGGGACGACGGCCGCGAGCGCCAGCGCGACGTCCTGCCAGCAGACCGGCGGGGGGGGGGCCCGGGGGGGGGGCCGGGGCCCCCCCCCCCCCGCCGGGGGGGCGGGTGTGGTAAAAGGGGCCCCCCCACCGGGGGGGCAGGCCGCGTCGGGGGGCGGGGGCGCGGACCCATCG